>JAKAZV010000095.1 GCA_021826505.1 Acidobacteriota bacterium | reverse complement strand
TCTGGAAACCCAAGCCCCATCCCTTTCCCCGCGTTTTACAGGCATTCTGCTGGCGGCGCTTGCGGCTGTCAGCCGGCTGGGACTTTTTAACCGCTGGCCCGCCGAGCCGGATAGCGCATTGTTTCTGATCGGCATGCGGCAATGGCTGGTCTATGGCCCCCGGGCGGCCAAGGCGGAATATACCCCGCATTACTATGTTTTTCTTTCTCCCGGCTATTACTGGCTGGCCGGGCATCTGGCGATCTGGCTGCATGCGGGCACGGCCCAGCTGCCGGGATTGATGAACGGCATCAGCGCGGCGGCCGCCATCGGCGCGGCGCCCTTATTATTCGTGCTGGCCCGGAGATGGCTGACGGACGGGCTGGCGGCCGGGTCCAGCGCGATTTTTTTATTAACTCCCGGAATCTGGTGGCTGGGGCTCGAAGCCCATGCCGAAGGGCTGGCGATTACGCTGGCATTGCTGGCGCTGTATTTCTACCTGCGGGGATTGGGAATTCCGCCCCGGCAGGCTTCCGAGTTGCGGCAGGAGCCGCAGTCACCGCGCTTCCCGATGGTGTGGATGGCCGCCGCGGGCCTGACTTTAACCGCATCGCTATTGGTGCGCAGCGACGGCGTGCTGCTGTTTCCCGCCTGGGTCCTGATTCCGTTATCTCTGCCCGGACGAGAGAAAGAAAACGGCTCCGGTTTATTCGCAAAATTTCCCCGGCTCCGATCCGCGCTTCGGGGCGGGAGCATTTGCGCCGCGGCCAGCCTGGCGTTTCTGTGGCTGCGTTCTGCAATCCTGGGCATCTCCTGGGCGGCGGCGCAAACCGCGTCTGAGCGGACCGTAGCCCATTTCTGGGGCCATATTCACGTGCTGGTGCAAATTCTGCCCATGCTGACCAGCCCCGGTCCGGATCTGGCCGGCTTTGCCTTGACCGGCATCTATCTAGCCTGGCGATATCGCCGGCATGTTCATTTACGCCGCTGGGGATGGCTGATTGCGGGCTGGTCTTTACCCGGCTACGGCTTCTGGTTTCTCATCCGCGGCAATGTAACCCGGCATGTGGCCGTTGAGTTCCTGCCTCTATTGTGGTGCGGCATGGCGGGATGGGGAGCGTGGGCAGGACAGTCTCGGCCACGGCAATGGGGCATGATCGCCGCCCTGGTGGGCGCCTGGGGATTGGGCTGGTGGATCATTCCGGCCAATTCCAATATGACGCTCTATCCTTCAGGCAATGTGCCCGCTTCACTGGTCCGATTGCATGCCCGTGAAAAGCAATTGCGGATGCTGGCGCAGCGGCTGGCGGCGCAATCGCCCGTGCTGGCGCGGCGTGATGATGATCCCCGGCCGCCGTATAGGCTTTGCTATGCCGGCTCTTACACCGGAGCCTATTTAATGGAGGACTGGCTGCTCGCATCCGGTTCCGGACGGATGCGCATTCAGGGCAATGCGCTGACACAAGTCGTCACCCTGCCGGTGGGCGGCGCGGGAGCAAGTCCTCCCATCTGGCATACGATCGCCCTGGCCGAGGCCTATAACAATGCCGATTATGCCAGGGCGGTTGCAAGCTGCCGGCGGGTGGTCAGCACCGAATTTCGGAAGGGCCGCCGGCACTGGTTCTTCGGCCGCCGCATCCTGCATATTTTCTGGCTGCGTGAGCTGCGCAAGAAATTTCGCCGCCATTAATCGCATCCTAAAATCTGGAGGAATTATGCGATTGAGCAGCCCCGCATTTCGCGATGGAGGCGATATTCCCCGGGTTTTTTCCTGTGAAGGGGAAAATATCTCGCCCGCGATCGAGTGGAGCGAAATACCGATCGGAACCGGGAGCCTGGTTTTCATCGTGCATGATCCCGACGCATCCCGGCCGGGAGGTTTTTATCATTGGCTTCTCTACAACATTCCTCCCGACTGTCCGGGCATTCCGTCCTCGGCGCCCACAACAGAAATCGTCCAGAATCTGGGCATGCAAGGCAGGAACAGCGAAGGGAACTCGGGCTATACCGGGCCCTGCCCTCCACAAAGCCAGCATCGCTATTTTTTCCGGCTTTATGCCATGCAGCGGGAACTTGCGCTGGAACCCGGCGCCGATTACCCGCACCTGGCGGAAGCCATGGAAGGCCATATCCTGGCCACCGCCGAACTCATGGGCTGCTATGCCAAGTCAGAAAAGAAAGCGGCGTAGCGGCGGCAGCAACCGGCGCGCCCCGAGGGCAGGATAAAAGCGGCATCACCACAAAGCGGCAACAGAACTGAATGCCGGCGCATCATGCAGCTAGTAAGGAGATGGCCGATGAAAAATTATGTTTGGACTTTAGGCTTGGCATTGTGGCTGGTTTGCGGCGGCATGGCCTGGGCGGGAACGCATGTCCGCCAGAACGGTAAACAGGCGGCCAGCCAGCCCAGCAGCAATATGATGTCGCATACCGCCATGCACACCATGATGAAAAACTGCCGCAGCAGCATGAATCATATCAATGGGCGCATGAAAAGCCTGGCCCAGGCGGCCAATCAAGCCGCGGCCTCGCCCAGCAAGCTGCGAATGAAAACGGAATTAGGAAAGATCAGCACTGAGCTGAACAGCCTGCGAGCCACCATGCAGACCTGCCGCAGCAATATGCACATGGTGCGGAAAATGATGAAAACCAAGCCGTAAAGTTGATTGCTTTCCTCCCCACCCTCCATGCCTGGCACTGAGGGGCCTGGCGCTGAGGCGAGAGACGCATTGTCCCTTCGCCTCTTTGTATATCGGCATGTGATGTGAAAGCGGCCCGGCAAAATCTGATCTGCGCATGGGCCGTCGCCGGCATCGCCGCCGCGACCCGGCTGCCGCTCCTGGCCAACCGGCCGTTGGAACCCGATTCCGCTTTATTTGTAATTGCCGCCTGGCAATGGATCCGGTTCGGGCCAGTGCTGCCTGCCGGGCTGCATGTTTATACGCCGCATTATTACGCGCTGTTTTCCTCCGGATACCTGTGGCTGATCGCGCATGCGGCGGAGTGGATGCGGGTTGCGCCGGCAAAACTGCCGCTGTTGATGAATGGCCTGAGCGCGGGCTGCGCCATTGTTACCGCGCCTTTATGGTACGCGCTGGGGAGGCGCTGGCTGTCGAGCCAGGCAGCCGCAATGGCGGCAGTGCTCTTGCTGCTTTCTCCCGGGTTGTGGATCTTAGGCCTGGAATCCCATGCGGAAGGGCCGGCACTGGCTTGCCTGGCCGCGGCGCTCTTTCTGGAATTGCGGGCGATGGAAGCTGCCCGGTTTGCCTTCGCGATCCTGGGCTGGGTCATCACTGCGGCGGCGCTGATCGCGGCCCTGCTCATGCGCAGCGATGTGGTTTTGTATTTCCCTTTCATGCTGCTTTTTCCCGGCGCCTGGCGGTTATGGCGCCAGCCTCAATCATGGCCCTGGCGGCAAAAGCATTTCTGGCGCGACAGCGGGATGGCGGCGGGCTGCGTGCTGAGCGCCGGATCGGGGTATTTATGGATACGCTCCCTGATCTTGCGGCTGCCGGTCATGGCCACCCAGCAGCACTCGCTGCGAACGGTCGAGAACTTCATAGGCTATATCAACCCGGCGGTGCAGGTTACTCCCTGGATCACGGCCAGCGGGGCGGGAATTTTTGCATTTTGCGCAACCGGAATTTATTGGGCCTGGAAAAACCGGGAGACTAAAATCCATGCCCGGTTCTGGGTCTGGCTGATCGCGGCCTGGTGCCTGCCGGCGATGATTTTCTGGTTCGGGATTGTGGGCAATGTGGTGCGCCATGTGGCGCTGCTGGCGCTGCCTTTGATCTGGCTGGGCTGCGCGGGCTGGGAACGGCGAGGTCTTCGCACCCTGTATATGGCGGGAGCGCTGGCCCTGGTGCTGAATTGGATTGTTATTCCTCCGAATTCGAATTTAACGCTTTACCCTTCCGGGGATGTTCCGGCGTCCATCGCCCGCATGGATCACCGCCAGCGGCAGCTTGCGCAGCTGGCGCAGAAGCTGGCGGATCAGATGCCGGTTCAGGCCCATGCCACTCTTCCGGGACCCTTGCCCCACCCGCCTTACCCCTTTTGCTTTTTAGGCGCCTTCCCCCGCGCCTATCTGCTGGACGACTGGATGAGCATGGCGGGGACATATTCGCGGCAAGCCGGAATGCAGATCCTGAGCCGCAATGCCCTGGAACAGTTCGTATGGCTGCCCGCCGGATCAGGACAGTGGCGAATTATCAATTTAGATGAGGTGTTCGCGCCCGGCCAATTCCGGCCGGCGGCAGGAAAATGCGACCGGCTGGTGAGCCTGGAATATAACGCGCGCGGACAACGGCACCGCTTTTTCGGCCGGCGGGTGAATTTACCTCGCGGGATACGCTTCTGGCACTGGTAAAAAGCGCTGTAAGACGCTCAGCAGCGTTCAACGGCCATGGGCCGAGAGATAACAGGTTAACCTCGGCATTCCCAATGAATATGGGACAATGGCAGGCACAATGGCCAAGCTTCGTATCGCGGTATTATTCGGCGGACGCAGCGGTGAGCACGAAGTCTCACTGATTTCCGCGCAATCCGTTCTGCAGCATCTCGACCGGAAAAAATATGACGTTCTGCCCGTCGGCATTACGCTCGACGGAAGCTGGAAACAGGCGCCCCTGAACGCGGACTGGACGCCGGCGGAAGTGCTGCGCCGGGGCCGGGAATTACGGCTCACGCCGGCGCCTCAAGCGGGGTGGGGCGCCGATGTGGTGCTGCCGATTTTGCATGGAACCTTCGGCGAAGACGGGACCATACAGGGCCTGCTGGAGCTGACCGGAGTGGCCTATGCCGGCGCCGGCGTACTGGGTTCGGCGGCGGCGATGGATAAAGACATCATGAAGCGGCTGTTTCGCGCCGCCAGTTTGCCGATCGTGCCGCATCAGATGATTCATCGCCGGCAATTGCGCAATCATCCCGAAGCCGCCGCCCGGGCGGCGCGGCGCGGTCTGCGCTACCCCATTTTTATCAAGCCGGCGAATCTGGGCTCGTCGGTGGGCATCAGCAAGGTCAAACGGCCCGCAGAATTGCTGCCGGCACTGCGGCTGGCCGCCCGCTTTGACGATAAGATCGTGGCCGAGCAGGGAGTGGATGCCCGCGAGATTGAGTGCGCGGTGCTGGGCAACGACCAGCCCCGGGCCTCGGTGCTGAGCGAAATTGTGCCTCACCGCGAATTTTATGACTACGAGGCCAAATATCTGGAATCCGGCACGCAGTTGATCTGCCCGGCGCGGCTCCCGGCCCGGATTGCCCGGCAGGTGCAAAAACTGGCCATTGCCGCATTTCAAGCGGTGGATTGCGCGGGCCTGGCGCGGGTGGATTTTTTTCTCGACCGCAAAAGCGCCGCGATCTATGTCAATGAAATCAATACCATGCCCGGCTTTACGCCCATCAGCCAGTTTCCCCGCATGTGGGCGGCCAGCGGGCTTTCCTATGGCCGGCTGCTCGACCGCTTGATTGAACTGGCCCGGGAGCGGGCGCGGGAGCGCGGCCGCTCCATATATAAGAAAAATTAAAATCATCCCGTCTTAAAGCCACGGCGCCGCCACACCCGCGCGGCCTTTGGGCTTTCAGCTCGTAGGCGCCCCGCCCGCGATCCCGCACTTGTACTACAATGCGGTTCGGCCATTCATTCCGCCAGGAGCCTGCCTTCCATGGAACGACGCGAATTTCTCACCCGCACCGCCGCTACCGCCCTGGCCGCCGTCACTCCCGCGGCCGTGCTCGGCTCAACCGCCAACAGCGAGTCCCTGCCGGCGGCATCGGATAGCAATCCCAATGCCCCCAGCACCGTCAGCCTCGACACCCGGCAAACCGTGGCGACGGTAAGCCCTTATCTATTCGGCTCGTTTTTAGAGCATCTGGGCCGTGCTATTTATGACGGAATCTATCAGCCGGGTTCGCCCCTGAGCGACGCCCATGGGTTCAGGAAAGACGTGCTGGCGGAGGTGCGCGCGTTAGGCGTGCCGCTGATCCGCTATCCGGGCGGAAATTTTGTTTCGGGATATTTCTGGCAGGACGGCATTGGCCCCCAGGCCCAGCGCCCCCGCATTCTGGACCGGGCCTGGGATTCACTGGAAACCAATCAGGTGGGCGTGGATGAATTCATGGCCTGGTGCAAGCTGGCCGGCGCGCGCCCGCTGATGGCGGTGAATCTCGGCTCCGATACGCCGATGAACGCCTCGAACCTGGTCGAATACTGCAATGTTCCGCAGGGAACAAAATGGAGCGATATGCGCCGGGCCAACGGCGTAAGCCAGCCGTATGGCATACACCACTGGTGCCTGGGCAACGAGATGGATGGTCCCTGGCAGATCGGCCACTGCGATGCCACCGCTTACGGCTATCGCGCCGCGGACGCCGCGCGCCAGATGAAGGCCGTGGACCCCGGCATCAAGGTCACCGCCTGCGGTTCTTCCAGTCCGGGCATGCCCACGTATCTGGAATGGGAGCGGCAGGTGCTGGAGCAGTGCTACGAGGTTGTGGACTATTTATCCCTGCACCGCTATTTCAATCTGCCGCAAAAAGATGAAAAACCGGACTACCCGCGCTTTCTGGCCCAGAATCTCGAGCTGGACCGCGAGGTAGCCCAGGTCGGCGCCGTCTGCGATCTGGTGGGCGCGCGGCTGAAAAGCCGGAAAACCCTGCGGCTTTCCTTCGACGAATGGAACGTCTGGTACGGCTCGACCGGCGGCGACGGCAAGCGCAAATATGCGCCGCATCTGATCGAAGAAACTTACAACCTGGGCGATGCTTTGCTGGTGGGCGGCTGCATTAACAGTCTGCTGCGCAACGCCAAACGGATTGAGATCGCCTGCCTGGCGCAGCTCGTCAACGTGATTGCTCCGTTGATGACCAACGATCAGGGTGTTCTGCGCCAGACCACGTATTTCCCCTACCGCTGGGCGCTGCAACTGGCGCGGGGCGAAGTGCTGGCCATCAGCCACAACGGCCCGGGATATGAAACCGAGCCGCTGGGCATGGCGCCGTATCTGGATGTTGTCGCCACGCTGGACAACAACCGGCTCTGCCTGCTGGCGCTGAACCGCGATACCAGCCGGACGCGAACCATGGAATGCCATTTCACCGCGGCGCATCCGGGCCGGATATTGTCGGCATTCACGCTGACGGGCAGTGATCTGACCGCAACGAACACCTTTGCCCAGCCCAAAAATGTCCTGCCCGAGCGCTTGCCGCTGCCCGCGCCGGGCCGCCGCATGACGATAGAATTGCCGGCACAGTCCTATTCGGTCATGCAATTTGAACTGGCGTGAAGCGGCGCAGCTACAGAATCAGCATGCAGTCGCCATAACTGAAAAAACGGTAGCCCGCATGGACGGCGTGGCGATAGGCTCGCAGCACCGCTTCCCGGCCCGCGAATGCGCTGACCAGCATCAGCAGCGATGAGCGCGGCAGATGGAAGTTGGTGAGCAAGCCATTCACCGCCAGAAAATCATCGCCGGGCATGAGAAACAGCTCCGTGGCTCCGGCGCCGGGCACAATCTCGCCGGCATGGGCGCGGGCGCAGGCTTCGAGCGCGCGCAGGGCGGTGGTGCCGACGGCCAGAATACGCCGGCGCTGTTGGCGGGCCGCGGTGATGGCCGCCGCCGCCGCGGTGGGAATTTCATAAGTCTCGCGGTGCAATTGCCGCCGCGCGATTTTTTCCTCGTCCACCGGCTGAAAAGTTCCTAGGCCGATCTGCAGATTGATGAACGCCTGCTGCACTCCCATGGCGCGCAGCCGCTCCAGCATGGCGGAATTAAAGTGCAGGCCGGCGGTGGGAGCGGCCGCGGATCCCAGGGTCCGGGCATAAACCGTCTGATAGCGTTCGCGGTCCCGGGCCTCGCCGGCCGGCGAACCCGCGCGGCTGATATACGGCGGCAAGGGAGTTTCACCCACCTCGCTCAGGCGCTCATAAAAATCACCTTGCCATTGCAGGCGAATCTGGCGAATGCCGCGCTCGCCGCGGCCCACGATTTCGCCCGTCAGCACGGGCGGGCGATCGGCGGCGGAGCCGCCCGGCGGATCAAAGCGCAAAACTTCGCTCACCGGCAGCTTGCGGCCGGGGCGCACCAGGCAATTCCACCGGTCGTCTTCTAAACGCTCCAGCAGCAAAACTTCCACGCGGCCGGAAAGGTAATCGCGGGCGGCGTGCCGGCGCGGCTCCGCCACCGGCCCGGAGCGCGCGCCCAGGCGCCGGCCATGCAGCCGGGCGGGAATGACCCGGGTATCGTTAAAGACCAGCAGATCGCCGGAATGGAGAAATTCCGGCAAATCACGAAAAGCAGCATCGTGAAATGCGCCGCTTGAGCGCTCCAGCCGCAGCATGCGCGAAGCTTCCCGCGGCTCAACCGGATGCTGCGCGATCTGGTCCGGCGGCAGATGAAAATCGAATTCTTCCAGGCGCATGAAGAGGAAATACGAAGAATTTAATACTATTCGGCTACAAAACCAGATTACGGCTATACTGGCCCACGTTCAAACTTTTACCCCTATGAAACTCCCAAAACCTGTATATACGGCCCTCATGATTCTGGCTGCATTCGTCACCGCGCGGGCGCAATTTCCCGGCATGAAGATGACGCCGGCGCAGCGTGCGCGCTACGAAGCGCAACAGCGCGCCACCCAGGCCGACCATCGCTACATGATGGACATTCTGCACCTGAAATGGCTGCGGCCGGGCGCCAACGGCATGAACCCCAAGGCGCCCAATTATCAGAACACCAATGAAGCCAAGGCCAATCCATATCCGAATCTGCCCAACCCGCTGATTTCGAACATGGGCATAAAAATTACCACCCCCGCGCTGTGGTGGAAGCTGCGCCGGCCGGAAATTGAGCAGGATTTTGACCGCGATATTTACGGCTATGTGCCGCGCGACACTCCAAACGTGACCTGGATTCCGATCGGCCAAAAGCGCCTGATGCGGCATGGCAGCCTGGTCATACGGCAGCATCTGATTGGCCATATCGCCAACCCGAAATACCCGGCTTATACCCTGAATATTCCCCTGACTGTGACGGTGCCGGCCCGCGCCGGCGGGCCCGTGCCGGTATTGATTCATTTCGGTTTTTCTTTTAATCCCAAAGTCATGAAAGCCTTTCTGGCGATGCTGAAGGCGCGCGGGATCAAATTCCCCGCGCCGAAGGGGCCGGGATGGCAGCGGCAACTGCTCAATGCCGACTGGGGCTATGCGGTGCTGAGCCCCACCGATGTGCAGGCCGATAACGGCGCGGGGCTGCGCCACGGCATGATTGGCCTGATGAATCATGGCCGGCCGCGGCGGCCGGAGCAGTGGGGCGCACTGCGGGCCTGGGCCTGGGGCGCCAGCCAGGTGCTGAATTATCTCGAAACCGATCCCCGGGTCAACGCCAAAGAAGTGGGAATTGAAGGCCTGTCGCGCTACGGCAAAGCCACGCTGGTGACGATGGCCTACGATCAGCGCTTTGCCATCGCACTGGTGGGTTCTTCCGGCAAAGGCGGGGCGGCGCTGTATCGCCGGCATTTTGGCGAGCAGATGGGCAATCTGGCCGGCTCGGGTGAATATCATTGGTTCGCCGGGAACTTTCTCAAGTTCGACGGCAAGCTGAACGCCAGCAACCTGCCGGTGGATTCGCATGAGTTGATCGCCATGTGCGCGCCGCGGCCGATCTTTATCAGCTATGGCAATCCCAAGGTGGAAGGACCATGGGTGGATGGGCGGGGATCATTCATGGCCGCCGTGGCGGCCGGGCCGGTGTACCGGCTGCTGGGTAAAAAAGGCCTGCCGACCAATGTGATGCCGCCGTTGGGCGTGGCGCTGCTGAGCGGCGATATCGGCTGGCGCAGGCATCATGGCCCGCACACCGATCTGCCCAACTGGCCGGCGTTCATGAAATTCGCGGCCAAATATATCAAAGCGCCGCCGTTCAAGAAATAGCCGCCCCTTATGACTACCGCAATCATGCTGCTGGCGTTGCTGCTGCCACCCCGTCCCGCCGCCCATTGGGTGGGAACCTGGGGCACCGCGCCGCAATTA
>JAKAZV010000094.1 GCA_021826505.1 Acidobacteriota bacterium | reverse complement strand
TCAAATTGTGGCGCCCGAATATACTTCCGTCTGTCCCAAAACCGGGCTGCCGGATTTTGCCACTTTGACCATCACCTACCAGCCCAAGGCCGCGTGTGTGGAGTTGAAGTCTTTAAAAGAGTATTTACTGGCGTACCGGAATCTCGGCATTTTCTACGAGAATGCGGTGAACCGCATTCTCGATGACCTGGTGGCGGCCTGCCGGCCGGTCAAGGCGCAGGTGCGCGGAGACTTTCGGCCTCGCGGCGGCATCACGGCCACCATTACCGCGGCATGGCCGAGGAAGTCCCGTTGATTCCATGTCCAACACTGATCCCGCAGCTCCGCTCGCCTATCTTTCAGGAGCCATCGAATATGCGCCCGATCACGGCCGCGGCTGGCGGCTGGAAATTACACGCTGGCTCGAAACGCGGGGGCACCGGGTATATGATCCGGCGCTGGATGAGCGCAAAAATCTGAGCGATCAGGAACTGCAAGGCTTTCGCGGCTGGAAAACCCGGGATTTGCCGCGCTTTCAAACCACGCTGCGCAAAATCATCGCCTGGGACCTGGATTGGATCGAGCATCATTCTGATTATCTGATCGTGTACTGGGATGACGCCGCCCGCCAGGGCGCCGGAACACAGGCCGAAATCACCTTTGCTCATCGCCTGGGTCTTCCGGTGCTGCTGGTTCTGGGCATGCCGCTGGCGGCGGCCAGCGGATGGGTGCTGGGCTGCGCCAGCGAAGTCTGCGATAATTGGCAGGCGTTACAGGCAGCCGTACCGCGGTATTTTCCAGCCGGCTGGGCGCGACGGGAAGGTAAAGCCACTGTGATGGCCGCCGGCAGGGATTGAAACAGGGCATGAATCTTACCAAAGGCAATATCGGCTGGGTTGAGGTCGTCTGCGGGCCGATGTTCAGCGGCAAGAGCGAAGAGCTGATCCGCCGGCTGCGCCGCGCGGAAATCGCCCGCCAGCGGGTGCAGATATTCAAACCCCGGATTGATGACCGCTACGCCCACGATCACATCGTCTCCCATAGCGATTTGCGCATCCGCTCGGAAAATGTTTCCACGGTGGATGAGCTGCTGGCCAAGATTGAGCCGCGCAGCGAGGTCATCGGCATTGATGAATGCCAATTTTTAGGGCCAGATCTGCTGCCCGCAGTCAATCGCCTGGCCGATATGGGCAAACGCCTGGTGCTGGCCGGCCTGGACACCGATTATCTGGGGCGGCCGTTTCATCCGGTGCCCGAGCTGCTGGCGATCGCCGATGAAATCACCAAAACCCTGGCCATCTGCATGCAATGCGGCAACCCGGCCAAACATACCCAGCGCCTGGTCGCGAACAGCGATTTAATCGTAGTCGGCGCGGAGGGTTTGTATGAAGCGCGATGCCGGCGCTGCTTTGAGCCCAATATCGGCCAGACGGCCCAGCTTCCGGCCAACGGGCAGGCCAAGTCCAGCACTCCTTAGAGCCGCTTGCATTCCTGAACAACAAGCGTATACTGGCGCCAGAAAGAGTCTTACAGGCCGCATTCGGCGGATCGCGAGCATCGAAGAACCAAGAGCTTCCGGGCCAGCACGATGCCATGCGCAGCCAAACGCGTTGGAGCGAGCATTCGAAGGTCAGCCGGTGTGGTTCTATGCCTGGGCGCCACTGTTCTGGCCGGCGCGAGCCGCACGCCGCAGCAAAATCCTCGTCCTAAAAAACTCACGCAAACGGAGATCATCGCGCTGTTACGCGGCGATATCGCGGCGGTCGGTTTTGCCCGGCATAATCTGCCGCGGGGCAAGCCGCCCATGAAGCTCAACCCCGCGGGGCAGCTCAAGAATTTAGATTCGCTGCGCCAGGCAGTGCGGGATCACGGCATCGGCGTGCCGCGGGGCGGCCGGCTGCAGATTACCGCGCTGCGTTTTACCAGCCACAGCATCGTGGTGGATTTCAATGGCGGAATTCATACCACGCACTGGTATAACCATCTGCAGTTCGGCATGGGCGGAGCGATGAACTCCATTCCCAATGCGGCCACCACGGTTCAGGGCGCGCGCGCCATTCTGAAATTTCCCGACGGCATACCCGGCATGGATGCGGCCGGACTGAAGCAATTCCTGAACTCCGTGGTGGACTGGAATCAGCAGTCGGGAGCGGCGGTCACGACCTATCATCTGCCTCCCGTGGTGCGCCATGCCATCGAAAGCCATACCGCCATGGTGGGCATGAACCGCAATATGATCGTGGCGGCGCTGGGCCGAACGCAGAGAAAATACCATGAACAGAACCCCCAGACCGGCGAGGAGTATACGGTTTGGGTCTATGGGAAACCGCCGCAAAACACCACTTTCGTGAAATTCGAGGGCGGGCAGGTCACGCAGATCACGACGTATGAAGCGAACGGAGCCCGGGTCATCCACACGCATCCGCAGATCGTGCTGGTGGGCGACCGGCAAGTGAGCCGAGCCGCACATCGGCCGAGCGTGGGCGCCGGTCAGGCGGCAAGCAGTCCACGGCCCAGCCTGCACCGGCATCCGGCCACGTACCAGAACACGAATTCTGAACAGCAGCAGGCATCTCCGGTCCTTGGTCCGGCGGAGAACGGAGCGACGGTAGCCCCGATGGGATCGCCCGATATGAGCACGCCGCCGATGGCCACACCTCCCGGAGCGCCTTCGCCCGGCATACCAGGCTCGAATCCGGCGGGAGCGGGACTTCCGCCTCCTTAATTCAAATCGAGCGTGCGCACGAGACGGTGCGGGATTTGTTCGCGCAATATTTTTATAATTGGATGACGGCCGGCGCGTTCATCAGCCGAACTCCGGCTCGCGGGCGCCGGCGAAGCCGCGCCCGGAGCGGAGGAAACATCGGCTTCGGAACGGCTGATTTCGATGACCGGAGCGAAACCTAAAGCCTGACGGCAGGCCTGGCGCAGTTCGGCCGCCAGCGGTCCGGATTCGAACAATTTAGCCGCCGAGGCCTGAGCCGGGCCAAATTCCAGACGCAACCGCTGATCCTGCCAGTTCCAGGCCACGGATTCCAGCATGTGCAGCAGGGATTGGCGCTGCTGATCGCGCAAAAACTGAAAAATTCGAACGGTGGATTCCGAGCCTGATGCCGGCGGCGGCGAAGCCTGCGCCGGGGCCGGAGCGGGGACTTGCGGAAGCGGCTTGGGCAGAGGCGGCGGCTCCGGGACCGCGGGGGACGGGCGAGACGCGGCCGGAGTCAGACCGGAATCAGAGTTTTTTTTTACCTCGTCCGCAGCCCCGGGGCCGCAGGGCGCGGAGGCAACGGGCTCCGCCGGAAGACCGGATTCAAGCGACTGGATCACATCTTCCAAACGAGTCAGCCGGCGGGCATGCAGAAGCTTGAGCCAGGCGAGCTCGAGGTGAAGGCGCTCTTCCGGGGCGTGGCGCAGCTCGCCGGCGGTCCGCAGCATGATCTGAACAAAACGGGTCAGGTCGTCTTCGCCAAACCAGCCGGCTGACTCCCGCGCCAAGGCGATATCCTGGGCGGGGATTTCGAGCACGGAGGCGCTGTCGCCCACGGCGCGCAGCAGCAGCACGGCGCGTAAAAAGCGCAAGCCTTGCCGGGTGAGCTGCGCCGGAGACGCGCCTTCCGACACCAGGGCATGAATTTCGGCCAATAATGCGCTGGCATTTTGCTCGCGCACGGCCCGCAACAGGTCCTGAATGCGGCGGGTGGGAACGCGGCCGAGCAGGCGGCGGGCGGTATCGGCGCGCAGATGGACGCCGTCATGGGCAATCATCTGATCGAGCAGCGACAGCGCATCGCGCAGCGAGCCTTCGCCGGCTTCGGCGACCAGATCGAGGGCCTGATCTTCGGCGGCAATGGCTTCCGAGGCGCAGATTTCCGTTAATTGCGCCCGCAGAACGGGAAAGGGCAGCGCCCGGAAGGCATAGTGCTGGCAGCGGGAGCGGATGGTGGCGGGCAGGGCTTCGGGTTCGGTCGTGGCCAGCACGAACATCACCCAGGGAGGCGGCTCCTCGAGGGTTTTCAGCAGCGCGTTGAAGGCGTCATCGGTGAGCTGGTGAGCTTCATCGAGAATAAAAAATTTATACCGGTCGCGGGCGGGACGATAGCGGGCATTGTCGCGCAGGACGCGGATTTCATCAATGCCGCGGTTGGAGGCGGCGTCAATTTCGATCACATCCACGCTGTTGCCAGCGGCGATTTCCCGGCAGGAATCGCATTCTCCGCAGGGGTCGGGCGCGGGTCCGGCGGCGCGCTGGCAGTTCATGGCCTTGGCCAGCAGGCGGGCGAGAGTGGTTTTGCCGATGCCGCGATGGCCGGAAAAGATAAAACCATGGGCCACCCGGCCGGCGCGCAGGGCATTTTGCAGCGCCTGGACGATCGGCTCCTGGCCGACGACTTGCGTAAAAGTCTGGGGGCGATATTTGCGGGCGAGAACCTGATTCATCAGCGGCGCAAGCGAGCGGGAGTCTAAACAATCAGGCTTCGGGAACCGTGCTGCACAACTCCGGTCCGTTACCGTTGCTTCCTTCCGGACCTGGCGGGGTTCACGGCGGACATTTGCGCGCGGCCCGAAGCCTGACCTTTTGAGTTTATCATCAGCCCGCCAGCGGAGGGGTTCCGCTGAATATACTCCCGCGGCCGTGATCCGGCTTGTAATCCGGGAAGCGATGCGGGATGATATTTTTCCCGGCATACGCGCATGCTGTATTGGCTCCTTTATCTCAAGCTTTACCCCTACGACCATACCCTGCGGTTGTTCCGGTATCTGACTTTTCGCACCGCGTTCGCCGGACTGACGGCGCTGGCGATTACGCTGCTGGTGGGGCCGTGGCTGATTCGCCGGCTGCGGGAGTTCCAGATCGGCCAATACATTCGCGAAGAAGGCCCCCGGTCGCATCATGCCAAAGCCGGCACCCCGACGATGGGCGGAGTGCTGATCAATATCGCCATCCTGGTGCCCACCCTGCTGTGGGCGGATCTGAGCAACCCGTTCATCTGGATCGCGATGTTTGCCCTGACGGCGTTTGGCGCGATTGGCTTTCTGGACGACTATTCCAAGCTGCGGCGGCGGCATAACCGTGGTCTGGGGTCGGGCGACAAGATGGCGCTGCAGATTGTGGCGGCGCTGCTGGTGGGGCTGATGCTGCTGGCGCTGCATGGCTGGGGGCTGTATTCGACGCGGCTGATGGTGCCGTTTTTCAAGCAGTTCCGGCCGCAACTGGCCTGGAGCGGATGGCTGCATCATCCGTATCTGCTGGTGCCGGCGTTTTTGCCCTTTCTGGGCTTTGTGGCGCTGGTGCTGGTGGGGTCGAGCAACGCGGTGAACCTGACCGACGGACTGGACGGATTGGCGATCGGCTGCACCATTATCGCCGCCGGGGCGCTGACGATGCTGACCTATATTTCGGGGCATGCGGTTTTTGCCAGTTATCTGCAGTTGCAGCGCATGCCGATGGCGGGCGAGCTGACGATTTTCTGCGGCGCCATGGTGGGCGCAAGCATCGGCTTTCTCTGGTATAACGCGCATCCGGCCGAGATCTTCATGGGCGACGTGGGATCGCTGGCGCTGGGCGGATCGCTGGCCACGGTGGCGGTCATCATTAAACAGGAACTGCTGCTGCCTTTTATCGGGGGGATTTTCGTGCTGGAGGCCCTGTCGGTGATTCTGCAGGTGGGCAGCTACAAACTGCGCGGCAAGCGGATTTTTAAAATGGCGCCGCTGCACCATCATTTCGAGCAGATCGGCTGGAGCGAGTCGAAAGTGATCGCGCGATTCTGGATCGCATCGCTGGTGTTCGCGCTGTTTTCCCTGACCACGCTGAAGCTGCGGTAAATGCGCATGGCCGAACCGAACCCAGTCCGCGGCGGAGAATGGAGCGGCCGGCAGGTGCTGGTGGTGGGCATGGCGCGCAGCGGGCTGGCGGTGGCGCAGTATCTGCACCGCCGGGGAGCGCGGGTGGTGATTACCGACCAGCGGCCGGCGCAGGAACTGAGCCGCGAGATCCGGCGCCTGCTGGAGATGGGCGTGGCGATCGAAACCGGCGGCCATGGCGAGCGCAGCTTTCAGGAAGCGGAGATCATTGTGGTCAGTCCCGGCGTGCCGGCGCAGTTGCCGGAGCTGGAGCATGCGCGCAGCCGCGGCATACCGGTATGGGGAGAACTGGAATTGGCCACCCGGGGATTGCCGGGACGGCTGGCGGCGATTACCGGCTCCAACGGCAAGACCACGACCACCAGCCTGACCGGGCACCTGCTGCGCGGCCTGGGAGGCAAGGTGCTGGTGGGAGGCAATATCGGAGTGCCGCTGATCGGATTGGCGGAGGAAGCCGATGCCGAGACCATCACGGTGGCCGAAACCTCGAGCTTTCAACTGGAAACGGTGCGGGATTTTCATGCCCAGGCCGCCGCGGTGCTGAACCTGACGCCCGATCACCTGGACCGGCATGGCACGCTCGAAGCCTACATCGCGGCGAAACGAAAAATTTTTGCCAACCAGACCGCGGCGGATTTCGCCATCTTGAACGCCGAAGACGCGGTGTGCCGGGATTTTGCCGCCGCCACGCCCGCCCGGAAATTCTGGTTTGACGCCAGCGGCGCAAAGGTGACGGCCGGCATGATGCGCAATACGGAGGCGATCCTGTGGAAGCCGCCCGGCCGGGCGGCGGCTCCGCTGCTGACGCTGGATGCGAATCCCCTGCGCGGGCGGCATAACCTGGAAAACGCGATGGCGGCGCTGGCCATAACGGCGGCCATGTTTTTTTCCGACCGCCAGCCCGGCGCGGAGCAACGGGCGCGGCTGGCCACAGCGCTGCGCAGCTTCCGGGCGGTGGAACACCGGCTGGAATTTGTGGCCCGCATGGAGGGCGTGGATTACTATAACGACTCCAAAGCCACGAATGTGGATGCGACGCTGAAGGCGCTGGAGGCCTTTGCCGGAGGGTTGTGGGTGATTCTGGGCGGGAAGGATAAAAACAGCGATTACCGGCCGCTGGCCGAACCCCTGCGGCAGCGGGCGCGCGGCGTGCTGCTGATCGGGGCGGCGGCAGAGAAGATCGCCCAGCAACTGGAGGCGGCGCAGATCGCCGTGCAGCGCACCCACACGCTGGCGCGGGCGCTGGCCACGGCGCGGGAACAGGCGCGGCCGGGAGAGACGGTGCTGCTGGCGCCGGCCTGCGCCAGCTTTGACCAGTTTCAAAACTACGAACATCGCGGCCAAATCTTCAAGCAGATCGTGCGGGAATGGGAAGCCGCGGCGGGCCAGAGCCCCCAGCCGGACGAACCGAAGGCAAGCTGAAACGCCATGGCCAAACGCCTGCAATACGACCGCTGGCTTTTGCTGACCACGCTGGCGCTGCTGGGACTGGGGCTGGCGATGGTATTTTCCGCCTCGGCCATGCTGTCGCTGCAGCAATTTCACACGCCCTATCATTATTTGATCCGGCAGAGCATTTATGCCGTGCTGGGGCTGACGGCGCTGATGCTGATGCTGCGGGTGGATTACCGGCGGCTGAGCTCGCCGGCCGTGGTGTATCCGGCCATTTGCGTGACCATCGTGCTGCTGGCCGTCGTGTTTGCGCTGCCGGCGATCGCGCACACGCACCGCTGGATTCACGCCGGGCCGGTGACCTTTGAACCGAGTGAGCTGGCGAAGCTGAGCCTGATCCTGTTCTTGGCCTACATCCTGGACCGGCGGGGAGAAGAAATCCGCGAACTCAGGAGCCTGCACGATGCCTGGCGCAGCCTGCGGCAGCCGCTGGCCATGCTGATTCCGATCGTCGCGCTGGTGCTGGCCGAGCCGGATCTGGGCACGCCGGTGGCGCTGATACTGATCGCAGGGGCGATGTTTTTCACGGCGGGACTGCGGCTGCGGTATTTCGGGTGGGGCTGCCTGGCGAGCCTGCCGGTACTGTACTGGGAAATTTTTCATGTGCATTACCGGAAGGAGCGCATTCTGGCCTTTTTGCATCCCTGGGCCAACGCCCGCGGAGCGGCATTTCAGATCGTGCAATCGCTGATCGCGATCGGGACCGGCGGGATCACCGGACTCGGTTATATGAACAGCCGGCAGAAGCTGTTCTTTTTACCCGATCCGCACACAGACTTTATTTTTGCGGTCACCAGCGAAGAACTGGGATTGGCCGGGGCCACGCTGGTGCTGGGCCTGTTTCTGGCGCTGCTGTGGCGCGGGCTGCGGATCGCGCGGAAAGCGCCGGATACGTTTGGCCGCTATCTGGCCGTGGGACTGACCACCATGGTGGTGGCGCAGGCCATGATCAACATGAGCGTGGACTTATCATTGATGCCCAATAAAGGGATTCCCTTGCCGCTGATCAGTTACGGCGGATCGTCGCTCTTCATCACCCTGCTGGGGCTGGGTTTTCTGCTCAGCCTGAGCCAGTACGCGGAATAGATCCGCACACCATTTTCCGCGATCATTCACCCCGGGGCCACCGGGCTTTGCTTGAAGTAGGCGAGGACGGCGATGACCGCGCCGCCGAAGGCGCTGGCGGCGTAGCTGTGAAGATGGGCCGAATCGAAGCGCACATCGGCGGGAGAAAGAAACAGGCGGCTGAGGGTGGTGACGGCGCCGCCGATGGCGGCGGCGGCCAGGCCACGCAGCCAGAGACCGAGGCGAGGCGAGAGAGTCAAAGGCATGATGGAAATAGACCTCGAAAGAAACTTCAACCAACAGTCATTCAACGGCGGAGGAAGGAGACGGAGCGGTGCTGCTGCTCGATGCGATGTTCGGCGAGACGGCGCTGCAGCATGGCGATGGTGGGATCGCGGCTGGTGACGGCGGCATGAAGCTGCGAAGGCAGGGAGGGTTTCGGCGGCGCGATATAGCTGTAAAGCGCGTAACGGGCGGCGTCGAAACAGTCATCGAGCGGATCGCCGCTCACCTTCAAGACATCGTCGGGACGATCGGGATCGTGGATGCGGGAGGCCAGGGATTCGATGAGCTGCGAGCAGGTATCGGCAATCAAAAGCTCGCCGCAGTCGAGCTGGGTGTAGAGCAGCATGGCGCCGCCGATGCGGTCGTTGCTGGCCGGCTCGAAGGAGATGCCGGAGGCCTGGCGCATCTGGTCGGCAAGGCAATGATCGTCACCACGCTGATTCCATGCGTCGGGGGAAAGATACCAGGCGAGGATGCGGGGCGAAGAAGATGATGCATGAGAGGCATCCGATAAGGTCGCATGGTTGACCGCCGAAGCCGAGGGCTGAAAGCGGCGGGAGATGGACTGGGCAAAATCGGCGGCCTTTTGATGGCGGGCGGCATATTCGCCCAAGATATAGGTGCGGCCGTGAGGAAACTCTTCACTGGCGGGGGATTTGCAGAATAGATAGGCGGCGGCTTGGCTAAGATTGAAGCCGTAATCGGCGCCGACCCAGTGCGGCCACCAGGGCCGGGAGGGAATGCTCTGGCGGGGCACGACCATGCGGGCGGGATCCCAGATGTCGAAGTACTGGCCTTCGTAGACGTCCCAGCAGCCTTCGAGCAGAGCCTTGCGAAAAACGCCCGGCAAGGAAGCGAGCGAGTCGAGATAGTCCGCGCCGAGGAGGGTATGATCGCGAACGGTGCCGGGGATAAAGCAGGTGGATTTGCGGATCAGGACCCGGTCGGAGGGCCAAACCGCATCGTGATAGATTTCGCCGGGACGGCGGGACTGCGCGGTGATGCGGCAATGGGTGCAAGTGGAACCGTGAAAGATGGCTTTGTGGGTGTTGTGGCCGATGTTGCCGGGATTGGAGGCGAGGCGCACCCGCAGATTTAACGAAGACTCGGTAGAGCGCAGGCGGGAGAGCATGTAACGGATGGGAAATTCGGCAAAGTGGGTGGATTCATCGAAGCCGATGAAGGAGTATTCGGCGCCCTGATAGCGGTAAATATCTTTCTCCGATTCGCAGTAGCCGAATTCGACGGAGGCGCCGGAGGGAAATTTCCAGATTTTTTTCTGTTCGTTATAGCGGCCGCCAAAATCGGGATAAAGCTCGCGGCTGCGCCGGATCAGGCTTTTTTCCAGTTCGGGATAGCTGCGGCGAAACAGGATGGCGCGCAGGCCGCGATTTTCGAATTCGCGGACCGCGTCAATGAGCATGGTTTCCGACTTCAGGGAGCCGGCGGCGCCGCCGAAGAG
>JAKAZV010000093.1 GCA_021826505.1 Acidobacteriota bacterium | reverse complement strand
GGCGCCAGGGCTTTGAAGTCCGCGCCATCCGGCCCCCGACCGTGCCCGAAGGCACGGCGCGGGTGCGGATCACGGTCCATGCCGGCCAGAGCGAAACGGATATTCAAAATTTTGCCGATGCAATGGAAAAGTGCTTTTGCGCGGTGTAGTTTTTTGCCGCAATCAGGATTCGTAAGGCTCCGGATGACATCCGGGCATTTGCGAAATCGCCTTCATGAATATAAAAACAGCTGTGCCGCATTCCTGCGGCCTTCTGTTTTACACTCATCCCATGCGCCGCTTACGTATTCTGCTTTCTATTGTGCCGATAGCCGGTATGTTTCTGGCTTTCATGGCTGTTCTGCCGGCGTGGGCCAAACCCGCGCCGCGCACCTTTGTTCCCGCCACCGATCCCAATATCACTTACGTCGGCCGCTGGGGCCGCCTGCGAACCGCGAACGGCCCGGCCATGGCGACGGTGAACTCCAGCTCGCAGATTTATCTGCTCTGCGGCGGATCGAGCATCCGCGCCGATTTCGACGTCAGGCATGTCGCCTTCATGGCCCAGATCGAGGCCCGCGTGGATCGAGGGCCCTGGCGGTTCTTCACCATTGACCGTCATCGCCTGCGTCTGTTCCATCATCTCGGGTCCGGCCCGCACCGGCTTGAGATTGCGGTCAAAGACGTGGACGAGCGAGGCAACCGCTGGTTTCCTCCCTTTGCCAGCGCGGTGGTCTTCGAGGGCCTGGAGCTGGATGCCCACGCCGCGGTGAAAAAATATATACTGCCCGTTCGTCCCACGCTGATGTTTCTGGGTGATTCCATCACCCAGGGCGTGCGGGTGGTGGGCATGCAGATTGGCGTTACCGGCTCCAATGGCTTGCTGAGCTATGGCTGGCTCGCCGGCCAGGCGCTCAGGACAATTCATTACCAGGTCGCCTTTGGACGCCAGGGCGTCATACGTTCCGGCAACGGCCTGGTGCCGCCCGCCACGCTGGCCTTCGGCTGGAACTTCGCCGGTTCGCCCGCCGGCGAGCCCGCGCCCGATTTTCTGGTCATCAATCAGGGCACCAACGACATTCCTTACCCCGGCCGTGAATATGGACAGGCTCTGCTCGGCTATCTGCGTGAGATTCGCGCCTACTGGCCGCATACTGAAATTTTCGTCCTGCGGCCCTTTGGCGGCTTCCATGCCGCCAGTACGATGCAGGCGGTTGAATTGATGCATGATGCGCGCGTGATCTATGTCAGCACTCACGGCTGGCTGAAGAAAAAAGACTTCCGCGATGGCGTGCATCCCAACCGCCGTGGCTCGCGGCTGGCCGCCGCGCATCTGGAAAAGATTCTGGCTCCGTATATTGCCCGGTGGAAATCGCCGGCGGCAAAGCCCTCCAGCCCCGCGGCTCCGGCCACAACGGCGCAGCCTTAGATTTAATTTCCATGCCCCGTGGTTATTTTGTTACCGGCACCGATACCGATGTCGGCAAAACGGTTGTTTCCGCCGCGCTGACCCTCGCACTCGGCGCCAGCTACTGGAAGCCGGTGCAGACCGGCTCACCCGCCGACCGCGCACAAATCCAGGGCTGGACCCAGCTTCCGGACTCCCGATTTGCTCCCGAACAATGGCGCTTTCCCCTGCCCGCCTCGCCTCATATTGCCGCCCGTGCCGCCGGCGGCCGGATCGAGTTGCGCGATCTGCGTCCGCCCTGGCTCGCGGGCGCGGCCGCGGAGGCATCCTGGATTGTCGAAGGCGCCGGCGGCGTGCTGGTCCCTTTGAATGAACGCGAAAGGATGGCTGATTTAATCGCCCGCCTGGGACTGCCCGTCATCGTCGTGGCCCGCACCCGGCTGGGAACCATCAATCACACGCTCTTGACCCTCGAGGCCCTCCGGCATCGTCAATTGGCCATTGCCTGCGTGGTCATGAACGGTGAATCGCAGCCGGAAGTGGCGGAAACCATCAAAAACCTGGGAAACACACCGCTGGCACGGATGGGGCCGATATCCATAACTTCTGTGAATTTGCTCAAAACAGGAGAGGCAATTTTAGGCGAAATAGATTTCGAAAAATGAAAAGAATACAAGTTAATTCCGGGATTCAGGCGGCTCCGTTTGTTCAAGCCGTCGCCCCGGCCTGACACACTTGGATTTTAAAGTGCTCCCGTCCGGTTTATTTTCGCAGCAATACCATCGCGGAGTTTGGTGAAAAAACAAATTGGCTGGAATGCCCATGCTTGTCTAAAATCTTTGGCCCGCCCCATTTTTGATCCGCGGAATCCAGAATCAACTGCCATGGTTCCGCATCGGGCCATTCGAAGTTCAGTGGTTCCTGGCCAAAATGCAGCCAGACCATGGCGGATGGAACTGGCGGTTCTGAGCTTTTAACCGGCAAGCCAATATCTGAAATTAATTTCGCCGGCGTGCGCAGCAGCCGCAGCAACTTGCCGCCGGCCAGCACTTCCGCCCGCGCGCCGCCATTGGCGCGCAGCGCCGGAACTTCCCGCCGCAGCCGCAGCAGTTCCCGGTGCCAGCGCAGCAGCGTGGCATGCGGTTCGCGCCCGCGCCGGCTCCAGTCCAGGCGGCTGGCGTCAAAGGTTTCCATCGCCTGCGGATCGGCGGGCGTTTGTTGCCAGCGGAAGCTGTGGAACTCTTCCCGCCGGCCGCGCCGCACCGCGGCGATCAGCTCCGGGTTGCCATGCTCAATGAAATAGTGAAACGGCGCCGGCTCGCCATATTCCTCGCCCATGAACAGTAACGGCAGCTGCGGCGCGCATAGCAGCGCCGCGGCGGCCAATTTTTGCGCTTCAAAGTCAGTCAGGGTGCTCAGCCGCTCGCTGCCGGCGCGATTGCCTACTTGATCGTGGTTCTGGCTGAAAATGACGAACGATGCCGCCGGCCACTCGCGGCTCGCATTGCCGTACCTGCGTCCGCGATAGGCAGAGTGCTGGCCCTGATAGACAAAGCCCTCGTTATAGGCGGTGGCCAGGTCGGTTGCGCCCTGAAAATCCTGATAATAGCCGCCGGTTTCACCGGTCAGGGCCGTATGCAGGGAGTGGTGAAAATCATCGTTCCACTGCGCGTCCATGCCGAAGCCGCCCTGCGCCCGCGGACGTAAGACTCGCGTGTCGTTGAGGCTGCTCTCGGCGATAACTTCAATCCGCCGGCCCGATTTGCCGCCCTCCGCTTGGGCCAGCTCCGTCAACTCAGCCAGAAATGGCGAGGCGGAATTGTCAACGATGCCGTGAATAGCGTCGAGCCGCAGGCCATCGAAGCCATAATCGCGCAGCCAGTAGAGCGCGTTTTCATAGAAAAAACGGCGCACCTCATCACTGCCGCCGCCGTCAAAGTTCACCGCTTGTCCCCAGGGGGTGCGGTAATGATCGGTAAAATATGGCCCGAACTCGCCGAGATAATTGCCTTCCGGCCCGAGGTGGTTATAGACCACGTCCAGAAACACCGCCAGACCCCGCGCGTGCGCAGCCGCGATCAGCGACCGCAAATCGGCCGGAGTTCCATAATTGGCCTGCAGCGCAAACAGTTGCGCGCCGTCGTAGCCCCAGTTGCGCTGTCCCGGACATTGATGCAGCGGCATCAGTTCGAGCGCGGTAATGCCCAGATCGCGCAGCGCGTCGAGCCGCGGCTCAATGGTCCGCAGTGTGCCCTCAGGCGTAAACGCACCCACATGCAATTCATAAAAAACCAGCGCTTCGCGCGGCAGTCCGCGCCAGCCGCCAAGTTCCGGAAGCGAGGGGGCGGCGATGACTTCCGAAGCCCCGTGCACGCCCTCCGGCTGCCTCCGCGAGGCCGGATCGGGCCGCCGGCGGCCGTCGGGAAACTGATAAAAATAGCGCGTGCCGGGCGGGAGACCGGGCAATTCCAGGGAGAAATAGCCATCCGGCTCAGGGCGCATCGCATAAGCGTGATCGCGCCCGGGTAAATATACCTCCAACCGATCGGTGCGCGGCGCCCAGGCCAGAAACCGGCAGCCGCCGCCGGCCTGTGCCAGCGCTCCTAACCGCAACTGCGGGGACTCCATACTGCTATGGTGACAGGATTTGATGCAGAAGAAGCCTGCGTAGCTCAGTGATGATGAGCCCGATTTTCGTTGTACTGCGGAGGGGCGGGAAGTAAGCATTCGCTGGCGCTCATCGCGAGCGCCAGCGAATCGTATATGGCAATCCGTGAGAATTGCCGAGCGATGTTAACTACCCTAAAAGATGCTTACCGTCCCGACTGCCACTAAAAGACCAACCGGGCGCCGAATTGCACCTCACGTCCCGGATTGGCGGCCATGGTGATGGTGCCAAACTGGGGCGTGTTCACGAAGTTATTCGGCATGCTGTAGTTGCTGTGGTTCAAGGTGTTAAAAAATTCGGTGCGGAACTGAAACTGTGTGCTTTCGCTCAGGTCAAACGAGCGCGTCAGGGCCAGATCCACATCCTGATAGCCCGGGCCATAGACCGAATTGCGGCCGGCATTGCCAAAGGTATAGGCAGCCGGGGTGGCGAAGGCGGCGGTGTTGAACCAGCGGGCGGTGGTATGCGTGCCCACGGGGTAGAGCGGCGCGCCGGTGACATTGGCGCGAATCGGGTTTTCACCCAACAGCGTGCCCGCGTTGGCGGTGTCGCCAAAAACCTGAATGGTCAAAGGATACCCGCTCTGCGCCTGAAAAATGGTGGCGATGTTCCAGTTGCGGGTTACGCCATCGAGCCAGCGGTTGGCGCCCCAGGCGGGCAGGTTATAGACGAAGCTGGCGATGTAGCGCAGCGGCACATCGCAGGCCGGGCCTTTTTCCGCCGCCAGGTTGCTGTTGTTCTGCGGCAGCGCCGATTCCGTCATGGGCGAGCGGAAATCGGGCGCAGTGGTCAGATTGCGCGACCAGGTAAAGTTGGAAAGAAAGGTCAGGCCATGGGAAAAGCGCCGCCGCAGATCCACCCAGCCGGCGTCGTACCAGCTGCTGGCGGTGTTTTGCAGTTGCGAAATGGCGGCAATGGGAAAGGTCAGGCTGCTGACCGGAAAGCCGGGGGGGAAGGTGGTGCCGGGCAGGTAGGTCGCGGTCTGATAGGGACGGCGCGGATTAATCGGGCCCGGACCCGGCGGGGCATTATTCACCAGCACCATTTGCTGCAGATGGTAGCCGCGGGCGCCGGTGTAGCCGATTTCCAGCACCGTATTCTGCCCCAGAGATTTCTCCAGGCTCAGGCTCCATTGATGGTATTGCTGCGCCGGACTGTGGGGGGTGAAGGCGGAAAAATTGAACGGCGTTTTTCCCAGCACCGCAGGCGCGAAGTTGTATCCGTTGAGACTGGGAGTGAAATTGTCGCTCTGCTGTCCCACCTGAAATACTTCGGGCGGATTATGACGCTGGTTGCACCAGGTATTCATATCCACCGGAGTGAAGAAAATGCCGAAGGAGCCGCGCAGCACCATGCCCCAGCCCACTTGCCGGGTAAAGCCAAAGCGGGGAGCGAAATTTAGGCCGTTGGCGTACATCAATCCGGCCGGCATGCCGCTCTGGCCGCCGATAAAGGCATAGGCCTTGCCGTTGATGAACTCCAAATTGCTGCCTGCGTGCTGCGTGTCCCACAGCGGGCTCATATATTCGTAGCGCAAGCCCAGATCAAGCGTGGTGCGTGAATTAATCCGCCAGTCATCCTGAATGAAAGCGTCACCGTACCATTGCCGCAGATCCATGCTGGGTACGCCCTGCTGCACCTGTTTGACCACGGGCAATCCCAGCAGATAACTGGCAAAGGCTGATCCGGTTCCGTCATTGGTCAGGGTGCGGGTGGTAAAGCCGTTGGTGAACTGGTAGTAGCCGCGGTTTTCAAAAAAGCCCCACATCGGCCAGTAGAAACGCCGGAAATCGCCGCCGATTTTCAGGCTGTGGCGGCCCAGTTGATAGTTCCAGATGTCGCCGATCTGGGCCACCGTGTCCCAGTCCTGCACGGGCGTGGCGGCGAAGGAGTCGCCGAAGCCGGTATAACCCTGCAGATTGAAATAGGGCAGGCCATAAGCGCCATATCCGCCGTAACCCACGCCCTGAATGCCGAGTTGTTGCACCAGATTGGCGCCGAAGTTGTCCTGCGAAAAGCGGTGCATCGAAAGCCGCGACATTGCCACCCAAACCCGGTTCACGCTGCTGGGGGAGAGGATCTGCGTATAGGAAACGGTAAAATTCTGCGCCTGATTGTTGTCATTGATGCCGAAGCCGGGCAGGTTCTGGGGCACAAAATCGGTTTCATGCTCAATCGAGTAACGGCCCATCAGCAGATTGCCGTTGCGGAAGTTGTGGTCAATCCGAATCGTGGCCTGGTTCGAATTGTCGGTCTGGCCGCGCACATCGTAATAATTGTTCGAGTCGGCGCCGGTGCGGGCCATATTCGGCAGCGGCACGTATTGCAGCACCGCGGCCGAGACCGGGTTGATATCCTGGCCGGGAATGATATTGCCGGCAAACTGATTGCGCAATTCGGGTGAATTGGCGGGTGAAACCGGCTGATTGGGGTTGTAGTTGGGATTCTTATAGGTCGAACTGGGGTCGTAAATAGTATGTCCGCTCTGGCTGAAATTGCCTCCGCGCTCGGCCAGCGTGGGCACGGTATCGTAGTTCACAATATCCTGCCCCAGCCGGAAGCCTTCCACATTGGCAAAGAAAAAGGTGCGGCTCGACTGAATCGGCCCGCCCACGGAAGCGCCGAACTGATTTTGCGCCAGGTGTGGCGTTTTGCCCGGAGCCATGCCGCCGACATCGTTCCAGGTGCGGGCGTCCAGTGCGCTGTTGCGCAAAAATTCATAAACATCGCCATGCCAGCGGTTGGAGCCGGAGCGGGTAATGATATTGACCTGGGCTCCGCCCCCGCCGCCGAATTCGGCCGAATAGCTGCCGGTCTGCACTTTGAACTCGCGCACCGCGTCCACGGCCGGGCTGAGGGTCAGGGTGTTGAAGGTGGGGTCGGTGTCGGTGGCGCCGTCGAGCAGGTAATAGTTGGCGTTATCCCGCGCTCCGCCGGCCACCAGAGCGGAGCTTTGTTCCGGCCGCCAGTACAGCGGATTGGCCGCGCCGGTCTGCGCTCCCGCGCCCGCGTGCACACCCGGCGCCAGCAGCGCCAGGGTGAGCAGATGGCCGCCATCGAGCGGCAGATCGCGCACCATTTTCGGCTCAATCACCTCGCCCAGACTGGCGGTCGCGGTGCGCAGCACCGCGCTGCGGCCCACCACCACGGTTTGCTGCGTCACGCCGTGCACGGAGAGCGGAATATCGAGCAGCAAATGCTGATTGACTTCGAGACTGAAATCGCGCTGGACCTTGCTGAAACCGGGCGCGGCCACGTTCAAGATGTAGGGATCGGGTGCCAGGCTGGGAAACGAATACAGGCCGGTGCTGTTGCTGATGCTCTGCCGCACCAGTCCGGTGCGGGTATCGCGCAGCACCATGCGCGCATGCGGCACCACGCGCCCGGAGGCGTCGCGCACCGTGCCCTGCACCATGGCCAGCCCCGACTGCGCTCGCACCTGTAGGCTGCCAGCCAGCATGAATAAAATCACCGCCATTCCGGCCTGCATGCTCTGCCGCGGCCGGATATGATTCCCCAAACCTGATAGCGCTTTCCACACTTGAAAGTTCATGGTTTTGTTTTCCTGATTTTTGAAACAGAAAATTCGCACATCTACTAAAGATGGACCATTAAAAACTGATTTGGCGCCAGGGTAAATAAAGCTTTCAATTAGAGCAGTGCTTTTATTTAACTATCAAGCTCAAAAAATTGCGACATGGCCTGTTTTTCCGGATTTTGTCGTTCGTGTCCTGACGGCGCACCGGCCGAATCATTGACAAAGCCATGCGAAGTCGCATGCCGAGGGTTAGGGGTTCTGCCAAGTCCCGCCTGGCATCAGTCAAATAAATTTGGGCCACGGTTTTACTGCCGGGGCCGGACACTGGAATGGCGAAGCAAAAAAAGTGGCCACGCCGCTTTCCTGTCATATACTTGGGCTGGAGAGACCGCCGTGCCGGCTGAAACCGCCGCGCCCGCCGAGGCGCTGGAATCCAATCCCTGGGTGTCGCAAGCCGCCCGTTTCGATTACGCCGCCCGCAAGCTCAACCTCGATGAAGGCTTGTGGAAAGTATTGCGTTATCCCACCCGCGAGATCACGCTCCATATTCCCGTTCAAATGGATGACGGCCGGATCGAGGTCTTCACCGGCTATCGCGTGCAGCACAGCGTGGCCCGCGGCCCCGGCAAGGGCGGCATCCGCTACGCGCCCGATGTCACCCTCGACGAAGTCCGCGCCCTGGCCACCTGGATGACCTGGAAGTGCGCCGTGGTCAACATCCCTTTCGGCGGCGCCAAAGGCGGCATCATCTGCCAGCCGCGGCTGATGTCGCAGGGCGAGCTGGAGCGCATGACCCGCCGCTACACCGCCGAGCTCTTTGAATTCATCGGCCCCGAGCGCGACGTGCCCGCCCCCGATGTCAACACCAACGAGCAGGTCATGGCCTGGATCATGGACACCTACTCCATGCACGCCCGCCAGACCATGACCGCCGTCGTCACCGGCAAGCCGCTCGACTTGGGCGGCTCGCGTGGCCGCAAAGAAGCTACCGGCCGCGGCTGCATGCTGGTCTGCGAGCAGGCGGTGCAAAAGCTGGGGCTGAATCGCGACACCACGCGCGTCATCGTGCAGGGCTTTGGCAACGTGGGCAGCCATGCCGCGCTGCTGCTGCATCAGGCCGGCTATAAGATCGTGGGCCTGGATGAATATGACGGCGGTTTATACCATGCCAGCGGCCTCGATATACCCGCGCTCATCGCCTACCGCGCCCGCAACCAGACCCTGCAGGGCTTTCCCGAAGCCGAGACCCGTCCGGCGGGCGAACTGCTGACCGCGGCCTGCGAGATTCTGCTGCCCGCGGCCACGGAAAACCAGATCACCACCCATAACGCCGCCCGCATTCAGGCCCGCATTGTCTGCGAGGGCGCCAACGGCCCCACCACCGCCGCCGCCGATGAGATTCTGCGCGACAAGGGCGTGTTTGTGATTCCCGACATTCTGGCCAACGCCGGCGGCGTCACGGTTTCCTATTTCGAGTGGGTGCAGGACCGGCAGGGCTATTTCTGGAAGGAAAGTGAAGTCAACGACCAGCTCCGCCACATCATGGAGTCGAGTTTTCAGGACGTAATCGGCTACGCCGAAAAGCATCAAGTGGACAACCGCACCGCCGCCTACATGCTGGCCATGGACCGCGTCGCCTTCGCCATCAAACTGCGCGGCATTTACGCCTGAACTAACTTTCAGTCCCCTCCAGCCGGGTGGCTTGCGCCAACAGGTAATTCCGTTCCGGCAGATTTGTGGTGCCCGCCGCGGCCGCGCGAAAATGCCGGGCGGCGGTTGTGGTCTCGCCGAGCATTTCATATAAATGCGCGCGCACGGCGTCGAGCCGGTAATGGCGGGCCAGGCGTTCATCCCGATCCAATATCCGTAACCGTTCCAGCCCGCACGCCGGGCCCTGCACCATGGCCATGGCCACGGCATGATTCAGACTCACCATGGGGCCGGGGGCGACCTGCTGCAGCAGTTCATAGAGCGCCAGAATCTGCGGCCAGTCGGTGTCTAGCGGCCGTGCCGCCTCGTCATGGACGGCGGCAATCGCCGCCTGAATCTGATAGAATCCCGCCGCGCCCTGGCCCAGCGCCCGCGGCAATAGCTCAAGGCCTTCGGCGATTTCAGCCCGGTCCCACCGGACGCGATCCTGACGGTCCAGCGGAATCAGTTCGCCGTTGGGCCCGCTGCGTGCTTTTCTCCGGGCATGCGTGAGCAGCATTAACGCCAGAAGCCCCGCGACTTCGGCGTTCTCCGGCATCAGCGCCCGTGCCTGGCGCGTCAGCCGGATCGCCTCGCCGGCCAGATCCAGGCGCTGCATTTCTGCCCCTACGCTGTTCGCGTAGCCTTCGTTAAAGATCAAATACAGCACGCGCAGCACCGAAGGCAGATGTTCCCCGCGCTCCCGTGCGGCGGGCAGGCGAAAGGGAACGCCCGAGGCCTTGATGCTTTGCTTGGCGCGGCTGATGCGTTGCGCCATTGTGGTCTCGGGAACCAGGAAGGCATTGGCAATCTCGGTGGTGCTGAGGCCGCCTACCGCCCGCAGCGTGAGCGCGATGGCCGACGACCGGC
>JAKAZV010000092.1 GCA_021826505.1 Acidobacteriota bacterium | reverse complement strand
TAACAGGTCCCCCCCTCAAGGTTCCAGGTCATTTCAATTTCAGTTTCAAAATTGGATCAATTTCAGTTTTTTTACGGCATAAGTCCAGGGCGAAAATAACGGTGCAGCACCATGGCCACGGCCCCGCGCAGGCGCGGTTGCAAGTGGTCATCGGAAGGCTCGATGCGAGGCAGCGCGTGGGTACGGGCCAGCGCGGCGGCTTCGGCCTCAATGACCGGGCCCAGAGTATCCCAGGCCGCTGTCATTTCCCCCACCACGACCACGCAGCCGGGAGCAAGGCAATTGGCCAGCATGGCAATGCCCTGGCCGAGATAACGGGCCATCTGTTGCAAGGCGGAAATAGCGCGGGCATCTCCGGAATTGAAACGGCTGATCAGCTCATTAAAATCCCGCAACTGGAGCCGGCGGGGCTCGCGCGGCGGAGAAGTGGCTGCTCCCGGGGGCTGATTATAGTAGCGCAGGGCGGCGGAATTAGAGGCCAGCACTTCCCAGCAGCCGCGGCCGCCGCAGCGGCAGATGGGGCCCTCGGGAGCAAGACAAATATGACCAAACTCCCCGGCGGCGCCGCTGGAACCGCGGACCAGGCGGCCATTGGCAATCATGCCGGTGCCGATGCCTTCCGAAACGGTGACCACCACCAGATCCTGAGCGCCGGCATGAGGTCCGGCCCAGACTTCGGCCAGGGCGCAGGCATTGGCGGCATTTTCAATGTGTACCGGCACGCCCAGCGCGGCTTCGAGGGGAGTTTTGAGATCAACCTGGCGCCAGCCCAGATTGGGGGCGAAGATCAGCATGTGATTGCCGGCATCCACGCGGCCGGGCAAACTGATTCCCACACCCTCCAGCAAGGAACTTTGGGAATTTTTCAGCAGGCTGCGCACCCGCGGAATGAGCTGCGCAATAAATGCTTCCGGCTGCGAGGGTGTATTCCAGCGCTGCTGAACCTCGAAACCGAGATTAAAATCCGCCAGCACCAGATCGGTATGCCGGGGGCGGACATTAATGCCGAGAATGCGGCTGCGCTGGCGGTTCAGCCGCAGGGCCAGGGGCTGGCGGCCGCGGGGCAGAATTTGACGCTCGCCTTCGGTAATCCATTCTTTGCGGATGAGTTCGTTAACGATGGTGGAAACCGAACTGCGCTGCAAGCCTGTCCGCCGCGCCAGTTCGGCGCGCGAGACAGGCTGTCCGATGCGGATCAGATCCAGGATCCGGCTGGAGTTGATGCTGCGGATGGTTTCAGAATTCGCCATCGAAATGCCGCGATCCCGGCGGCTTGCGTGCCCAGATTGTGTGAGCCGGAATTTGTTGTCAAGATGTACAAAATGCAGAAAAACAGAGTCGGCAGGGCGAAAACGAACTTAATGCGAAGGCGGCGGCAATTTGTCTTTGGTTTTTAACACGGTGGAAGTTGGGCTGGTTTTGGCAGCAGGGACAGGTTGCTCCCTGTTTAAGCCAGGTGCGGGACTCGATGGGGCGGTTGTCGCAGGAGGTGGCGCATTTACGGGCACAATAGCCGGCGCCGTGCCAGCCGGCGCAGAGATATGCGGGGCGGGGATAGTATGCGATATTGAATGAATGGATTTTAGGGGATTCCGGGCAGTGGTGGTGAGCGATGCCGAAGTAGAGATTACCGGGACATGGCTGGCGGCCAGTTTTTGAGCCTGGAGCCAAAGCGGGAGCCATTGATAAATAGGCATGGGGGCGCCATGCTGCGGGCCAAGAGGGGTTTTAGGCAGATGCGGCAGGGGTAGCTGCGCCAGAGCAGCCGCGGGAACGGGCGCCGCGGGAAAGGACCCCATGCGGGTGATCACCAGAACCAGATGCAGATCATTGATTTTGACCGTGGGCTGCACTTGTATGTGTTGGAACATGATGCCGGGATGAACCGCAGCGACACGGCCTAAGGGAAGACCCGGAGGAAAGATCTGATCATTGCCGGAAGTCACCAATTCCGTGCCTGCCCGCACCGGAGATTGATTGCTGATCCAGCGCCAGCGGCATTGGCCGGCGCCGGCGCCCGCCAAAACGCCCAGCAGTTGGCCGTCCGCCGATCTGGCGCCGATGCCGGCCAGAGGATTGGTAAGCAGTAAAACCTGCGCGGACATCGGCGTGACCTGGCTGATTTTACCGACCACGCCTTGCGGCGTGACCACGGGCAGATTGGGGCGCAAGCCAGCGTCGCGGCCGCGATTCAGATAAATGATCTGGCGCCGCGCGGCATATCCGGCGCCCACCACGCGAGCCGCGATCATGGATTGGGCATACTGGGGCCGAAATCGCAGTAATGCCAGCAAGTCGGCATTTTCCCGCACGGCCCATTGGATCTGATGATTGGCCAGTTGTAAGCGCGCAAGCCGCGATCGCAGCCGGCGATTCTGATCTCGGACTCCATGCAGCCAAAGATAAGAACGCCAGAGCCGTCCGCACCCCTCCAGGGTTGCGGTTGCGCCTTTTTCCAGCGGGGTGAGCACGGACATCGCCCAGGTCTGCCCCAGCCGGCGTCCTCGGGGTCCGGGCTGACGCACCTGAAAACCCAGCAATAAGAACTGGGCCAGCAGCAACGCGCCCAATAAACTTTCGGCATGATGGCGCCGGTACCAGGACATAAGTCAATCGCGATCGGGGCTTTATTCCAGGGAAATTTTGCGCAGCAATTTGAAGTCGCTCAGCATTTTCCCGGTGCCCAGAACCACACTGGCCAGCGGATCATCGGCGATGGAAACGGGCAGGCCGGTTTCCTCGCGGATGCGCTTGTCGAGATTGCGGATCAGCGCGCCGCCCCCGGTGAGCACAATGCCGCGATCGCTGATGTCGGCGCTTAACTCGGGAGGGGTGCGTTCCAGCGCCACGCGGATGGCGTTGACGATGGTGGCGATGCACTCGCTTAAAGCTTCGCGGATCTCTTCGTCGTTGACCAGCGTGGTCTTGGGCACGCCCTCGATCAGATTGCGGCCCTTGATCTCCATCGTCATGGCCTTGTCAAGGCGGTAGGCGGAGCCGATCTCGATTTTAATCTGTTCGGCGGTGCGCTCGCCGATGAGCAGATTGTATTTGCGCTTGAGATAATTAATCACCGCATCATCCATCTCATTGCCGGCTACGCGCACGGAGCGGGAATAGACAATGCCGGAAAGCGAGATCACGGCAATATCCGTGGTGCCGCCGCCGATATCCACCACCATGTTGCCGCTGGGTTCGGTGATGGGCAGACCCGCGCCAATGGCGGCGACCATGGCCTGTTCCACTAAATACACTTCGCTGGCCTTGGCGCGATAGGCGGAGTCCATGACCGCCCGTTTCTCCACCTGGGTGATTTCCGAAGGCACGCCGATCACGATGCGCGGGCGCACCAGCACCTTGCGGTTGTGCGCCTTTTGAATAAAGTAGTTGAGCATCTTCTCGGTGACTTTGAAGTCGGCGATCACCCCATCCTTCATGGGCTTGATGGCGACGATATTGCCGGGGGTGCGGCCCAGCATCTCTTTGGCTTCCTTGCCCACGGCCTCGACTTCCCCGGTGACTTTGTTGAGCGCCACAATGGAGGGTTCATTGACCACAATGCCCTTGCCCCGGGCGTAAACCAGAGTGTTGGCCGTGCCTAGGTCAATCGCCAAGTCACTGGAAAATAAACTAAATACGGTGCGCATGCTCATAATGAAAATGAATTCCGTTTTCTTGCGATTTTGAGCCCCAGGCGGGGGAGGCCGGCGGGAAACCGGAACTGCCTGCCCGCAATTTGCTGCCTTTTGGATCATAGTAGATTGCCGGGGCCCGCGCCAAGCGGAGAATTGAGTTCTTCGGGGATTTGCCTGTCATGATTTGAACCTTGGGCGCGGCTTCTATAATGATCTGTGCTCTATATTCTTGAACAGCATCTGCGCCAGGCGGTGCGCGAGCATCTCGCACGGCACTACCCCGGCCTGGAAAATCTGGAACTTGCGGTAGAGATTTCGCCCAAGCCGGAATTGGGGGATTTTGCCCTGCCCTTGTGTTTTGCTTTGGCAAAACAACTGCGGCGGGCGCCGCGCGCCATTGCCCAGGAATGGGTCAGGCATTTCGCTCTGCCCGCAGGCTTTGCGCGGCTGGAGCTGGCTGGGGCCGGTTACCTGAATTTTTTCCTCGATCGGGCGAATCTGGCCCGCAAGACGCTGGGGGAAATTGCCGCCGCGCCGCGCAAGCAGTCCCAGCAGCTTGCAGCTCGGTTTAAAGGTAAAGTCATTGTTGAACATACCAACATTAACCCCAACAAAGCAGCGCATGTGGGGCATCTGCGCAATGCCGTTCTGGGCGATGCCTGGGCGCGTCTGTTGCGCTATCGCGGCGAACAGGTCGAGGTGCAAAACTATATAGACAACACCGGGGTGCAGGTGGCTGATGTGGTGGCGGGGTTTGAGCACCGGAATGAGATTGGATTCGAGCTTTCGCTGCGTCAATGCCTGCTTGCGGGTGCGCAATCACACAAGCGGGAAAATAGCTTCGATTACCGGTGCTGGGAGCTTTATTCGCTGGTATCCAGATATTTTCTGGAACATCCCGAAGCCCTGGCCTGGCGGCGGGAAGTATTGCATGCGCTGGAAGCGGGACAAGCGCCGCTGGCGGAACAGGGTGAACTGATCGCCGAGGCCATTGTCGCCGCCCATTTGCGCACCATGGCGCGTCTGGATATTCATTACGACGCATTGCCGTGCGAGAGCGAGATTCTGCGCCTGCATTTCTGGCAGCGTGCCTTTGATCTCCTGAAGGCCACGGGCGCCGTGTATTTCAGCGAAAGCGGCAAGACCCAGGGCTGCTGGGTGATGGCGCAATCCGATGCGGCCGCCCAGGCGGGGCAGGATGCGAATGAAGCCGGAGAAGGCAAGGACGAAGAGAACCGGGAAAAAGTAATCGTCCGCTCCGACGGCACGGTCACCTATGTGGGCAAGGATATCGCGTACCAGCTTTGGAAATTCGGCCTTCTGGGTCTGGAATTTCAATACCGGGAATTTATCGTTGCAGGGTTAAATTACAAGCCCTGGATGACCACGCATGAAGGTGGACCGACAATGCCCTTCGGCCATGCCACGGCGGTTTTCAACGTGATTGACAGCCGCCAGAGCTATCTGCAGAACATCGTTGCGCAGGCGCTGCGCGCGCTCGGCCACACGGAAGCGGCGGAGCGGAGTTTTCATTTCAGCTATGAAATGGTGGGGCTGACGCCGCGCTGCGCGGAAGAATTGGGCTTCACTTTGACCGCGGAAGAAAAGGCGCGGCCGCATGTCGAAGTGTCCGGCCGCAAAGGGCTGGGCGTGAAGGCCGATGACCTGATGGACCGGCTGATCCAGGCCGAATTACCGGAGATTGCGCAGCGCAATCCAGGCCTGGCGAGGGAAATGCAAATCGCGGCGGCGGAGCGGATCGCCATGGGCGCGCTGCGGTATTTTCTGCTGAAGTTTACCCGCAATGCCGTGATTGCCTTTGATTTCAAGGACGCATTGAGCTTTGAGGGCGAAACCGGTCCCTATATTCAATATGCCGCCGTTCGGGCGGGCAAGATTCTGGATAAAGCGGGATATTCAAGCGCGCGCCATCCGCACGAAAATATGAAGGATTCGGCAGCGGAATTTTTCGCCGAAGACGAGTTCTGGATGCTGCTGCACAATACCCTGCGGCTGGACAGTGTGGTGGAGCAGTGCATCCTGAGTCAGGAACCGGCTCATCTGGCCAAATATGCCTTTGGGCTGGCGCAGGCTTTTAATAATTTTTATCATCGCCACCCGGTGGTGCAGGAATCCGATCCGGAGCGCAAATTCATGTTACTGCGGCTGGTGGCCCAATGCCGCGCGGCGCTGGCGCAGGCTCTCGATCTCATGGGCATGACCGTGCCCAGCGTGATGTAACAGCATGATTTGTTATTCTGTGGGCGGGCATCTCATGCATTCTCGCTGGATGGTTTTAATCATCGCCGTCATTTTTATGGCGCTGCTGGTTGTCATTCTGATAGCCGGCCTCAGCCGGACGGGCATATCGTGAACTGCCCGCGCGAGTTGCTGGAACCGGGCGATTCCGACCTGGCGGCGGAGCTATTCCGCCCGCGTTCGCATGCACCGGGCCCTGCGGGCAAATTGCCGATCACCCCGCAGCAACTCGCCGAATGGACAAGCGGCGATCTGTTTGGCTGGAGTCATAATGCCGGCATGGGATGGGCGCCGGAGGAGCTGGGCCGGCCGGAATATCTGATTTTGAGCACGCAGGGCGGCCTGCGCGGCGAGAATGGCCGGCCGCTGGCGCTCGGTTATCACACCGGGCACTGGGAAATTGGTTTATTAACCCGCGCGGCGGCCGAGGAGTTGCGGCGGCGGCAGTGTATTCCCTTTGCCGCCTATGTCAGCGATCCCTGCGACGGACGGACGCAGGGCACGCCGGGAATGATGGATTCCCTGCCCTACCGCAATGACGCCGCGCAGGTCTTTGGCCGGCTGATCCGTTCACTGCCGCGGCGGTGCGGTGTGCTGGGCATTGCCACCTGCGATAAAGGTTTGCCGGCCATGATGATGGCGCTGGCCGGGGCGGGCGAACTTCCCGGTGTGCTGGTTCCCGGCGGCGTGATGCTGGCCGGTGAAGACGGCAGCGAAGACACCGCCAAAGTCCAGACGATCGGGGCGCGGGCGGCGCATGGGCTGCTGGATTTGCAAACCGCCGCGGAGTTGGGCTGCCGGGCCTGCGCCAGCCCGGGCGGAGGCTGCCAGTTTCTGGGCACTGCGGCCACCTCTCAGGTCGTGGCCGAGGCGCTGGGCATGACCGTGCCGCATGCGGCCTTGTCGCCCTCGGGCCAGCCCATCTGGCTGGATATGGCCAGGCGCTCGGCGGCGGCGTTAGTGCATTTGGATTCCCTGGGCCTGCGCAGCCAGAATATTTTGATTCCGGCCGCGATCGAAAACGCCATGGTGGTGCACGCCGCCTTCGGCGGCTCGACCAACCTGCTGCTGCATATCCCCGCCATCGCCCATGCCGCCGGCCTGCCGCGCCCCACACCTGATGACTGGCGGCGCATCAATCGGCAATCCCCGCGGCTGGTGGATGCCTTACCCAACGGCCCGGTGGGCTTTGCCACGGCCCGGGTGTTTCTGGCCGGCGGCGTGCCGGAAGTCATGCTGCATCTGCGCCGGCTGGGGTTGCTGCAGACCCGCTGCCGCACGGTGACAGGCGAGACCTGGGATACGCTGCTCGACTGGTGGCGGGAATCGGAGCGGCGGCGGGCATTGCAGGCATGGCTGCGCGAACAGGATGGGATTGATTTTCGCGACGTAATCGCCACGCCCGAGCATGCCCGCGGCCGCGGCATGACACCCACCCTGACCTTGCCCGGTGGAAATCTGGCGCCCGAAGGCGCGGTGGTCAAGTCCACCGCCATCGCGCGCGAGCGGCTGGATGCGCAAGGCATATACCGCCATCGCGGGCTGGCGCGAGTATTTACCCGCGAAACCGATGCCATGGCCGCCATTAAAGCCGGCCCGCCCGAGGGTTTGCGGGCGGGTGACATTCTGGTGCTGATCGGCCGCGGACCGCTGGGCGCCGGGATGGAGGAAATTTACCAGATTACTTCGGCGCTGCGCCATTTGCCCTGGGGCAGCCAGATCACGGTGCTCACCGATGCCCGTTTTTCCGGAGTTTCAACCGGCGCCTGCATCGGCCACATCAGTCCGGAAGCACTGGCCGGAGGGCCGATCGGCAAGCTGCGCGACGGCGACTGGATCGAGGTGGAAATTGACTGCGTGAAACTGACGGGCCGGCTGGATTATATCGGGCCTTCCAGCGCCGTGGAAATGGATTCTGCCAGCCGTGTCACAGCGGCTCGCGAGCTTGCGGCACGGCAGCCCCACCCGCGGCTCGCGCCCGATCCCAGGCTCCCCGCCGATACACGGCTTTGGGCCCTGCTGCAAAATGCCTCGGGCGGCGTCTGGGGCGGATGCGTATATGATCCGGCGCGGCTGGAGAGCATGTTAAGCGGAGAACAGCAGAAGTGAAGAAGCGAAGCGGTGAAGAAAAAGGGAGAAACGAATCAGAAGTTTCCCGTCCGCCGGATGCGGAAATCCCGCGGGCGCATTTTACTCCGCTCAGCGACAGCGAACGCGCGGCGATTCATGCGCGATCGCAGAATACTCCACACCCCCAGAAAAACCCGCACGCTTCGATTCGCCGCGGCATCGCCTGGGCGCTGCTGATCATTCTTCTGCTGTTAGTGGTGTTTTTGGCCCTCAATGGCGGATAACGGCTTGGAGGAGACAGTCCGGTGGGGTAGGATAGTTGAAACCGATTCCCCCTCCAAGACACATGACCTGGCGCCAAACCATGGCCTTGCGGCTGCGTTTTCAGTGGTGGGCGCCTTTGCGCCTCAACCGGCATAGCAGTTTTTATGCCTCGCATTCACAATTTGGCGAAGACATGGCCGTGCGCCCGCTGCTGGAGGAATGCAGCCCGGGATTTTATGTGGATGCCGGCGCTCATCATCCCGTCTATTACTCCAATACCTATCATTTTTACCGCCGCGGCTGGCAAGGCATCAATATTGAAGCCCTGCCCGGCGCCCTAAGCCCCTTTCAAATTCTGCGGCCACGCGACATCAACGTGCAAGCCGCACTGGCCGCCCGCTCCGGCGAGGCGTTGAATTTTTACGTCTTTGCTCAGGCCGCCCTCAATACCTGCAATGTCCAGGCCGCGGAGCAGGCCCGGAGCCGGGGAGAAAAGCTGCTGCGCACAATCCCATTGCAAAGCCGCACCCTGGCCGAAATTCTGGATCAGCACCTGCCGCCAGGCCGGCGGATCGATTTGCTTTCGATGGATATCGAGGGTCAGGACGAGGAAATTTTACTGTCCCATGATTGGCGGCGATATCCCGCCCGGGTGGTGATCTTTGAAGCACCCGAACAGAAACTGGAAACCGCTCCCGATCTCCCCGTTGTCCGGCATCTGCAAGGGCTGGGGTATCGTCTGGCCGCCGCGACCGGCCCGAGCCTGATCATGGCCAGACGTTGAACAGCATAAGCACGAGAGCGCAATGGCGGGCAGAGAGAACATTCATGCGATACAGATTTGAAATTTTCTTGCTGAGCGGCATGGCAATGACGGTCGCCTGCCTGCCCGCGCGGGCGATGTCCCCCGCTTGCCATAGCCCGCAGCGCTTTGCGCGGCTCGGCAATTTTCGCCTGGCCCATCATCGCCAGATTCGCGATTTGCGGCTCGGCTATCGTTTATGCGGAAAATTGAACGCCCGCAAATCCAATGCCGTTTTGTTTCTGGCCTGGTTCGGCGGCAATAGCGGGCAGATGCTCGCGGATGTGGGCCCTGGTCGGTTGCTCGACAGCCGAAAATATTTTGTCATCCTGGTGGATCCGCTGGGCAATGGCATTTCCACTTCACCCAGCAACAGCCGATTGCAGCCGGGCATGAAATTTCCCCGCATCACCATCGCCGGCATGGTGCGTAGCGAGCACATGTTGCTGACGCGAGTTTTGCATTTGCGGCATTTGCACGCAGTGATGGGCATTTCCATGGGCGGAATGCAGAGCTTTCAATGGGCGGTCCAATATCCGCGCTTCATGGACGAGGTGATCCCCATTGTCGGCACTCCCCGGCCGACGGTTTATGATCTGCTGGCTTTTCGCGCGCAGCGCGATATGATTCGCGAATCAAAAATCTGGCAAAACGGCCGCTATCACGGCAATCCCGTGCTCGCGGGCTTGCAGGAAGAAGGCAGTCTGGGGCTGACCACGCCGCAATACCGCAATGAACGTACTCCGAGAACGCAATGGCCGGCGCTGTTGCGGCGGCTGGATGCCCCGGCGCAATCCCCGTTTGACCTGAATGATTTTATGCGGCAATCGCAGGCCATCAGCACTTTAAATGCGGCCGCTCCTTATGGCGGCAGCCTGGCCCGGGCCGCGGCGCGGGTACGGGCCCGCATGCTGATTGTGCCCTCACGGCAGGATCATACCGTAAATCCTCAGCCTGCCTTGCGCTTCGCCCGTCTGGTTCAAGCGCAAATCTTTTTATTGACCAGCGATTGCGGTCACCTGGCAAGCGGCTGTGAAGCGGCACGCTTGAATCCGGTGATTCATGCTTTTATGGCGCAAACGCGATAAATGCCTGCCTTTCCTGGTGGAGTATGGCCGGCATTTATGCCAAAATAATATGATCTGGCCAGGTAGCTCAGTCGGTAGAGCAGCGGACTGAAAATCCGCGTGTCGGCGGTTCGATTCCGTCCCTGGCCACCACCCCCCGCAACTGCCCGAGGCGCCGTCCTCTAATAATTTCCGGCATCTAT
>JAKAZV010000091.1 GCA_021826505.1 Acidobacteriota bacterium | reverse complement strand
CTCCGGCCGCGTCTTCCGCCAGCAGAGAATGCGCATCTGCCGCAACCACTCGGCGTCCGCCCAGCCATTGGGCGCCCGCCTGCCGCGCTTGTTTCCACAATGCCGCGGCGGCTGTCGCGGCCGCGCCCGCGCTCGCTCTCCAGATTTGCCCGCCCGGCTCGGGGTTTTCGTCCAGCAGCATCACCGGCGCATAGGGTGCCGCGCTGGCGGCGGCGGCCAGTCCCGCCGGTCCGGCGCCGATGATGGTGACAGTTCCGGTCTTCATGGCGTGGTAATCTTCATCCCGGGCCGGCAATAGGTCATGCAGCCCAGGCAATGAGCGGTGCCGTCAATCGTCACCCGGCATTCCATGCAGACGCCCATGCCGCAGAACGCGGCGCGTGGCTGGCCGCTGCACGAGCGCCGATTGGCGATTCGCTCTCGCAACAGCAGCGCCGCCACCGTAATCTCCGCGCCGGCCGTGACCGGCTGCCCGTTCACAAAAACCGTAAAAACTTCAGACATGTTCCATGGTTCCCGGCTCGGCGATAAAACGCGCTGGTAGGTACGGCTCGGCGGGAATGGGCATCGCGGAGCCGAGAATTTGCGCCATCAATAATTCCGCCGTGCCCAGCGAAGTCGTAATGCCCAGCCCTTCATGGCCCAGCCCGGCATAGATGTGCGGCCGCTGCGGCAGCGGGCCGATGCAGGGCAGATCATCGGGCGTGGCCGCTCGGAATCCGGTCCAGGCGCGCAGCCCGCGCAATGCCCGCAGCCGCGGCACATACGTTTGCGCGCGGGCCAGCATCTGACCCAATATGGCCGGCTCGACCCCGCCATTGGAGGAATATTGCCGGGAAGATCCAATCAGCACCTGCCCCGTGGCCCGGGGTTGCAGGTTAAAAGATACCGAGCTTTCCTCGCGGGCATGCGCCCGGCGCAGATATCCGAGCTCCACCAGTTGGTGCCGCAAAAAATCCGGATAGCGATCCGTAATCAGTAAATGTCCTTTGCGCGGCCGCAGCGGAATTTCTGGAATCAGTTCCGGCCCTTCGCGTCCGGTGGCCACAATGATGGCGCCGGCCGCGATTGGATCGCCTCCGGCTAAATGGATTGCCTGCTCATTGAGGTGGGTCATCGTGACTCCCCTCCGTATCTCGGCGCCCGCATTTTGCGCTTGCCGCAAGAGCCATTGCGCGGCGGCGGGCGGGTAAAGCACTCCGTCATCGGGCACCCGCAAGGCGCCGGCCAAACCTGGCCGCAGGCAGGGTTCGGCCTCGGTTAACTGCTGCGCGTCCAGGAGTTCTCCGGCCACGCCCCGTGCCGCGAACCATGCCTGTTTCCGCCGCGCCAGTTCCCAATCCTCATCGTCCGCGGCAATCCAGAGCGTGCCGCAACTCCGGTATTCGGCTGCTTCTGGCAGTTCGGGAATCAGCTGCCTCCAAAGTTGCCGGGAAAAATGCGTCAGGACCAGTTGCGCTTCCGAGCCGTCCATGACCACGATGTGTCCCATGCCGGCCGCTGTCGCGCCGCCACAGGCAATTTCTCTATCCAGGGCGATCGTGCGCAGTCCGGCCCGGGCTCCGGCCCGGGCGCAAGCCGCGCCCACGATGCCGCAGCCAATGACGGCGAGATCAAAAGCTCGGGTTGAACTAGCCATGGTCCGGAACGGTAATGCCCCAGCGAAATGGATCCTCGGGCTGTAAAATAATTTCCGCCTGGCTGGTGATGTGCGCCCTCCCGGTAATATAGGGCCGCACGTAACCGGGCTGGTCGCCGGCTTCGTAACTGGCGCTGAATTGGCTGCCGATAATGCTCTCCTGCCGCCAGATTTCTCCCGGCTTCAGTTTGCCGTCGGCATGGAGGCAGGCCAATTTGGCGCTGGTTCCGGTGCCGCAGGGAGAACGGTCGTAGGCCAGCCCGGGGCAGAGCACGAAATTGCGCGCAGCGGCCTTGCGGCTCGGCCCGGTCAGTTCAATATGATCAATCTCTTCCCGGTTGGCGCCGGTAATCCCCTGGCTCGCCAGGGCCTGTCGCAGGCCACAGGCAAATTCAGTCAGTGCCGGCAGATTCTCGATTTCGAGTGTCAGCCCGTGATCTTCCACCAGAAAAAACCAGTTCCCGCCCCAGGCGATGTCGCCGGTGATTTCGCCCCGGCCGGGCGCCGTCACCTTCACCGCCGGCCGGTAGCGGTAGCTGGCCACATTGCTGATCGTGGTTTCGCCGTTGGCATGCTGCTGGCACTGTATGTTACCCACCGGCGTCTCCAGTTGAAACTTTCCCGGCCCCAATCGCCCGAGAACATGCAGCGTGGCCGCGACCCCGATCGCGCCGTGTCCGCACATGCCCAGATAGCCGGCATTGTTAAAAAAAATGACTCCCGCGGCGCTGGCCGGGTCTTCCGGTGGGCAAAGCAGGGCGCCCACCAGGGCATCGCACCCGCGCGGTTCATGGATCAATGCCTGGCGGTAATGATCGAACTGGCTTCGAAAACGCTCTCTTCGTTCCGCCATGGAGCCTGCGCCTAATTCCGGACCGCCTGCCAGCACTACGCGCGTCGGCTCGCCCGCGGTGTGCGAATCCATGACCGAAATCCGGATTTCATGCTGAGCATTCTGCATAAAGCTGAAATATACGTAGGCTAACATTTCCGCCAACCGATAGGCTGCCGCACGCTCCGCCGCTACAATTCTTTTATGGCTGTTGAGCCGCGGCAATTATCCGATCGCCTGCGGGCCGTGCGCGCCCGCATCGCCGAAGCCTGCGCGCGCGTCCGCCGCGATCCCGCGGAAGTCCGGCTGATGGCCGTCATCAAAACCCAGCCGCCGGAAGCCGTGGCGCTGGCCGCCTCCCTGGGCCTGACCCTGTTCGGGGAAAATCGCGTTCAGGAAGCCGAACTGAAACGCCCCGCCGTCGAAGCGCTGCTCGCGGATGCGCCTGCCCGGCTCGCTTCTCCGCTCGAATGGCATCTCATCGGGCCCTTGCAATCGAATAAAGCCGCGCGCGCCGCCGCGCTCTTTCAGGTTGTGCAAACCCTGGATCGCCCGGAATTGATCCAGCGCCTCGATCGCCTCCAGCAAGCCCGCATGCGCGAGTCTCCCGGGCTTACGCCACTGCCGGTCATGCTTGAGATCAATCTCGCGCGCGAGCCGCAGAAGCATGGCGCCGCGCCGGACATGGCGCCGGCCCTCGCCGATTCCGCGCTGGCCTGTTCCGGCTTGCGTCTATGCGGCTTAATGACCGTGCCGCCCGATCTGCCCGCTGATCAGGCTCGGCCCTATTTTGCCCAGCTAAGGGAATTAAGCGGTAAACTGCGCGAGACGCGCGGCCTGAACCATCAGCCTTGGGATTTGTCCATGGGCATGTCGCACGACTTCGAAGCGGCGATTGAAGAAGGCGCGACGCTGGTGCGGCTGGGCACGGCGTTATTTGGCCCGCGCGAATAATTTGCCAATTTTTATTTCTTCTTCTTACTCGCCGCCGCCAGCGCCTGCCGCGCCTCGGCCGCGATGGACTGCAGTTGCTGTCCTGCCTGCGCCATCTGCCCCTGCGCGGTGTCCTGCTGGTATTGCCGCAAATGGCCGGCAATGGATTCGAGCACCGAGGCCGGCACCATGCCGGTAATGATCGTGGCTCCCGGCGCGGCCGCGGTCGTGGTGGCTGCCTGCATCGCCGCTCCCGCCGCCGTATTGCCGGGTTGTGCCTGTGCCAGCAGCGCCATCCCTTCCGGCAAATTATCGCTATAGACCAGCCGGTTGCCGACCGCCAGCACCACTTTTTTCAGTTCCGGCAATCGCGCCTGCGTGGCTTGTATGTAAATCGGCTCAATGTAAACAAAAGTATGGTCCACCGGCAGCACCAGCGTGGTGCCGCGGATCACCCGGCTGCCTTGCTGGTTCCACAGGCTCAGGTCTTTGCTGATGCGGCGGTTCTGGTCAATCCGGCTCTCGATCTGCAGCGGCCCATAGACCAGTTTTTCCTTGGGTAGCCGGTAAAACAGAATCTGTCCGTAATGCCGTGGATCGCAGCGCGCCGCCACCCAGGCAATCAGGTTATCGCGATGATGGCTGGTGAAGGGCAGCATCAGCACAAACTCGGCATGCGGCCGTGCTGCGGCCGCCGGAACGGCGGTTTTCGCCCCGCCCGGTTTTCCCGGCAAAGCCGGGGTCGTTGCGGATTTTCCGTTCGGATGCCGCGGCAGCTGCATCATCACGTAATAGGGATTCGTAATCTGCGTCTGCCCCTGCCGCACCACTTGTTTGGCGATGTCCCATTCGTCTTCTTTGTTATAGAAAACCTGTGGATCGGTCATGTGGTACAGCCGGTATATCTGCGCCTGGGCGTCGAACATCAGCTCGGGATAGCGCACATGCCGCAGCAGATCCTTCGGCATCGCCGAACGGGGCAGAAACAGCTTTGGAAACACGCTCCGGTAGGCCGCCAGCACCGGGTCGCGCGGATCAAACACATAAAAATGCACCGTGCCGTTATAGGCATCCACGGTGGCCTTCACGCTGTTGCGAATGTAGTTGATCTGGCGGCCGTTGAAATCCATCGGCTCGGAGTACGGATTCCGGTCCGAAGTGGTATAGGCATCCAGCATCCAGAACAGCCGGCCCTGGCGGTTGATGACCAGATAGGGGTCGGGATCGAAATGTAGAAACGGCGCCAGCCGCTTTACCCGCCGCATGATCTGCCGGTGCAGCAGCATTTTCGAGGTCGGGGTCAGGTAGCTGGTTAATAAAATATTGGTGTCGTTTTCATTGATCGCCGCCGCCAGCCGCATCAGGCCGCCGATCTTGAATCCGCCGCTGCCGTGGTAGGTGTTGTAGGCGTTCTCTTCGCCCTTGGGATAGTTGAACTCCGGCTGCGTGGTGTCCACAAAAACCCAGGCATCGGTTTGCTCTCCGTAATAAATCTCCGGCTGGGTCAGCCGGAAGCGCGGGATCGAAGTCTCGGCCGGCGCGTTTTTTAAAATCAGCTTTGGCTCGCCTTCCTGGCTGGCCTGATTGACCAACCCGGCCACCGCGCCGTAGCCATGCGTATATTGCAGGTGCAGGTTGACCCAGGTCTGGGCCGTCTGCGGCAACAGCGAAGTGTTCAGGCTGCGGGCCGCGATCAGCACCTGCCGCTTTTGCCCGTTGATGCGATAGCGGTCCACATCCACGTCGGGAAAATCATAATAAGGCCGCAGCGCCTGCAATTGCGTGATGTTGTCTTGAAACGGACGCCAGTCCCAGAGCCGGATGTTGTCGGCCGTGTCGGGATAATTGGCCAGGTTCACAGTCTCCGCCGAAGTCGGCACGAAGCGCTCTTCGCGCGAGTTCTGCTCGATGCCATAGGCCACGCGCGTGGCTTGAATATGATGGGCGATATAGGGCCGCTCCAGCGTCATCTCATTGGGGCTCACGTAAATCGAGCGCACTGCGGCCTCGAGCAGCGGCGGCACGATCAGCGTAAGCGCAAATACTCCCCCGGCCACCGGCGCCAGCCAGGCCGGCCGTACTCCCAGCCAGCCCCGCGGTCCGGGCCCGCCGCGCGCGGTCACCAGCAGCAGCCCCAGCCCCAGCGCCACCACGATCTGCACCCATAGCAGCGGCAGCCCGATGCGGACATCCACAAAATCAGCGCCATAAAGAAAACGATGGCTATGGAACAGCAGTTGATAGCGGTTGAAAAAGGCGTTGATCGCGAACAGCGCCAGCAGCAGCGCCCCGCCCAGCCGGATCAGCCCGCTGAAGTCGGGCAGCTGGCTCGCGCTCATCACCCGCGGCGGCATGGCGTAGCCGCGCGCCTGCGCCTCCAGCCGCTCGCGCAGTTCGCGCATGCGCTCGGCCGAGGCGTGCATGGCCAGCGTGGCGCCATAGAGCATCAGCCCCAGCACCAGCACAAATCCGGCCCAGCCCAGTAGCATTTTATAAAAGGGCAGCCGGAACATATAGAATCCCAGGCTGCGGCCGAATATCGGATCGCGATAGACGCCCGCCGTGTGATTGCCCAGCCAGAGCGCGATCGTCCAGGGATTGATCAGGCTGACCGCCATGAAAATGGCCAGCAGGATCGCCGCCAGGTGGCCCAGCCAGTTAAACATGCGCGTCTGGCTGAGGGGATTGGCGTTCCGCCGCCGGCCCAGCCGGAAGGCGGTGATCAGCACCGCCATGCCCGCCAGCGCCGCCGCCGTGCGCGGCAGCCATTCGATGCGGATCAGCGTCCAGAACGTCTGTGTCTGCCCCAGCTCGTGCCACCAGGCCAGGTTCATCAGAAATTTCGAGCCTTCGATCAGCACATACAGGCACGCCAGCGCCAGCCCGGCATCGCGCAGCAGCACCACGGGATCATAGTGTCCGCGCCGTTTCGCCCACTGCACATGCAGAAACACCGCGGCTGCGGCGACAAAAAATAATACATTCACCATAAAAATAGATTCCCTGAGCGGTTACGCCTTTGCGTTGAGTTCAATTCTCGTGGCTGCGGCTGCAATTATGCGCTCATCGCTCGATTGAAGTATGGGTTCAGGCAGACAATCAGCCCGGGTCGTTTTTTTCACGCTGGCTTGGTCCGCTGGCGTATCTTTTTACTTTTTCACTTCTTCTGCTTCTTTTCTTCTTCCTCCAGCCAGCTCACCACCGCATGCCGCATCTCGGCCACCGGCGCCGGTTTTCCGGTCCAGATCTGGAACTGCCGTGCGCCTTGCGCAATAAACATTTCCATCCCGGAAATCACCTGCGCGCCGGCTGCCTGCGCCATGCGCAGCAGCTCGGTTTGCATGGGGTTATAAATCAGGTCAAAGACGATGGCGGCGCGAATCTCATCCGCCTTGAGCGGCGACTGCTTCACGTCGGGCCACATTCCGACCGGAGTGGCATTGATGATCACGTCAAACGGCAGCTTCTTTAAATCCGCCCGCTTCACCGTTTTGGCCTGTGCCTGTTTGGCCAGGGCCAGGGCTCGCGCCGAAGTGCGGTTCAGGATGCTGACCTCGGCGCCCCGCGCCCGCAGGCCAAAAACCGCGGCCCGGGCCGCTCCGCCCGCTCCCAGCACCAGCACCCGCGGTGGCGTTCCGCCCGGCGTCAGTCGCTGTTCCAGTGGTCCCACAATGCCGGCCACGTCGGTGTTATAGCCATAAAGCTTGCCGTTGCTGCGCACGATGGTGTTGACGGCGCCGATTTTTTTGGCCAGCGGATCAAGCCCGTCCAGCCGGCTGGCCACCGCGGTCTTGTGCGGAATGGTCACGCTCAGCCCGCTCAGCGGGATCGTATGCGCCGCCGCCAGCACCTCTTCCGCCTTTTTCGCCGCCAGCGGCAGGTAAACCGCGTTCAGGCTCTCTTTGCGGAATGCGGCATTCAGCATGCGCGGCGACAGCGAATGTTTGATTGGATACCCCAGCACGCCATAGACCCGGGTGGCCCGGTTGATGTCATCCACCCGGTACACCTGGCGCAGTTCGCGGATGTCAATCTGCCCCGGCGCGGTTTCTTCTCCCGCGCCATAGCTGGCAAAGGTAAATGCCGCCTCGTCGCGCATGCAGAGCAGCCGGCTGGGCACGCCCCATTCCCCCATGCACAGCCCCACCACCGGCATCTGTCCGGCGTGTTTCTGCAAAAAGGCATCGAGCACCAGGTTGTCGCTGAAGCTGCGGGCGGTAAAAACCAGTTTATAAACCGCCGGCTTGAGCTTCTGCATCCGGGTAAAAATCGGCTCCGGATCGCGCATGCGCTCAAAATCGTGATAGCTCAGAATCAGCCGCGCCCGTTTGCCCAGTCCCGCCATGGCTTCCTTGCCCGCCCGCTCGGCCGTTTCCAGGGAAACGTCCACAAAGCGGCAGCCGGCCTGCGCCGCCTTGGCCAAAAGCGCCAGCTCGGCCGCGATGGTGCCTTTGAATTTCCCGCCCGCCGCCTGCCGGCGGCAGGTGGCGATGAGCGGTGTGTCCGGGTTGGATTCGCAGAACTGGCGTATGCGCGCGGGGGCCGTCTCGGGGTGGTTCAGATAATCCAGCCGCAGCTCGATAATCACGCTTTCCCGTGCCGCCTGTTCGGCCTTGGCCAAAAGTTCGGCGACGGTGGGTGCCTGCAGTGCCAGACAGATGCGCGGCATCTGGGGCGGCAGCCCTTGCGCCGGCACCGGCGCCGTTTCAATCATGGTGGTGGCTGGCATGGAATGGGTTAATCCTGGGCAGCTAGCTTTATCTATAAGGAAGGATTAGCTTTAGCTGCGTTTACAGCGCACTTAGCATAGCCTGTTTTAGGGCCGACTGCGAGAAAAAAATGCGGCTCGTGCATCTATTCGTAATAAAAAATAGCAAATGCTTTATTATCAACAATATATTGAAATAAAATTAATCTATTTTCTCCGGTAAATTCATATCGAACTGAATCTCCGGCTGGATCAGCGCCATCAGCGGCCGTCCGACTTCTTCCGGGCTGAGCAGCCCGGCATCGGTCCATTGATTGGCGTACATCGAGTGAACCTGGGCGGGCAGCGGGTCCATGGGCGGGTGGTTCACCCGCACAATGGCCAGTCCGCCCTTGGGATGGGCGCCGGCGGCAAAGGTGGCGTGCCGTTGCAGCAGAAAATGCACCGCATCGTCATGCGAGGCAAAGGGCGCATAATCGTCGCGCTCCGCCGCCGCGGCTTCGATTGCGATCTGGTGTGTTCCCGAGCGGCCCTCCACGCGATATTGCGAATAGGGGGCGGTATGATCCTGAATCTCGAGTTGAATGTGGGCGTGTTCGGTGGGAATCGCCAGATTCATCGCCGCCGCCGCCGCCCGCGACGAAACCCATGAGCGCACAAACAGCGCCCCGGGCTGCTCATTGTGCCGCACATAAATCCGGTAATTGATCTGCCGGAAGCCGGTCATGATATAGGGAAACGCCGCCCCCGCCTCCACCACCACGGTGGCCACAAAAGCGCGCTCGCCCTGCGGCGTCGGCCGCAGATCCAGCTCCAGCCCCGGCGGCATCAGGGGTGCCGCTTTGGCCGGATCCACGGCATGAATGACATAAAGCAGGTTGCGGAGTTTGAGCCCGATTGCCATGGAGGATGAGAATTCAATGCGGCCAGACTTCAATCATGCCACACTCAGCTTTTTAGCCCTTGGCTCTAGAGTTTCCACTGCGGTTCGGCCCTGGCCTCCATCGCCAATCTTTGTCCGGCCAGATATCTGGGGTACCCGGCGGCGGCGATCATCGCGGCATTATCGGTGCACAGGTTCATCGCCGGGGCCAGCACCGGCAGTCCCTGGGCGGCTTCGCTCATGCGCTGTCGTAGCTGCCGGTTCGCGGCCACTCCTCCGGTCAAAAAGATGGAGACCGCGCCTGCCGTTTCGGCCGCCGCCAGCGTGCGCTCGACCAGGGTTTCGACCACGGTCGTCTGAAAGCTGGCGATCAGGTTGAGCGTTGTCTGCGAACAGTGGGCCTGCCAGAACGCAAGATCGGGTTTTTCCATCCCGCGCAGGGCATTGCGCCGGGCTTCGATTTCTTCGGCCAGCGCCTGCGTCTGCACAAAGCGCAGCACGGCGGTTTTCAGCCCGCTGAACGAAAAATCGAATTCCAGTCCGCCCGCGTCTGTCTTTAGCCGGGTGCGCGGCAGCGGCACGGCCGCGGCTTCGCCCAGGCCCGAGAGCTTGTCAATCACCGGCCCTCCCGGATATCCCAGTCCCAATAATTTGGCTACTTTGTCGTAGGCCTCGCCGGCGGCATCATCGCGAGTGCGTCCCAGGCTCCGGTATGCATACCCAGCCCCTTCCGGCCTGACTTCATACAGCGATGTATGGCCGCCCGAGACCACCAGTGCCAGGGCGGGGAACTCCGGCTCCGGCCGTCCCTGTCGGCGTTCTTCCAGCAGCACCGCGTGGATATGGCCCTCGAGATGGTTCACGCCCACGGCGGGAATGCCCGTCGCCCAGGCCAGCGCCTTGGCGTACGTAAGGCCCACCAGAAGCGCGCCCGCCAGCCCCGGGCCTTGCGTCACCGCGATGCCGGCAATCTCATCCAGGCGGCACTGGGCCTGCTCCAGCGCCTGCCGCACAATCGGAACCACCGCCCGCAGATGCTCCCGGCTGGCCAGCTCGGGAACCACCCCGCCATAAATCTGGTGCACGGGAATCTGCGACAGCACCACGTTCGAGCGCACCCGGTGCGCCCCCTCCAGCACCGCCGCCGAGGTCTCATCGCACGAAGTCTCTATTCCCAGAATCAGAGGGTGTGCCGCGCCGGCGCTCGCGTCCGCGGCCGCATTGAAAATCGCCATCTTCGTATTTTAGGCGCTGCGTCGGAATTTTATCCGCCCTTTATAATGTTGTTGACGGAGGCAGACGATGGCAATTCGCGAGCGCAAGCTGGGCAATCAGGGACTGGTGGTCAGCGAGCTGGCCCTGGGCTGCATGGGCATGTCGGAATTTTACGGTCCCGCCGACGAGGCCGAATCCATCGCCACCCTCCACCGCGCCCTCGATCTCGGCGTCAATTTGATTGACACCGCCGACATGTACGGGCCATTTACCAACGA
>JAKAZV010000007.1 GCA_021826505.1 Acidobacteriota bacterium | reverse complement strand
CTGGCTTTTGCCGTTCAAAAACAGTTCGACCGCGTCCAGATTGCTATAAACCCAGACACTCACGGGCTTGCCTTCCTGGCCGGCCCAGTTCCAGTGCGGAAACAGGTGCAACACTGGATGTCCGCTCCAGGCCGCCTGGTAATAGTAATAATCGTCTTTGGGAAAGCCGCAGACGTCCATCTGGCCGAAATGCGAGTTAATGCAGGGCCAGCCATACGGCGTGGGTTCGCCGCGGTAGTCAAAGCCGGTCCAGACAAAGCCGCCGGCCAGATACGGCCGCTTGGCATAGATATCGCCCCACCATTGCTCGGCTAACTGGGCCCAGGGCGGCCGGTTGACATCGTAAGCGCTGACATAACACAGTTTTTTGCTGGTGACATATTCGCCGCGCGTGGAAACCGTGCTGCCGGTTTCAGAGCCAAAACAGGGCTTCTTCGGAAATTTGGCATGGAAGGCGTCCATGGGCTTGGCGCCGCCGTAGTTGAAGCCCTGCAGATCATCCACATGCGATACGCCATGGCCCCACATCGAGGGAATATTCATCGCCTGGGTGGCCGGACGGGTGGGGTCGAGGCGGCGGATCAGGCGCTTCATGCTGGCGGCGATGCGCTCGCCCAGCGGCTTGGCCTGCACGAACCATTCTTCGTTGCCCATGGACCACATGACGACGCTGGGACGGTTGCGGTCGCGGCGCACCAGACGCGAAAGCTGGCTCAGGCCCTCGGGGTCGGAACTGAACATGCGGGTCTCATCCATCACCAGCATGCCCAGCCGGTCGCAGGCATCGAGCAGTTCCGGGGTGGGCGGGTTGTGCGAGGTGCGATAGGCGTTGACGCCCATGCCTTTGAGTTTTTCAATGCGGTAATACTGCAGCCGGTCGGGCAGCGCCGAACCCACGCCGGCGTGATCCTGGTGGTTGCACATGCCGTGCAGCTCCACATGGCGGCCATTGAGAAAAAAGCCGTGATCGGCGGTGAAGCGTATGTGGCGGATGCCGCAGGGGGTGGTGAGCTGGTCCACGGCGCGGCCGGCGTGCTCGAGGGTGGTTTCGAGCTGGTATAAATGCGGCGTTTCAACCGACCATAATTCCGCCCGCGCCAAACGGGCGGCCTGGCGGACGGTGGTCTGGCTCCAGGGCCGCAGTTGCACCGATGATCGGCGGTGGGCCACCACTTTACCGGCGGGGTCGCGGAGCACGGAAACCACTTCCGCCCGCGCCGCCTTGGGGCCGGCGTTTTCAACTTCGGTAAACAGTTCCAGCTCGGCGGCGCCGTGCCCGCCCTGTATCCGGCTGACTTTGGCGCGGGTATAGACGCCCCACTGCGGCACATGCAGGGGATGGGTCTTCACCAGCCAGACATGGCGGTAAATGCCGGCGCCTTCATAAAACCAGCCTTCGGATTCGGTCGCATCGGCCCGCACCACCAGCACGTTTTTGCCATCGTAATGCGCGAAATCGGTGATATCGAAGCTGAAGGGAGCATAGCCGCTGAGATTGCGGCCGAGAAAACAGCCGTTCAGCACCACCATGCAATTGCGGAATACGCCGTCGAATTCCAGGCGCAGCCGGCGGCCGCGGTCGGCGGGAGTGAGATTGAATTCGCGCCGGTACCAGCCGATGCTGGTGGCGGGATATTTGCGGCCCAGGGGCTTGGAGCCATGCGTGGTGAGCACGGGATCGTTATGAAACGGCAGCGCCACCGCCCAGTCGTGCGGCAAATCCACGGCCTGCCAGCCGGAAACGTCGAAGTCCGGCCGCGCGGGATGGAACATGAGTCCGGTCTTCCACCAGGAACCGCCCTTCAGTCCGTAATCAAAATCCTGTTTCGGATCATCGGCATTGCCGAGATGAAAATGCCAGCCAAAATCGAGCAGCAGGCGTTCGCGGCCGGCGGCCGAGGCGGCAAGCGGAGCATCAACAGACGCGGACAGCGGCGTAGTTTCATTGGAAGGGGCGGCGGCGGCGGCCAGCGAGGCGGGCGTAACCGCCAACGGCAACAGGGAAGCTCCGGCCGAGGTGTGGAGAAATTTTCTGCGGTTCATGGGTGAGTGCGCGTAACGTGGGAATGGTAGCAGAAAAGAGGATCACGCTCAGGGATAAGCATCGCAGAGCGGAAGGCCGGGACCGAACAGGCAACCCTGACCTTTTCCCTCGATACGGCAACATTCTGCTGGTGGACTCGTGGGCCGCGCTATCAGAGCGGTATATTGCCGTGCTTTTTGGGAGGCAGCGCGGCGCGCTTGTTCTGCAGCCACTCCAGGCCGCGGATCAGGTGCTGGCGGGTCTGGCGCGGCGCGATGACGGCATCGAGATAGCCGCGCTCGAGCGCCACGAAGGGATTGGCGAAGTGGGCGCGGTATTCCTCAATGCGGGCTTTTTCCTGGGCGGCGCGGGCGGCCTCATCCAACGCCTGGAGTTCCTTGCGGTAGAGCACGCGCACGGCGCCTTCGGCGCCCATGACCGCAATTTCGGCGGTGGGCCAGGCGTAGTTCAAATCGGTGCGCAAGTGCTTCGAGGCCATGACGCAATACGCGCCGCCGTAGGCCTTGCGCAGGGTGACGGTGATTTTAGGCACCGTGGCCTCGGCATAGGCAAACAGCAGCTTGGCGCCGTGGCGGATGATGCCGCCGAGTTCCTGTTGCACGCCGGGCAGAAACCCCGGCACATCCACCCAGGTGATCAGCGGCAGGTTGAAGGCATCGCAAAAACGCACAAAGCGGGCGCCCTTGTCGCTGGCGTCTATATCGAGCACGCCGGCCAGATGCGCCGGCTGATTGGCCACCATTCCCACCGGGCGGCCGGCCAGCCGGGCAAAGCCGATGACCAGGTTGGGCGCGAAGTGTTCCTGGATTTCAAGCAACTCGCCATCATCGGCCACGCCGCGCAGGGCGGCGCGGACATCATACGGCTGATGCCCCGCGGCGGGCACCAGCGTTTCGAGCGCGGGCGCTTCACGCCCGGCGGGGTCGGCGGCCGCGCGGCGGGGCGGATCTTCCTGGTTATTGGAGGGAAGATAGCCGAGCAGGGCGCGCATCTGGCGGAGGCAGTCGCGGTCATCGGCGGCCTGAAAATGCGCCACTCCGCTGAGGCGGTTATGAGTATCGGCCCCGCCCAGCGCTTCCTTATCCACTTGTTCATGGGTGACGGCGGCGATGACATCGGGGCCGGTGACGAACATGTGGGATTCACGCTCGACCATGAAGATGAAGTCGGTGATGGCGGGCGAATAGACCGCACCGCCGGCGCAGGGGCCGAGAATGGCGGAAAGCTGGGGAATGACGCCGCTGGCCAGGGTATTGCGGAGAAAAATGTCGGCATAGCCGGCGAGCGCGGCCACGCCCTCCTGAATGCGGGCGCCGCCGCTGTCGTTGAGGCCGATCATGGGCGCGCCCACGCGCAGGGCGGCGTCCATGAGCTTGCAGATTTTGGCCGCGTTGGCTTCCGAGAGCGAGCCGCCAAAGACGGTGAAGTCCTGGGCAAAGACAAAAACCGTGCGGCCCTCCACCCGGCCCACGCCGCCCAGAACGCCATCGCCGGGAATGCGCTGGTGGGCGAGGCCAAAAGCGGTCGCCCGGTGCTCAATCAGCTGATCCCATTCCTCAAAGCTGGAATCATCAAGCAGAAACTCGATGCGCTCGCGCGCCGACAGCCGGCCCGGCGCCTGGCGCGCCGCCTGACGGGCGGCGCCTCCTCCCTGGGCGGCGCGTTTTTTCCGGCGCTCGATTTCGGCCTGATGGGACATCAGGTGTCAGTTTACGCGATTGGCGGCACAGCCGCTTTTAGGCTGTGGTGAAACAAATTCTTTTCTACAAATGATAGGGAGCCAAACGCACGCCGCAAATCTTGAGGCCGCCTTGTGGCAAGCGGGGTGATCGCCGGCGTGGGATTGCCAGCCGGGGTTGAGGGTGAAGAGTCAGGAAGAGCCGTGCGCACAGCCGGCCCAAAATAAGCCCATTGCAATCACCAGACTGAAGCCAGGCAATTGAAGGATGATGCGGCCCATGATATTTTTCCCCGGGATGAGTTTGCTCAATTCAGGAGTGATCTATGGCTTGGCATCAATACTCAAGGAGCTGCCCGCCATAACGTTCAGCTTGCGTTCCCACACCCGGCCGTTGTGCTTGATTTCGATTTCATGCATCCCCGCCGGTAATTTCAAATTCGCCGGCGTATCGCCGACATAGCCGCCATCGAGATCAATCTCATCGCCAGGATGGGCTGAATTGATCGCCACCATTGCCGTTCCTGTAGCGGTGGCGGCCGCCGGGACCGCCGCCACTGGCGCGGGCGCCACGGGGCCCGTGGCGGGTGCGGCGATGGGCGCGGGCAGTTGATAGGGCGCATCGGTGAACACGTTGAAATGCCGGCCTTCCGGCACCGTAATGTCATTGCCATGCCGTAGCAGCATGAAAGGCGCCGCCGGCCAGAAAGCCACCGCCAGCACTCCGGTCAAGATCCCCGTGGACATGCCATGCCCCTGCCCTTTTTCCCGGTGCGCGGTGTAGCGCAGTGGAATCCAGTCCCCGGCCATGGTTTGTACTTTTTCAATCGAAAAATCCAGTTGCCCGGCATGGCCAAAATGTCCTTTCTTTTTGGCTTTCAGCACTTCGCCATAAACCGACTCCCCCGGCGCGATCACCTCCACGCCATTCACCCGCACTGGCTCCAGCACCGACAGGCTAACCGGATCGCCTTTATGCGCGCTCGCCGACGACAGGCTCTGATCCAGCCGGACCGTGATCGGCGTTCCTTCCGGCAAGGTTCCGGCTTGACCCCAGGCTAAGGCGCTGCAAAACGCCAGGCAGGCCGCCCAGCGCAATATGGAATGGCATTTCATGGTTGTTCTCCTCATCTCCCGCAAGGGTATTTCCCATTGCGGAGATGAGAATGGGGGGTGAGTCAGCCGTGGGTCAATAGAGAGTTGCTTGATTGAAAAATATTTACGGGCCCCGCAATCTCACTCAGTAAATTCCTTAATATCAACCATTTACAGTGATCGCTTGCTTTATTGCTTTGCCGTATACTTCACTCTCACCGGCCATTACAAAGTCGCCTATGCCTACAGACGGCACGATTCAAGCCAAAACCCCGGTTCAGGGCTACCGCTTCACCGCTCCGGTCACGCCCATCCTGGCGTCAGAAGCCGGGGATAAAATTGCGTCTGATTCCGTCCCGAATTCAGCCATCCCTGACCCCGAATTGGCCGCGAATACCCGTTGCCTTTGTTCAGTGATGGCCTGCGCATCTATTTCGCTGAACAAACCCAGGCCAGCCACACGCTCATGTACACCGGTCTGGAGGGAGGGTACGCCGCTGCCTTTGGCCGCACTGTTACCCGATTTATATTTGCAGGCCATCTCGCCCGATGGGCAGCAAGTTCTGGCCACTCAGCCCGGGGCTGGCGCGGTTTGGACGGCCACAACCGTCCGCTGGTCACTCGCCTGCATGGCCTGGATGAAATTTACAGCGTGCGCTGGATACTGCGTTAAAGACGGCACGCGCAGACAGTGCGGCGCAGCCGCATTTTTTTAGGAGAAATCTTTTCGTAAATGTCCGGCCGTAGCCGGGTTTATGAAATGCGCCGGCTTACTGTGCCGCTTCTTCCGCCGCCAGCTCGGGGATTTGTCCAATTGCGGAGCTCTGCCGCGCGATGGCCGCCTCCGGCAGCGGCTTTACCTGCGCCAGTGAGAGCTTGCGCAGAAGCCGGATCACCGGCCAGCCCGGATCCACTTCCGTTTTCCGCATGCTCAGCTTGCTGGCGCTGGGAAACTGATGGTGATTGTTGTGCAAGCCTTCGCCCGCCGAAAGCCAGGCCACCCAGCGCAGGTTGGTGGCCGTGTTGCTGAAATTTTTGTAGCCCAGGGCGTGGCAGGCGCCGTTGATCAAGGCATTGGCCAGAATGTATAAAATGGCCTGCGTTAAGTAGAGGCCCAGCCCCAGCGCCGCGGCGTACCACCAGGCGTGGCCCGGGCTGAGCCAGCGCACAAACCCCATGGTCAAACCCAGGCCAATCAAGATACCCATCATGCCGTTGTCCAGAAACAGGCGGTCATGCCAGCGGCTGGGAATGTCTTTGGCGTAATGCTCGATGGTTTCCTTATGCCCAGCTTCGCGTTTGTAATACCAGGGATTGCCAATGATGATTTCCCACAGGCCTTCAATATAGGGGCTGTGGGGATCGCCTGGCACATCGGTGAAATGGTGGTGTTTGCGGTGCACTGCCACCCACTCCCGAGTCACGATTCCGGTGTAGAGCCACAGCTCCGCCCGCATCAGCAACTCCACCACCGGGTTCAGCGTCAGCGCCTTGTGCGTGGCCGCGCGGTGCAGATATACAGTGGTAAAAATCGCCGACAGCTGAAAAAAGAACAGTACGTAGAGCGTTGCCCATAGCCAGAACATGGTTAGAAACCTGTGTGCGGGAGAGAACTATACATTAATGATGAAACCCGGATGGGCGCCAGCCTAATGTAACGTCTTTAGTTTATCATGCGGCCGGCGTGGCCATGCCGAAGCAAAGCGGCTGGCGCGCTTAGGGCTTGGAATGTTTTCTCTGGACGGCGATGTAGTTCAGCAGCCGCATGCCCGGCGCATCCATGCGGGCAATCCGGCCGGCTTGTTTCTGCAGTTTGGCCGAGGCCACGGTTCCAGTGAGCACGACTTCCTGTTGATCCACGGTGACCGAAATCGCGGCCAGCGCTTTATACTTTTGCAAATCGGCCTTGATTTTGTCGTGTATGATCCGGTTGCCGGCCTGAAAACCCCACGCCAGCACCGGCGCACAGATCAACAGCAATATGCCGCGGCGAATGGACGTTGAATTCATAGAAAGAATTGCCCTTTCCCAGCCATTTTATCGCGATTTGGGGCCCCGGCATCCTGACAAATTGGGATGGCCCAATCCGGCGATGCCGCGGCAGAAGATTCCCGGCGGCATCCGTTTGCATAATACATTTGAGCTATGCCGCGGCTGGACTATGACCCGCACGATCCGGACTGGCTGAAGCGCTTGCCGGAGGCGCGGGCCGTCTATACCCTGCGCCTGCATGGGGGAGAACCGCTGCTGGGCCAGACCGCCAATCTGCGCCGCCGGCTGGAGCGGTATCTGGCGCCGGCGGCGGAGACGGCCGACGCCCCGCCGCGCCAACTCGATCTGCGCGCCCAAGCAACGGCGCTGGAATACCAACTGGCCGGCAGCGGCTGGGAAGCCCAATGGCTGCTGTATCAGAACTTGCGCCGCGAATTTCCCGGCGATTACCGCCGCCGCCTGCGCCTGCGCCGCCCGGTTTACCTCAAGCTCACTCTGGATAACGAATTTCCGCGGCTGACCCTGACCCGAAAAATTCCCCGCTCCGCCGCGCGAGTCCAGCCGCTGCTGTTTGGCCCGCTGCCCTCGCCGGCCGGGGCCCGGCGGTTGGCCGAAGCCTGGCTGGATGAAATTCATCTGCGCCGCTGCCAGCCGGATTTGAACCCGGATGCGGACTTTCCCGGATGCGTTTTTTCCGAGGTCAAGCTCTGCCCCGCGCCCTGTAACTTCGGCTGCAGCCGCGAAGACTATGCCGGACTGGTCAGGCGCATGCGGGAAAATTTCGCCAGCCGCGGCGCCTCGCTGCTCGAGCATTTGATCCGGGAGCGCGAAGCCTGCAGCCAGGACTGCGACTTCGAACGCGCGGCGGCGATTCACCAGCGCTGGCAACGCCTGCAGACCCTGCATCGCCGCCTGCCCGCCATCGCCGCCACGGCCGCGGCGCGGGCCGTGCTGCTGCTGCCCGGGCCGGCCGATCAGCCCCGCTCCGGCCAGATTTTTCTCTGGCAGAATGCCGCCCTGCGCGGGCCGTCCTGCCTGGACGCCGCAGCCGAACCGCAGACGGTTTTGGCCGCCTTGTCGGCTTTGGAATCTTTGCCCATGCCGGCATTTGCCCAGCGCGCCGATCATGCCGCGCTGCTGCTGCGCTGGATGCGCCGCGCGCGCCGCGTCGGCGATTGGCTGGACTGGCCCATCGAGGAAACCGCTCCGCCGGCGCGCCTGATGGCATGCCTGCGCCGGAGGGCCGCCGCTACAGGGAAAGCCCGCCACGCGGCCGAAAGCGAATCCGATTTAAAGTAGGGATATGAACTGCTGGAAATGCGGGCAGGAAGCAGCCCTGCGAACGGGTGAAAAAATCGCCACGCGCGCCGTCTGCGCCGGCTGTGACGCCGACCTGCATGTCTGCCGCGCCTGCCGCCATTTCGACCCCACGCGCCATAACGAATGCCGCGAAACCCAGGCGGAATGGGTGCGCGCCAAAGACCGCAACAACTATTGCGATTATTTTTCTCCGCTGGCGGGGGCTGGGGCGGCCTCTCCGCGCGCTGACGCCAGCTCGGATGCGCGTAAAAAGCTCGATCAGCTATTTAAGTTCTAGACCGGGCTAGCATTCTGGGGCCGGCTGCGTCCCGATATGATAGAACCATGCAGCCCACGCCTCCCGGCCCCGTGCCGGCGATCACGCATGAAGACCGCGACCGCGCCTTTGACCGCCTGCGCGTGCTGCGGGCGCGCGGCGGACGGGGCGGCTGGAACCGGCTCTGGCTGTTATGGCTGCTGATCGGGCCGGGCATTCTGGTCATGCTGGGGGAAAACGACGCTCCCAGCATGCTCGCCTATTCCGCCACCGGGGCTCAATTCGGCATCGGATTTTTTCTCCCCTTCATCGTCCTCACCTTCGTCATGGCCTTCGTGGTGCAGGAAATGACGGTGCGCCTCGGCGCCGCCTGTCATCGCGGCCATGCGGAGCTGATCTTCGACCGCTTCGGCTCGTTTTGGGGCTGGTTCGCCCTCGGCGATTTGCTGCTGGGAAATTTTCTGACCTTGATCGCCGAGTTCATCGGCGTGCGCGCGGGCCTCGGCTACTTCGGCATTTCTCCCATCATCGCCGTGGGCGGCGCCTTTCTGGTGCTGGCCGGCGTGGTCATGACCGGGCGATATTGGACCTGGGAGCGGCTGACGCTGATGCTCGCCGCCGGCAATCTGCTGTTTATTCCCATCGCCATTTTCAGCCATCCCTCCTGGGGCGCGGCGGGACACGCATTCCTGACCTGGCAGCCCATGCCCAGCCGCTGGAATAATCAAACCTGGCTGATTCTGGTGGCCGATATCGGAGCCACGGTCACGCCCTGGATGCTGTTTTTTCAGCAAGGCGCGGTGGTGGATAAAGGACTGACGCCGCAGGATATCGGCCTGGGCAGGTTCGACACCCTGCTGGGCGCGACGCTGGCCGCGCTAGCCGCCTGCGCCACCATCATCATCACCGCTCCCTTGCACGCCCATCCCATGCCGTGGGCGCATTATCAGGCCGCGCAGTTTGCCCAGGCGCTGCGGCCCTGGCTGGGCGGCTGGGGCGCCGGCCTGTTCGCCTTCGCTATTTTTGACGCCGGACTGCTGGCCGCCATTGCGATTGCCACTTCCTCGGCCTACGCGCTGGGGGAAGTTCTGCACCGTCCCCATAGCCTGAATCAGCCCTTCCGCGAAGGCGGCACTTTTTACGGGGTGTTGCTGGCCGGCGCGGCGGTTGCCGCCGCCATCGTTCTGATTCCCGGCATGCCGCTCGAAACCATGGTTCTGATCGTCAACGTGATCGCCGTGCTGGCCATGCCGCCGGCGCTGCTGTTTCTGTATCTGCTGGTCAATGACCGCCAGGTGATTGGCGAAGCGCGAGCCAGCCGCGGCCTGAACCTGGCCACACTGCTGGTGGTGCTGGCCCTGCTCGGCGCGGGGTTGTTTTATGCCGTCAGCGTGCTGCGCGGCTGAGCGGCGCGGCCGCAATCAAGCCCACTGAGAGAAAATAGCTCTATGCCGCACAAACCACCATCCCATGCGCGCCCGGCGGCCACGGCCGCCGATGCGGGCTGGGTCCTCGGTGCGCTCGAAGCCGACCAGCTGGTCGAGGCCCGCCAGGTTCCGCTCGGCCGCCGCAAATTGTCCGCGGGGACCGTCATGCTGCTCTGGCTGCTGCGCGCCTATGTTGTTTTTATGCTGGTGGTCATCGGCGTGCAATTGCACCGCGCCCTGGGCTGAAATCCTTATTGCAGCGCTGGAAGCTTCGCCCGCTGGATCGCCGCATTCACACGCGGCAGCGTTTGCGTCAGCACCCGCCGCCAGCGCGCCAGAACGCTGCGCAGCAGGCCCCGCAACTGCCGGCTGGCCTGCCGTTGCGCCACGGTCGGCGCCGCATCGGCGCCGGAGACGGAATTGAACCCGGCGACGGAGCTATACAGGGTAGTCAATAAGCCATTGACCCGCGCCAGATCCGGCGCCTTTTGGCGGACATGAAAATGGAAGCCGCGTCCGTGCGGCGCGCCCATCAGCCCGCGCAACTGTTGTCGCAAAGGCCGGGCCAGGGCGTAGGCATCCCGCGCCCGCGGCTGGCCGTGCCAGCGCCGCATCCACGCCACCACCTGCCGGTGGAGGGATTTCACGGCTTGATCGGCGCGGGCATCGGCCGCCAGCTCGCGCGTAATCCGCAGCTCCAGCGCTAGCTGCCGCGTGAGCGCCGCCGCGCTGACTTGAACCCGGGGGTCATTTTTGACGGTTAATTTTTGCGCATAAGCCCGCCCGTTGACGCTTAATTTGAGCGTATAAATTCCGGGCGTCACCAGCGGCCCGCGCAACCGGCGCGGGGTCTGATGCGGAATCGCCGCAATGGTGTAATCCGCGCTGAATATTTTCGGGTGCGGATAGCGCAGGCTCCAGGCAAACCGGTTCAAACCGGCATGATCGGGCAAATGCACCGGCGGCCGCAGCCAATAGGCCGGCACATTGCGCGGCCCGGCAACGGGCGGTTTGGCTTTTTGCGTATAGCTGCGGATCAACTGTCCGGCGGCGTTATAAATCGAGAGCCGCAGGCTCGGGGCCGGTGCGCGCAAATAATAATCGAGAATGGCGCCGTCGGGAGGGTTCTGGCCCGCCGGGGTTTCCGGCGGCCAGGGAGTTTCCTGATTTTCATCGCGCCGGATGCGAATGGCGGTTTCAGGCTGATAGAACACCGCCGTTTTTTGCGCCATCGCCGGCGTCATCTGCCGCAGGCTGGCGATGTCGTCCAAAATCCAGAATGCCCGCCCATGCGTGGCCGCCACGAGATCGTTATCGCGGATCGCCAGATCGCGGATCGCCGCCGTCGGCAGGTTCAACTGCAGCGGCATCCAATCGCCGCCGCCGTTAAACGACACATACACCCCGGCTTCAGTTCCGGCAAAGAGCAAGCCGCGTTTTTTGGGATCGCAGCGCACCGCGTGCACATAGGCGGTGGAAGGAATGCCGGCGTTGATCCGCGTCCAGCTGCGGCCGAAATCGCGGGTGCGGTAAATATAAGGATGCAGGTCATTCACCCGGTGCCGGTTAACGGCGGCATAAGCCGTTCCGGCGGCAAACGGCGAGGCCGCGATCAGGCTGATTTTGCTCCAGGCCGGCAATCCCGCCGGGGTTACGTTGCGCCAGCTCTTGCCGCCGTCGCGGGTCAACTGAATCAGGCCATTATCGGTTCCGGCCCAGATTTCCCCGTGCGCGACCGGCGAGGGAGCGATGGTATAGACCACCCCGGCGTGGCGCGCCCGCGGATTTTTCAAAAGTCCATCCGGATGCGCGCCCCACGGCCGCGCCATCGCCCCGCGGGTCAGGTCGGGGCTGATGCGCTGCCAGCTTTGGCCGCCGTTCACGGTGGTAAAAATGTACTGCGCGCCGAAATAGAGCCGGTGCGGATTGAGTTTCGAGAAGACCAGGGGCGAGGTCCAGGTAAAGCGCAGCTTGTCGCCCGGCGTCATCACCGGCTGCGGCGAGACGTCCTGGCACTGGCCGGTGGTGCGATCGCAGCGGGAAACGCCGCCGCCGTAGTTGCCGCTGTACACGATATCCGGATGCAGCGGATCGGGAGCGATATAACCGCTTTCCCCCGCCCCCACCTGATGCCAGTCGGCGCGGGTAATGGAGCCGAAGTTGTCGCGGCTGGCTATCATCATCGTGCCTGAATCCTGCTGCGCGCCATAGACATTGAAGGGAAACTGGTGATCCAGGGCCACGTGATACATCTGTCCCGTGGGCTGGTTATACCAACTGCTCCAGGTACGGCCGTCATTGAGCGAGATTTTTGTGCCCTGATCGCTGCCCAGAATCAGCCGCCCAGGATGATGCGGCGCGATCCAGAGAGCGTGATAATCATTGCCCCCCGGCGCGCCGTCGAGGGCATGAAACGTGCGTCCGCCGTCCATCGAGCGGTAGAGCGAGGTGTTGACGGCATAGATGATATTGGGATTCCGGGGGTCGGCGAAGATGCCGCTGAAATACCAGGAACGGCCGCGGATGCGCATGTCTTTGGAAACCCGGCGCCAGCTTTTGCCTCCATTATCGGAGCGGTATAAACCGCCTTGCTGATGCGCCCGGATGATGGCATAGACGCGGTTGCCGCGGGCGGCCGCGACGCCAATCCGGCCGTCGGGCTGGGGCAGGCCATGGCCGGTCAGCGCCCGCCAGGTGCGGCCCTCGTTGGTGGATTTATAGATGCCACCTCCGGTTCCGCTGAGCGGCGCGTACGTGCTCCAGAACGGCCTGCGGACCTGCCATAGCGCGGCATAGACAATGCGGGGGTTGGCCGGGTCGGCGCTCAGGTCTATCGCGCCGGTATCCGGATTTTTATACAGCACCTTTTCCCAGGTGCGGCCGCCGTCGGTGCTGCGAAACACGCCCCGTTCCGGATTCGGCCCATAGGGATCACCCAGCGCCGCTACCAGCACTACGTCAGGGTTATGCGGATCCACGACGATGCGGCCAATGGCGCGGCTCCCGGTGAGGCCCATATATTGCCAATGCCGGCCGCCGTCGGTGGATTTATAGATGCCATCGCCGTAGGAAATATCCGACCGCATATCGGCTTCGCCGGTGCCGGCATAAATAACATTGGGATCCGAGGGCGCGACCGCGATGGCTCCGATCGAGGCGACCGGCTGGTGGTTAAAAACCGGACGCCAGGTCCGGCCGGCGTCGGTGGTTTTCCAGACCCCGCCATCCACCGAGCCGAAATAAAAGAGATTGGGATGGCCCACGGCGCCGCTCACCGCAAGCACGCGCCCTCCGCGAAAGGGCCCGATCAGCCGCCAACGCAGGCCGGCAACCATGCTCGGCGGCATCACCTGCGCGGCCATACCGAGGGCGCTCAAAGTCAACAGCAGACCGACCCCGGCCAGCCCGCGCATTACGCTTGAAACCATTTTCATAAGCTGTTTTCCGCCCGGAAAATCCTGAGCATATCACTAAACCACGCAAAAGACGGCATTCGCGCGCACCTGGCGTTATTACGGTTTTCTGGCTGCCAGTTTGCCGGTTCCGACCCTCCCCGTTTGGGGGATTGCGGCCGCTTTCAATCGCCAGATACGCTGGCGGGCAGCCATGCAGCCGCTTTTCTACGCCGCGCTCTGCTATGTTGCCGGATCGTTTGCGGCGTTTCTGTTGCCGCAGAGTCCCTGGCCGTTGCGGGCCGGGTTGATCGCGGCGGGGTTGATGGCGACGGTATTTTTCATACCAGGACTGCGGCGCAGATTCGCAGGCCGCAGGGCCTTGGCAATCGGTTTATTGCCCTTGTGTTTTGCCGCCGGCGCGATGCGGACCGGATGGGGATTGCGTCACCCGCCCCGGCCCGACTCGCTGCGCCGCGTGCTCGGGGAACTCCATCCCGGCCCGCGCGAAAATGTGCGCATTCGCGGCTATCTGCGGGATACGCCGGTGGTAACCCATTCTTATCTGCGCTTTGATCTCTCTTGCCGCACGCTCGAAGCCCGAGGCCGTATCTGGTACGTGCGCGGCGGCCTGCGCCTGTTTGGCTATTGGGATCACAGCGCGCGGAATAAAAACCCAGGAACCCGAGCGGACCCCCGGGGTTTATGGGCGCATTGGCTGCCGCGCTTAACCGCCGGCCAGGGTCTGGTGGTCACCGTGCATCCCAGCCCGCCGCCGCATTATCTCGACCCCGGCGTGCCCGATTTCGGCGCCGGACTGCGGCGGCAGGGAATTGATTTTGAGGCCAGCGTGCCGCCAGATGCGCTGCATCGCCTGCACCGTCCGCCCCGGCGGGGAAGTTTCCGGCTGCGTGCCGCCGTCTGGGCCGGCATCAGCCGTGGTATTGACCGTTTGCTGCCGCCCAATTCCACCATCGCCGGCCTGGAAAATGCCGGTGCGGCCCAGGCGGGTGCGAGCCATGTCCGCTTAAACGCCCTGTTGCGGGCCATGCTGCTGGGCGATCCCGCCCGGCTGGGCGACCGCACGCGCCGCGTATTCCAGGCCGACGGCATTTATCATCTGCTCGTCATCGCCGGGCTGCATATCGGCATACTGGCCGGGTTGATTTTTGCCCTCCTGCGGTTGTTTCGCATTCCCTCGATCACCGCCAGTTTTCTAACGCTGGCGTGTCTGGCCGTTTATGTATGGGTGATCGCCACGCGCGTGCCCAGCCAGCGCGCGCTGCTGATGCTGGCCATTTATTTTCTCGCCCGCGCCTGGTATCGCGAACGCCAGCCTTTGAACGCGGTGGGCGCGGCGGCGCTCCTGCTGCTGCTGTGGCGGCCGCTGGCGGCCGCGCAAACCGGCTGGCAAATGTCGCTGACGGCGGCGCTGCTGCTCGCCGGCATGGCCGCGCCGGTGGCGTCCCAGGTTTTTGGCCGGCGCGTGCATGCGCTGCGCGAGCTGAAGCTCAAAGACAACAACTATGCCGAAGGCCTCACACCGCGCTGGGCGCATTACCGCATTCGCTGGCATGTGCGCTGCGAAGGCTGGGCCGGCCTTCCGCCGGTGTGGCCGCGCGCGGTTCTGGTCTGGCGCCTGGTTCCCCCCGGCATGCGCTTTCTGCTGCGCGCAGCCGAACTGCTTTGGATTTCCCTGGTCCTGCAAATTGGCTTTGCCGGCTTTATGCTGGCGGTTTTTCACCGCGCCAACCCCTGGGCGGTGCTGGCCAATGCCCTGATCGTGCCATTGGCCGGGCTATGGCTGCCGCTGGCCTGGCTGGCGCTGGCTTCCGGCGCGGTCTTTCCGGGGTTAAATGTTTTCTGGCAAAAATTACTGGTCCCGCTCGGCCACGTTCTGCTGTGGACCGCGGACCATCTGGCCCGGCTGCCCGGCGCCAATCTGCGCGTTCCCACTCCTCCACTCTGGACATTGATCATCTATGCCGCAGGTCTGGCGCTGTGGCTCTGGCTATCGCAGCATTGGCTGCGGCGGCAGCGCAAGCTCGATGCTCCGCTGGCCCTGCTGGACCCGTCCCCGCCCGTGGAGCGGATCACGTGGTCAACGGATACCCGCCCAGCCGCGCCGTCCAAACCCTCCCCACCCCGGCAATCATCGCCGGGCCTGAACCGGGCGCTGGTGATTTGTCTTCTGTTCCTGATCGGCGTCACGCAATGGCTGGCTTTTTTCCCTTTTGCGCCCCGGCTGCGGCGCGGGGTGTTAACCGCCTGGTTTCTTGATGTCGGCCAGGGTGACGCCATCTTTACCGCCCTGCCCGATGGACGCACTTTCCTGGTGGACGCGGGACCCAAAACGCGCGGCGGCTTCAATGCCGGCCGCGCCCTGGTTTCGCCGTTTCTCTGGTCGCGGGGCCTGCGCCATCTGGATGCGGTGCTGCTGACCCGGCCCCATCTTCATTCGCTGGCGCCGCTGCGCGTGATTCTGCGCCGGTTTCATCCCGAAGAAGTCTGGGTGCCCGCGGGATTGCCCGCGTCGGCTCGCGATGCGCGATTTTTAGCCTTGGCCCGCCGGCTGCGCGCCCATCTGCGCGTCATCTCCGCCGGCCAGCGCTATCGCGCCGGCAGCATTTATATTCAGGCGCTGAACCCGCCCGCCGGTTTGCATTTTGCGCCGCGCCGCCGCAATGCGGATTCCGTAGTGCTGCGCCTGGCCTGGGGAAATAATGCCCTGCTGTTCACGGGCGATATTGGAGCTGAAGAAGAGAGATCTTTGCTGGCTCAAGGCGCGCCGCTCGCCAGTCCCGTGCTCAAAATCGCCGATCATGGCGAGCCCTCCGCCACCACGCCCGAATTCCTGGCCGCGGTGCGGCCCGCCGTGGCCGTAATTTCGGTGGGCGCGCATAACGATTACGGCCTGCCCGCCCCGCGGGTTTTAGCCCGCCTGCGCCGCGCCGGCGCGCACGTCTGGCAGACCGGCCGCGACGGCGCGGTCGAATGCCGCCTTTATGCCAATCGCGTCTCGGTCTGGAAGCTGGCGAGGTTATCTCATTAGGGCTGATTCATCTACAGCCGAAACCGGAATTTTGCGATCGGCCGTTAAATCAATCAGTTACCGCATTGTCATCACCGGCAGGGTATCTACCGTTTGATTTTCGCGATCAGCGCCAGCGCTTCCGGCAAGCTATAGCCGCAGTGCGGATCCTGCACCCGGCAGGTGGCCAGCGACCAGCGGCAGCCGCAGTCACACTGGGTCTGATTGAGCTGCCGCAGCGCGGTTTCCCGCTGGGCCGGCGTCAGTTTGGATAAAGCCGCCTGCAGGCCGGGAATCTTCAGCGTGCTCACCTTGCCATGAGGCGAGAGCTCATGCACACGGACGATTTTGCCGCCAAACGGCAAACCTATCAGGGCGCGGATATCGGTGTTGAATTCCGAGTAGCTGCGCATGCCCTCGAGCACCTGCTCGATGCGGCCTTGCCCGTCAATCAGCACGCTGGTGGGCGTATAGGGAATGCCGCCATATTCGCGCTGCACCTGATCCGGGGCAATGACGACTGGGTAATTCATGCGCGCATGGCGGGTAAAGGCCGCCACCTGCACCGCCGGAATGGTATCCACCGACATGCCCACGATCTGCAGCCGGCCGGCATATTGATTCTGCAGCCGGATCAGCTCTGGAATCTCCATGCGGCAGGGTCCGCACCAGGTGGCCCAGAAGTTCAGCAGCACCACTTTGCCGCGCAGCATGTTCAGGTTAATGCGCTGCCCATCCAGCGCCATCAACTGAAACTGCGGCGCCAGCCGCGGGTGCTCAAAGAGCCGGGCATTGCCGGCCCAGGCCGCGGAGGCGCTCAACAGGCAAGCCAGCAATAGCAGAAGACGAAAGCGGGTGAACGGCGCGGAAAAAGGCATATGGATTGTATTGTACGCCGATGAAAATGGTTACAAATACTGCCCCGGCTTAGGAATTCCCGACTTCTGGCAAAATGGAAGTGAGCTGAATTTTTCGAGCCGGTTTGCCGCCATGTTCCCCGTGCATCGCATGCGCCGCCTTCGCCAGCCGCCCACCCTGCGGGCGATGACGCGCGAAACCCATGTGCGGCGCGAACAGTTGATTTATCCCATGTTCGCCGTGCCCGGCCGCGGCGTGGCACAGCCCATCGCCGCCATGCCCGGCCAATACCGGCGCTCGGTGGATGAGCTGGTCAAAGAATGCCGCAAAATCCATGATCTGGGCATTTCCGCCGTCTTATTGTTTGGCATTCCGGAGCATAAAGACGAAACCGGCAGCGGCGCCTGGGCCGAAGATGGCATTGTGCAGACGGCGCTGCGGGCGGTGAAAAAAGCCGTCCCCGATCTCGCCCTGATCGCCGATGTCTGCCTTTGCGAATATACCGCGCACGGCCATTGCGGGGTGCTCAGCCCGGAGGCCGATGCGCGGGTGCTCAACGACCCCACGCTTGAACTTCTGGCCCGCACTTCGGTTTCACTGGCCGCGGCCGGCGCCGACGTCATCGCGCCCAGCGATATGATGGATGGCCGGGTCGCCGCCATCCGGCGCGCCCTGGATGCGCATCAATTCACGGACACGCCCATTCTGGCCTATGCCGCCAAGTTCGCCTCCGGCTTCTATGGCCCGTTTCGCGAAGCCGCCGGATCGGCGCCGCAGCGCGGCGACCGCGCCGGCTATCAAATGGACCCCGCCAATGCGCGCGAGGCCCTGCGTGAAATGGAACTTGACTGGCAGGAGGGCGCCGATGTGCTGATGGTCAAGCCCGCGCTGCCTTATCTCGATATTCTGCGGGCCGCGCGCCGGCGCCTGGCCGCGCCTTTAGCCGCATATCAGGTTTCCGGCGAATATGCCATGCTGGAAGCGGCGGCGCAGAAAGGCTGGCTGGATGGGCCGCGGCTCATGCTCGAAACCCTGACCTGCATTGCCCGCGCCGGGGCGGACTGGATCATCACCTATTACGCGCCTCAGGCCGCGACCCTGCTGCGCTAAACCGAGTCATGAATTCCTTGCCTGATTTTGACTGGGAGCATTTCCAGGGCGGCTGTGAGCTGCATGCGCATTCCACCGCTTCCGATGGCCGATTATCGCCCGGCGAACTGGTCAAGGCCGCGGCGGCCGCGGAATTGAAGCTGCTGGCGCTGACCGACCATGACACCATCGGCGGCATAGCCGAAGCCCGCGAAGCGGCACTTGCCCATGGCCTGGCGGTCTTGCCGGGAGTGGAGCTGAGCACCAGCTGGAACCAGCATTCGGCCCATCTGCTGGGTTATTTTCCGCCCGACTGGAACCTCAAGGCGCCGGCCGCGGTTGAGTTCGCGCAATGGCTGGAACATACCCGTGATCTGCGCCGCCAGCGCAACCGTTTGATCGGCGAGAAAATGCGCGCCCAGGGCATTCCCATCAATGTGGAAGAACTGGCGGAAGAGCGGCGCAAACATGGCGGCCAGCTGCTGGGGCGGCCGCATCTGGCGCATTGGCTGGTCAGCCATGGCCACGCCATTTCGATGGCCGATGCCTTCGCCCGTTTTCTCACTCCCGGCACGCCGACCTATGTGCGGCTGGAAGGCGTTCCCACCAGCGAAGCCATCGGCCGCATTCATCTGGCCGGGGGCCTGGCCAGCCTGGCCCACCCCAGCCGGCTCAAATTCGACTGGCGCCCGATATTGCCGGAGCTGGCCGCCGCCGGCCTCGATGGCCTGGAAGTTTTTTACCCCCACCACGATGCCCACCTCGTGCGGGAGTTAGGCGAACTGGCGCGGTTGCATCATCTGCTGCCCACCGGCGGCTCGGACTTCCATGGCCGGCCGGAAGACAAGCTGGGAACGATCTCCCTCGCGCCGGAACTGCTGCGCGCCTGGCCGAACCATTGGAAAAGCCCGCATGAGCCGATTGGAACGGGCAGAGTTCACCGGGAAAATTAGATCAATTGTGCGAAATCATTGTTGAGGCCGCGGACTACAACGCATATACGCGGTTCTTGTGCTGGCCGATCAGAACCTGGAAGATGCGATGAGCGATCAGCTCATGTAAGGTTCCCAATTCGGCATTGGCGGCCGCGATGGCATCGGCATCGGCTTTTTCCAAGCCCTGCGCGCCCTGCCGCAAAGCCTTCCAGGCATCGTTCAGAATCGGATCGGATGCCACTTCGCCCGCCATTTCCCAGAGCGTAATGAACCGGTCCACGGCGGCCGGGAAGCTGAACTGAAAGACCCCGGCGCGGCTGGTGGTGCGGGGCGGCTTGTAATCGAGGTTGAAGGGTCCCTGATAGCCATGCCCGCGCAGCAACGTCAGCACCATCAGCCAGTCCAGCGGATTCACCAGCCCCACGGCGATATCCACGTCATGCTTGAGCCGATAGCCGTCATTGATGTCAAAGTGCCAGAGTTTGCCGGCCAGAATGGCGCGAGCCAGCGCCGCGCGCGGCGCGCCGCCCCACATCAGCTCATGCAGATATTCCGGGTTGACGCCGACCATTTCCGGATGCTCCAACAGGCCGGAATTGATAAAACCCAGCATGGCATCGGTTGTGGGCAGCAGAATTTCGGCCTGCGGCTCAAACGGCTTGGCTTCCAGGCAATGCTTGAGCGTGGGGCGTTTGTGCCGGGCGGCGGCTTTGATGTCGTGAGCGCAGGCGGCATTTAAGCCGGCGGCATAGTGGCGCAGCACTTCAGTTTCATCACTCACGCCCTGGAACATGTAGCCCAGCGTGCCCGGCCAGTACACCGCGAAGCTGGCGCCCAGGGTATGGCCAATATCAATGGTGTTGCAAAGCCGGCGCACGGCGTAGGCCCGCACCGCCGGCGACTCCGCCGCCGGTCCCGCGACCCAGACGGGATGGAAAAAGGTCTCGCAGGTCACCATCGAACACCGCACGCCATGCTCGCGCAGCGCCCGGCCGATGGCGGCCACGATCTCCTCCTGCCGCGGGCTCATCAAATCCGGAGTGGGGATCACGTCGGTATCGTGAGTGCACCAGTGGCTGATGCCCAGTTCGCCCCAGGCGCGAATCACCTGCTCAAAATTGACCGGCGTGCGCACCGGGGCATGAAACAATGCCTGGCCCTCGTAGGCCGCGGCCCATTGCGGACCGCTGATGTAGTAGCGCCGGCGCACTTCAGCCGGATACTGTCCGCCGCAGGCGGCGGACAAGCGTTCAACCAGATTCGATTGCTGGGCGGATGACAGGCTCATGTTGGCTCCGAAATGATATCGCTCAAAATTTTATCATTGGGCTTTAAATTCACTGGCGATATTTAATGATCTTCCGGAGCGGCCGGGTCAAAGTTGATGCGATTTTCATTGAGCCGGAAAAAATGATTGAGCGGTCCCGGCCCCTGGCCCATGGGATAGGCATGCCGCAGCGCGGCCATCACATAAGCCTTGGCCAGCACGGCGGCGTCAGGCATGGGCTTGCGCATGGCCAGATAGGCCGCCAGGGCAGTGGAAAAGGTGCAGCCGGCGCCATGCGTATGCGGAGTGCGCACCCGCTCGCCGCCCAGCCAGCTAGCGATTTCGCCGTCAAAATACAAATCCTGCGGCTTTTCCAGATGTCCGCCGGTAATAATCACCTGGCGCGCGCCCAATCGGTGCAGGGCGCGCGCCGCCGGCTCCATCTGTTCGGCCGTGCCAACCGGCAAACCGCTGAGCGCCGCCGCTTCCGCCAGATTGGGGGTGATGATGCCGGCCAGCGGCAACAGACGCCGGCGGAGGGTTGCCTTTCCTTTTTCATCCAGCAGCTCTGGGCCCGCGCTCGCGGCCAGCACGGGATCGAGCACAACCTGTTCCGGCTGGACCCGTTCCAGAAACCGCGCGACCTGCTCTACGATCGCAGCATTGCCCAGCATGCCGATTTTAATGACGAGAGGAGGAAAATCATCGGCCAGGCAATTCAGCTGGTCCTGAAAGAGTTTCGCATCCAAGACGGAAATTCCGCGCACTTCACGGCTGTTCTGCACCGTGATCGCGGTCACCGCCGCGCGGCCGTAACAGCCGAGCGCGGCCAGGGTTTTCAAATCCGCGGCCAGACCGGCGCCGCCGCCGGGATCGAGGCCGGCAATGATCAAAACATGGGGCGGAGGGGTGGGAGTCGGCATAGTAAAACAGCATTTATGTTATGACGAAGCAGGAAAAATAAATATTAAATTTCATCCCGGATGCCGGTCAGGCAGTCCATCGAGGCCGCATGGGCATGGATTTTGAGGTCACGCAAAAAAGAACCGCCGACACAGGAGGAAGACTGAATTCCTCCATATCAGCCCCTATGATAAAATCGCGCGCCAGGAGTCAGCTAGATGGCCGCGGCATCATGGACATCAGAATCCGGCTGGAGGCAGTTGGCCTATGCGCCGCTGTGGCAGGAGGCGGAAGCCGGCGCCACGCTGCTGACCCCGCATGCCTATGCCGCGCGGCGGCTGCGCCGCGCCTGGGGACAATATCAAGCCGGCCGGGGCAAACGTGTCTGGGAAATGCCGGTGATTTTGAGCTGGGATGAATGGCTGGAATCGCTTTGGAGCGAACGCCTTTCCTCCCGCGGCCCGGCCGGGACGGAGCGTTCTCCCCTCCGGCTGAGCCCGTATGCCAGCCGCATCCTGTGGCGCGAGGCGCTGGCCTTCAGCGGCATCGAAAGTCCGGGCATGGATGAATTGGCCTCCGGAGCCTGGAAGCTCATTCACGATTACTGCCTGCGGCCGGAGCGGGGCGAAGGTTTTCCCGGCTGGGCCAAGCTGGCCGAGACATTTGACCCAGCCGGTGAAAGCCAGGCTTTTTTTACCGCCGCCCGGCATTATGAAAAGCGCATACAGGATTCAGGCGCCTGCGATGAGGCGCAATTCGCGGGCGAAGTGGAAGCCCGGTTGCAGCAGGATCCCCCGCAACTGCCCACCCGGGTGGTGCTGCTGCATTTCGATGAGATCACGCCGCGCCAGCAGTGGTTATTGCAGCGCCTGCGGCGCGCCGGCTGCGAGAGCCGCCTCTGGGCGCCTGAAGCTTTCGGGAAATTGAGCCAAACCGCGGCCGATGATCCGGAAACCGAGGCCTGGCAAGCCGCGGCCTGGACGCGGGATTTCCTGGCGCGGAACCCGGCGGCGGAGCTGGCGATCGTAACCCCCGACATACAGGCTTACCGATCCTTATTCATGGAAGCCCTCACCGGCATGCTGGCGCCGGAACAGTGGCTGACGCCGGCGGAAACCCGGCAGCGCCCTTTTGCCCTGGCCCAGCCGCTCCCGTTAAGCGATTACGAAATCATTCAAGCGGCTCTGTGCGGTCTGCGGTATTTGCAGGTTGAGATTTCTTTTGCCGATGCCAGCCGCGGATTGCGCTCGCCCTATCTGGGCAGTGAGGAGGAAATGCGCGGCCGGCACAAGCTGGAACGGCGGCTGCGGGAAGAAACGGCGGAGCTGCGGCGGGGCGATTGGCAGTCGCTGGCGCTGGGCGGCCAGCAATGGGCCGGACTCTGTCCGGCCTGGGGCCGGCGCTCACGGCAATTAGCAGAACTGGATACCAGGCCGGCCTCGCCCAGCCGCTGGCGCGAGCGCCTGCACACCACGCTCGACATTCTGGGCTGGCCGGGAACGCGCGGCCTGAACAGCGATGAATATCAAATCACCGAAGCCTGGGGAAAATTACTAACCGAATTCAATCCTCTCGATCGCGTGACCCGGCCATGGAGTTTAGAAGAGGCGATCGGCGCCGTGGAAGAGATGGCCGCCGGAACCTTTTTCCAGCCCGCGGCGCCGGCGGGCGGAGTCCAGATCTTATCCGCGGCGCAGATGGCGGGATGTTATTTCGATGGGGTGTACGGGGTGGGATGGCATGATCAGGCCTGGCCGCCGCCGGCGCAGCCGCATCCGTTGCTGCCCTTCAGACTGCAGCAGGAATTCGGACTGCCCCGCGCCACGCCGCAAAGCGCCCGGCATTCCGGCGCCCTGATGCTAGGCAGAATTTTCCGCGGCGCCGCCGAAGTCGTGATGAGCTACCCGCAACAGCAGGACAATACGCCGCGGGGCCCCTGTCCGGGACTGCCGGAAGAGATTGATAGAGAGAGCCATCGTGTCAACGACTGGCGCCGGCAAATGCCGGGAGCGGAGCTGGAACCCATTCCAATATTGGCCGCGCCGGCACGTCCGGGTAAATGGCACGGCGCCGGCGCGGGGTTATTACGGGCACAGGCGGCATGTTCATTTCGCGCCCTGGCGCTATACCGGCTGGGCGCGGAGGAATGGCAGACCCCCGACCTGGGCTGGGACGCGATGCGCCAGGGCATTCTGGCCCATGCGGCGCTGAAAATCCTTTGGGAAACACTGAAAAACTCCGGCGAACTTCAGCGCCGATTGGCCGCGGGCGGTCTGGAGCTTTTGATTGAACAGGCTTTGAAGGAAGCGCGGGAAAAAACGCCCCTGCCGCCACACCCATTAGTGCAGTCCCTGGCCGATTTGGAAGTGGAACGCTGGAAGCCACAACTCGTTCGCTGGCTACAAGAAGTGGAAGCTGCGCGAGCGCCATTCCGTGTCGCACAAGCCGAAACCAAGATGGATGTGAATATTGCCGGCCTGGAGATGACACTGCGTCTGGATCGCGTGGATGAACAGCCCGATGGACGGCGCCTAATCGTGGACTACAAAACCGGCGGCGCGATTCCGCTCACAAGCTGGACGGGGTCGCGCCCGGATGAACCGCAATTGCCCTTGTATGCCGCGTTCAGTCCGGCCCAGCCCGATGGCATGGCGTTTGCCCTGATCCGGCCGGATTTGAATGATTTTTCAGGAGCCAGTCCTGGCACTGGATGGCCAGATGGGATTGATCATCAAATCAAAAACGGACGCAATAAAAAAGACTGGACTAATTTGGATAAAGCAGGCTGGCCACGGCAGCTTGCTGAATGGAAGGCCGTCTTTATCCAACTGGCGGAAGAATTTCTACAAGGCCGGGGTGAGATCAACCCCAAAAAACACGAACTCACCTGCGATCGCTGCCATCTTCATATGCTCTGCCGGATCCGGGAGATCGGATACGGACGGCAAATTGATCCGGACGATGCGGGAAGCGCGGAAGACGAGACCTAGAAAGCGTTGATGGACGAAGCAGACAAACCGATCGGCTGGGTTCCTGACGCCGTTTCCCAGGCGGCCGCCGCAGCTCCGGGGCCAGCTCCGGCGCCGGCTGGACTGCCGGAAGATCATGAAATACGCCGGCGACTGGCGACCGACACCGGCCATTCGTATCTGGTGGAAGCACCGGCGGGTTCGGGAAAAACCGAACTGCTGCTGCAGCGATATCTACACCTGCTGGCCAAGGTGGAGGATCCGCGCGCGATCCTGGCCATTACGTTTACCCGCAAGGCGGCGGGAGAAATTCGGGAACGGGTATTGAAAGCATTGCGGGATGCGGAAAATCCAGCGGCTTTCATGCAGGAGGAGACCCGCGCCGCGGCCAGGGCCGCGCTGGAAGCCGATCGGCGCTGGCATTGGGATTTGCGGCAACAGCCGCAATGGCTGCAGATCCAGACCCTGGATGCCCTGTGTCTGGGACTGGCACAGCGCAGCCCGCTTGCTTCGGGCCTCGGCGGCGAACGGGAAATGCTGAATGAATTGGGCGCGGCCGCCGCACATGGCCGCGCGACCCGGAACCTGCTGCGCCAGATCAACGACAAGGGTGAAACCGGCAACTGGTTGCGGGAAATGATCCTGCGTGCCGATAACCGGGTGGAATGGCTGGAAGAGCGGCTGATCGCGATGTTGCGGCGGCGGGATCAGTGGTTGCGGCTGTTCGGCTCCGGAAGCGATTGGAAGGATGATCAGGAAGCCACACAAATCCGCACCTGCCTGGAACATAACTGGGCATTGTATATCGCGCAATATTTGCGGCTGTTACGCGGGCTAATGCCGGCGGAATTCATTCCCGAAATAATCTGGGCCGCGCGCTTTGCCGCCGGGAACCTGGCCGAAACTGAAGCGGGCCGGCAATATTGGCTGGAACATAACGATCTGCCGGCATTCACGATAGAGGATCTGCCGGCCTGGCAGTTTCTGGCCCGGCTGTTTCTGACTCAAAAGGGTGAATGGCGTAAAGATCGAGGGTTCGACGTAAAACAGGGATTTCCACCCGAAGATAAACCTGCTAAAGCGCGTTTTAAGTTATTGCTCAGCCTGTTACGCGGCTCAGATAAGCTGGCGCAAGTTCTTGCCAGCTTACAATTTCTGCCGCCCGCGCAATATCACGACACCGACTGGGGAATCCTGCGCGCGCTGGCTCTGCTGCTGCCGCGGGCAGCGGCCGAACTTTCATTGGAATTGAAGCATAGCCGGCAGGCCGATTTCATGGAAATCGCCCTGGCGGCGCAACGGGCGCTGGGCAGCCCGGAGATGCCCAACGAACTGGCGTATCAGATGGATTGCCGGCTGCGGCACATCCTGGTGGATGAAATGCAGGACACCTCCCGCAGTCAAATGGACCTGTTGCAGCGGCTTACGGCGGGGTGGTCGGCGGAGGACGGACGCACGCTGTTTCTGGTCGGCGACCCTAAACAATCCATCTACCGCTTTCGCGAGGCGGAGGTGCGGCTGTTTGCCCAGACGCCGCAATTACTGCCAAATCTGGGGATTCAACCCGCACAACTCAGGGTAAATTTTCGCTCGGCAAAACATCTGGTGGACTGGGTCAATCAAGTTTTTCCGGATATTTTTTCTGCGAGTGCGGATGCGGCGGCTGGGGGCGTGAGCTTCACACCCGCCACGCCGCGGCCCGATCCGGCGCCAAGCGAGGACGCGGCAGTCGCACTCGAAACCATTTTTTATCAGGGCAAGGAAAATAAGGATCAGGAGGAAGCGCAGAGGATTATTCAGCATATACACGCCATTCAAGCCCGCGAAGGCGCGGAAACCTCGATTGCCATTCTGGCGCGCAGCCGCAATCATGTGAATCCGCTGGTGGCCGAAATGCAAACCCGGAATCTGGAATTTGAGGCGGTGGAAATGGCCAGCCTGGGCGAACATTCCCTGATTCAGGACCTGTTGGCGCTGACCCGTTGCCTGCTTTATCCGGGCGACCGGCTGGCCGGACTGGCCATGTTACGCGCGCCCTGGTGCGGGTTGACATTGCCGGATCTGGTTGCCTTATGCGGAGACCCGGAACGTGAGCCATCGCACGCCACCCCGCTCCTGGAAGAACTGATCGAGACGCGCGGCGAACGTTTGAGCCCCGATGGGCAAATACGGCTGCGGCGGACTCAGGAGATCATGCGGCAAGCGCGAAGCTTCCGCGGCCCATTGCGCCAACGGGTGGAAGCCGCCTGGCTGCGGCTGGGCGGCGCGGCCTGCCTGCGGCCCGGAGAAGAAGATGCGGCCTGCCTGCGGGCATTCTGGCATTCACTGGAATCCGCCGAAATGAGCGGCGATCTGCCCCATCTGCCCGAATGGGAATTGCAGCTATCCAATCTCTATGCGCCGGCTACGCCGCGGCGGGGCGGGGTCAAGCTCATGACCATCCACCGGGCCAAGGGACTGGAATTTGATTATGTAATTCTGCCTCAGTTGCATCGCGCACCCCAAAGAGATTCCCCCGACCCGCTGCAGGCGCAATACGTGACCGTACATTCCGAAGAATTGCCGCTGCTGGCTGTCAAGCTGGACCGCGATTCTGCGATTAAAGAACCTCACTATGAATATCTCAAACGGCTGCGCCGCCAGCAGGTATATGAAGAAAATAAACGCGTGCTGTATGTGGCCGCGACGCGGGCGCGCAAGCAATTGCTGTTGTTCGCGCAAATTGCGATTAAGGAAGAAGATGGCAAGATGACCGCCTGTGAGCCAGCCGGCAGTTCCCTGTTTTCCCTGCTCTGGAAAAAATACGGCAGCGAATGCCACTCCCGGGCTCTTATCTGGAACATGGCCCACAACAAAACCGCCCATGATATTACGGAAAATGAAACGTCCGGCCGTTTACCGCGGCGATTACCCCGGGAGTGGAGTTTGCCCGAACCTCCGCCGGCACTGGTCACGGTGCGGCAGGATACCCCGAGTGAAACCAAGCCCAGCTTTGACTGGGCGGGGGAAGCGGTGCGCCAGGCCGGAACCGTGACCCATCGCTGGCTCAGGGTGATCCAGGAAGAAGGAGTGGAAACCTGGAATGCGGAACGAATTCAACAACTGCGTCCGCGCCTGGAAGGCGAGTTAAGAGAAGCGGGAGTGGCTGCAACGGATATTCCCCAGGCCCTCCGCCTGGTGCAAACCGCGCTGGCCAACACGCTGACTGATGAGCGCGGCCGCTGGCTGCTGGCGCGGCACGAAGCCGATCACTGCGAATGGGAATTGGGCGGGCTGGAAGATGGTGAGTTGCATCAGATTCGTCCCGACCGTTGTTTTATCGAAGATGGCCGGCGATGGATTGTGGACTACAAACTCAGCCAGCATTCCGGAGGAGAGATGCGTGGGTTTATAGAAGAACAGAAACGGCGCTACCTTCCCCAACTGTTCCGATACGCGCGCTGGGTGCGGGAGCTTGGGCCGGAACCCGTGCATATCGGGTTATATTTTCCGCTTTTAAGCGTATTTGAAACCATGGATTTACCCGATGCAAACCACCGGGGTTGACAATTTCCCGATGGTCTCAATTACACTACCGTTAGAGTTTCCCAAAACCGGAAACTGGGCAACCCCTTAAAAGAGGGGTTGTGGATTTCTGTGCAAAAAATAATAATGAGTCACCAATCAGTCACCAACGCGGTTGGGGTCAATCAACCCAGGGTTAAGCTTCGTACATAAAGTGGACGGAGGGGCAGCCTTGAAATTGAGCATGGCGGAATCCGATTGGGGCAAGCTATTTACACCACGAGAATGCCAGGTGATCGCGGAAGTATGCAAGGCCAAAAGCATTGAGGATATTGCCGAGGATATTGGCATCAGCAAGCACACCGTCAAGGAGTATTTAAAGGAGATTTACTACAAGGCCCAGGTGCATTCGGCCCGGGAATTAATGCTGAAATATTATGAGCCGCCGCAAATGCGCATTCTGGCGCAGCGCCGGGAGTTCAACCGTGATCTGCTGATTTCACTGGAGACGCTGAATCAATCCGGCAGTCTGCATGCGATGGTGAAAGCACTGTGCGCGGGCGCGGTGAAAACCACCTTTGCCGACTGGAGCGAGCTCTATCGCGTGATTCAGGAATCGCCCTTGACCCTTGCCGCCTGGGGCGACGGCGAAAATCTTTTGCAGCTGCCTTCGAGCTTGTTCAAAACGGTTCTGGCCAGTGGGTTCGGCCTGGCCCAGGGCGGGGAATGGAAAGCCGAGAGCAAATTCTGGAATAACCTGGGCTGCAAAGGCGCCATGATGGCGGTGCGTATGAAGCTGGGACAGCACCTCTGTATTCTGGCGGTCAGCAAACCGAAAGCCGGAACCTTCGACCATTTAGGCCTGGCGACTTTGGGGCTGCTGGCCCGCACCGCCGAACAGCACGCCCGCCGCCTGCTTCCGTCTTCCCATCCACACCGGCGCCGCGGCCGGGAAGCCCTTCTGGTGGACTGGCCGTCCCAGGACTCCAGGCCGGTTTTGGTGGCAGACTAATATTCATGTCCAGCCGCTCCGCGCGGCTTACCCCGGCTGATTAAAACTTATTTCTGATCGGATTCACTCGCTATGCCATTTCTCCAGCGCAACTCTGTCTATCGCCAGGTGATTTTTTTATCTGCCCTCCTGTTGGGGCTGCTGTGTCCGCTGTCCGGCCAATGGATTCCGCTGAATCCAGTGCGCAAGGTGGTAAAAATCCCGCGCGGCATCGTGGCTACGCAGGCCGCCGGGGCGTTGCGCATTGTTTTCGACACGGCGCAGATTGCCCACGTCCAGTACTCGCCGACGGGGAATTTTCAGCGGCATAAAAACTACGTGGTCCTGCCCCAGCACTGGACGCCGGTCAAGTGGCGGCTGCGGCAGAACCGCAGAGCGGTTATTCTGGCCTCCGCCCGGCTCAGCCTGATTCTGAACCGCAAATCGGGCAGCCTGATGTTCGCGGCGCCGGGTCATGCCCCGCTCTATATGGATAACGCCCGGGTCATGAAGCCGGCCCGGATTCAAGGCCGGACCACCTGGCATGTGCTCGACTATGCCGGCATTTATGGATCCACGGAGAGTTTGTACGGCCTGGGCCAGCATCAGGCGGGTGTCTGGGATTATCACGGCGAATCGGTGAAGCTGACCCAGGGCAACACCAACATTGCCATCCCCATGCTGGTCTCGAGCCGCGGCTACGGCATTTTCTGGAACAGTTCCTCGCCCACCTGGTTCAACAACCGGCTGACGCATGCGATGTACTGGCGATCGCTCGAAGGCAATGTGCTCGATTATTACTTTTTTTATGGGCCGCGCCTGCACCGTGTGGTTGCCGATTACCGCCGGCTGACGGGACAGGCGCCCCTGCTGGGGCGCTGGGCCTATGGACTATGGCAGTCAAAAAACCGCTATAACTCGCAAGCCGAACTGCTGCATATCGCCGCCAAGTACCGCCGCCTGAAGATTCCGGTGGATAACCTGGTGCAGGACTGGTTCTGGTGGAACAACATGGGTTCCTTCCAGTTCAATGCCCATTATCCCCATCCGGCGGCGATGATGCGGCAGCTCCACCGGAAGCATTTTCACGTGATGATCTCGGTGTGGCCGTACTTTTACCCCGGTTCGCGGGTGTACGACACGATGAAAAAAAATGGCTGGCTGCTGGCGTCGGCCATCGCGCCCTCTTATTTCAAGGCGGGCATGTCGCTGTACGACCCGACCAGCCGCGCGGCCCGGCACTATTATTGGGATCAGATCAAACAGGCGCTATTCCGGCGGGGATTTGATGCCTGGTGGCTGGATGACGATGAGCCGGGCAGCCGCACCCGCACGCTGCTCTGGCATCGCCGGCTGGCCATCGGCAGCGGCGCCCGCTATGCCAACCTTTACCCGCTGATGCAGGTGCGGGGCGTCTATGACGGCCAGCGGCGAACCAGCCGGAAGCGGGTATTTATTCTTTCCCGTTCGGCCTTTGCCGGCAGCCAGCGCTACGCGGCCGTGGCCTGGTCGGGAGATGTGCTGAGCGACTGGCTGGCCTTTCAGCGGCAGATTCCGGCCGGGTTGAACTATTCCATCTCCGGATTGCCGTATTGGACGACCGATATCGGCGGATTTTTCATGGGCCATCCCGATTCACCCGCCTATCGCAAGCTCTTTGTGCGCTGGTTCGAATACGGCGTGTTTTGTCCCATCCTGCGCGTGCATGGCACGCGGGTTCCCAACCATAACGAACTCTGGTCCTACGGCCGCGCGGCGCAGACGATTCTGACGAAATATGACCGGCTGCGCTATCGCCTGCTGCCGTATATCTACTCTGAAGCCTGGCGGGTGACGCGGCACGCGGGCAGCCTGATGCGGCCGCTGGTGATGGACTTCCGGCACGATGCCATTGCACGGCGCACGGGAAATGAATTTCTCTTTGGCCCGTCGCTGCTGGTCAGCCCGGTGACGGAGCCCGATGTGAAACAGTGGACGGTTTATCTGCCCCAGGCCCGTTGGTACAGCTTCTGGACCGGAAAGCGCCGCACCGGCGGTCATTTCATCGTGACCCGAACCAGCCTGGCGACGGAACCGGTTTATGTGCGGGCGGGCGCCATTGTCCCCCTGGGACCGGAATTGCAGTACGCCAGCCAAAAGCCGGAAAACCCGATCGAGTTGCGCATCTATACCGGGGCCAACGGCCATTTCAATCTATATAACGACAATGGCATTACTTATGCCTATGAGCATGGCGCGCATGAAACGATTCCCATCCGGTGGAATCAGGCCAGCCGCACGTTAACCATCGGCGCGCGCCGGGGCAGCTATCCGGGCATGCTGCAAAAGCAGATTTTTCACGTCGTCTGGGTGCGCCCCGGCCATGGGGTGGGAGAAGCGGTGACTCGCCATCCGGATCAAACCATTCAGTACGACGGAAAACCGGTGAGCGTGCGGGAGCCGCTAGCGGCGAAATAAAAAGCGGCTGCGCCGCTCGCCGCACTTTGCTTATGGAATGAGCTGCAGGGCATCGGCTCCATGGAGAACCGCTTGCACCGGCAAATGAGTGTCGAAGCTCGCAAGTTTTCCCCCATGGGCCAGCGCGAGCGCCAGCAGATATCCATCCGTGATCTGGGCGGATTGCAGCAAATGCCGCCGCTGGGTCCATTTCAAATGAAGCAGTGAAATATCATCGGGCCAAAATTCATGGCCTGGCGCGGAAATCAAATCTGCCAGCAGCGGCATGACCGCGGCCGGCGGACCGGGCGTATTTGGATAACGGGGGTGACTGAGAATGCGAATCACCCCATTTTGAATGAGCGGACAACTTGCCCATCGGCGCTGGCCAGTGGCCGCAAACCAGACATGTGCTCTTTCATGCAGAATGTGCGCCGGGTCCATCAGCGCGATCAGAACGTTAATGTCCAGCAAAAAGCGCGGGGGCAGGAGAGTTCCTCGCGCAACTCGTTTACCAGGTCTGTGGTTACCGGGCGCGATCCACGGCGAACCGGCAGGAGTGGGACGCCATTGCGCAGCCGGCGCCGGATCTGTGGAGGCTGCAATGCCTGACGGGCCAGCACGGAAATCATTTCTCCCAGGGTCTTATGCCGCATACGGGCCATTTCTTTTGCCGCATGCAGCACATCATCATCAATGGCCAGCGTGGTGCGCATAAATTCTTCTTGTATCAATCATCATACATCAAATGCAGCGTGGAATCTTACTCTCGTTTCCGCGCCATTCAGCAACTTATGCTCTTATGCTTTGTTTCATCTTTGATCCGTGATCAGAAAAGAGCGCGCCTCCCGGCGCATCCATTATGTGGCCAGCCTTCGGGCGGCTTTGCGGTCAGATATGGACCCAATCGTAGATTCGGAGCGCGGCGGGATCGCCGCTCTCCGGCCTGGCCTTGCTCATAATAGAGAAGCGGCGTTTTTGCCGCGCCTGAACCAGCATGAGTTCATCGCGAGCCCGGGAATTTTTATTGGAACTGGCGCGGCCGCTGGGCCTCAATGGACCGGCGCGGGCGCTGGCCGAAGGGGCGCGACTGGCCGGCAGCGGCTTCACGCCGGCCGCGCAGTCGCTGGCGGTGGTTCTATTGCACCGGATTACCTCGCGGCCGGTGGTGGCGATCACGGCCGACAATGCCGGCGCCGAGCGGCGCAGGCAGGAAATTGCCGTCTGGCAGCGCGCGACCCAAACCGAAGCCGAGCCGGAAGCGCTGGTATTTCCCGCCTTCGAGGTGGACCCCTACGAAGGGCTGTCGCCGCACGAAGAAATCCTGGAAGAGCAGGCAATCGCGCTCTGGCAGGCGGCGCGGGGCGTGCCTTTTTTAGTCGCGCCGGCGGTGGCGATCGCGGCCCGGCTGGCGCCGGCGGCGGAATATCGCGAGCTCGGCCGCAGCCTGCGGCAGGGGGAAAGTCACGATCTTGAAAACCTGACCGAATTTTTGACGCTGGCCGGCTATCGCTCCGCGCCCATGGTGGAAATGCCGGGACAGTTCGCGCGGCGCGGCGGCTTGCTGGATATTTTCAGTCCCGCGGCCGGGCAGCCGGCGCGGCTGGAATTTTTCGGCGACGAGCTGGAGTCGCTGCGCTATTTTGATGCCGCCACGCAGCGCTCCACGCAGAACCTCGAGCAGTTGACCATACCGCCGCTGACTCCAATTCGCCCCACCGCCGAACGGGCGCGCAAGCTGAGCGCGCTCATGCAATCGCCGGTCAGTTCCGATGACTATGCGCCCGCCGAAGCTTTGTTTCCGGGCTGGGAAGTGCTGGCGCCGGCGGCGGAAAATTGGCGCCATTCCGTTCTGGATCTCAATCCGAACGCGCTGGTGATCGTACTGGAGCCGGAGGCGGTCGCGAGCGAGCTGAATCGCTGGTGGCAAAAGCTGCAACTCCGGGCGGCGCGGGTCAACGCGATCCCGGCGCCGGACCCCCAACTCAAAGCCGACGGCGCATCCCAGATCAGCTCCAGCCCCGCCCCGCGATTTCCGGCGCCGGAGCGGATTTTTCACACGCCCGGGGAAGTTTCAGAAGCCATCGAATTGACGGCGGGCATTGAATTACGCGAGTTGGCGCTGGAAGAACTCGATCTGGAGGCCGAGGTTCACGAGCTGCGGGCCGATGTGGCATTGCAGCAGCGCACGCAGCGGCTGCGCGGCCGCGCCACCCCCGCCCTGCCCGCGGACGGCGATGCCGCCGCCGGATGCCGGCTGCCGCCAGCCGAAAGCCGGCCGCGCTGGAGCATCCATTCCCGTCCGGCGCCGCGGATCGCGGGCGGCCTGGAGGCCATGATGGCGCAGTTGCGCCGCTATTCGGAAAGCGGCCGGCGCTTGCTGCTGTTATCCGGAAATGAAGGCGAACGGCAGCGCCTGGCCGAGCTGTTGCGCGAGCATGCCCTGCCCTATGAACTCGATCCGTCCGCGGCCGATGCGCCCGGCCCGGAAACGCACGCCGCGCCCCTGCTGCTGGCCACGGGCGAGTTATTGCGCGGCTTCGAGCTGCCGCGCGCGGGCATTTCCATTCTGGGCACCGGCGATTTATGGCGAACGGAAGCTGAAGCGGCGGTTCCGGAACGCCCGGCCCGGGCCAGCCGGCTGGGCAGTTTTCTCGGCGATTTTCGCGACCTGAAGGCCGGCGATTATGTCGTGCACGTGGAACACGGCATCGGCCGCTATCTGGGGCTGACCCAGGTGGAAACCCCGGGCGACAGCGGCGAACCCGGCGAATTCATGCTGCTCGAATATGCCGAGCGCGCCAAGCTGTATGTGCCGCTGACGCGCCTGGATCTGGTGCAGAAATACCGCTCGGCGGAAGGAGCCGAAGGCGCCGAGCCGGCGCTCGACCGGCTCGGCGGCACGGCCTGGGCGCAGCGCAAGAGCCGGGTGAAAAAGGTCATGCGCGACATGGCCGACGAGCTGCTGAAGCTCTATGCCGCGCGCCAGTCCATCAGCATTCAGCCCTGCGGCGAGGATTCACACTGGCAGCGGGAATTCGCCGACTCGTTTCCCTTCGCCCTGACCGAAGATCAGGCGCGGGCGATCGAAGACGTGCGGCGCGACCTCGAATCTCCGCGCCCGATGGACCGGCTGCTGGTGGGCGACGTGGGCTACGGCAAGACGGAAGTGGCGATGCGGGCGGCGTTCAAAGTCGCCGCCGAGGGCCGCCAGGTCGCGGTTTTGGCGCCCACCACGGTGCTGGCATTGCAGCATTTTGAAACCTTTCAACGCCGCTTCGCGGCCTTTCCCCTGCGGATTGAAATGCTGAGCCGCTTCCGCTCGCCGGGCCAGATGCGGGAATCCATTGCGCGGGCCGCGGCCGGGCAGGTGGACATCATGGTGGGCACGCACCGGCTGCTCTCGCAGGATGTGCAACTGCCGTCGCTGGGGCTGCTGGTGGTGGACGAGGAACAGCGCTTTGGCGTGCGGCATAAAGAACGCATGAAGCAGCTCAAGCGCGAGGTTCATGTGCTGGCGATGTCGGCCACGCCGATTCCGCGCACTCTCAACATGTCGCTGGCCGGGCTGCGCGACCTCTCGGTGATCGAAACCCCGCCCAAGGACCGGCTGGCGATTCAGACCGTGGTCACGGCCTGGGACGAAGAGATTGTGCGCACCGCGCTGGAGACCGAACTGGCGCGCGGCGGCCAGGTGTTTTACGTGCACAACCGGGTGGATTCGATCTTCGAGACGGCGGCGCGGCTGCAGGAGCTGGCGCCGGCGGCGCGCATCGTGGTGGGCCATGGCCAGATGGACAGCGGCAAGGCCGGCGCCGGGCTGGAAAAAATCATGCTGCAGTTCATCCGCCATGAGGCCGACGTGCTGGTTTCCACCAGCATCATCGAGAACGGCCTGGATATTCCGCTGGCCAACACCATCATCATCGAAAACGCCGACCGCTTCGGGCTGAGCGAGCTGTATCAGCTGCGCGGCCGGGTGGGGCGCTCGAACCGCCGCGCCTATGCCTATCTGCTGGCGCCGCGGCAGCGCGAGCTGACGCCGATCGCGCGCAAGCGGCTGGCCGCCATGCGCGAGTTCAGCGATCTGGGCGCCGGCTTCAAGATCGCCGCCCTCGACCTTGAACTGCGCGGGGCGGGAAATCTGCTGGGCGCCGAACAGAGCGGCCATATCGAAGCCGTGGGCTTTGACCTGTATATACGCATGCTCGAGCAGACGGTGCGGGAATTAAAGGGCGAGCCGCAAAGGGCGGAAAGCGGCGGACCGGCGCAGATTCACCTCGGGCTCGATATTGGCCTGCCGGAAAGCTATATTGCCGAAGAAGCCCAGCGGCTGCGCATGTACAAGCGCATTGCCGAAGCCGAAACCGCCGCCCAGCGCGACGATGTGCTGCGGGAGCTGACCGACCGCTATGGCCGCCCGCCCGAGGCAGCCCGTAATCTTTTCCTTTATGCCGAAATCAAGGCGGGAGCGCGGGCGCTGGGCATTCTCAGCCTGGAGCGGCGGCGGGATTTTCTGCTGGCGCGTTTTTCCGCGCAATCGGGACTCGATCCGCAGAGCCTGGCCGCCCTGATCCGGCGCACGCCGGGCGCGCAGTTTACCCCGCAAGGGCTGCTGAAGCTGCCGCTGGCGGGCGCTTCTCCGGTGGATGCCGCCCGGCGTATGCTGGAAGAGCTGAGCGTGACGTTACAAGCCAATGCCGCGCAAGTCAGCGCGCGGCCGGCGCAGCCCACGGCCGTATAGCGGCATCAACGCTTGCCGCGGGACATTTAACTGAAGACCGTGAATACCGAAGTTTCCAATCCGCCGTCTGAATCCGCATGGTGCGGCGCCGCCGCGCCGGTAATCCGCAAGCTGGGCCAGTATGAACTGATCTTTATTACCGACCGGACCTATGCCCTCGACGCCGGTCAGATGTTCGGCGTGGCGCCCAAGAGCTTATGGAGCAAGGTGACGAAAGCCGATGCCGAAAACCGGCTGTGGCTGGGCATGAATTCCCTGCTGATCCGCCTGAATCCAGAAGCCGCGGCGGGCGAGGGACGCAATATTCTGATCGAAACCGGGGCGGGGAATAAATTAAATGACCGCCAGCGGGCCATCTGGCAGGTGGACCCGCAAAGAGATTTTTTAACCCGTCTGGCGCAGGCGGGAACCGCTCCCGAGACCGTGGACATGGTGGTGAATACCCACCTGCATTTCGACCATTGCGGCTGGAATACGGTGCGCGACGCCGAAGGCCGGGTGCGGGCGGCCTTTCCCCGCGCGCGCTATTACCTGCAGCGGGGCGAATGGGAGCATGCCCGCGAACAACACGAGCGCGACCGCATCAGCTATTTGTCGGATAATTATGATCCGCTGGTGAGCGACGGCCAGATGATTCTTCTGGAGGGCGAGCGTGAGCTGGCGCCCGGGATCCAAGTGGAAGTTCAACCCGGACATACGCGGCATCAGCAGATTGTAATCATTCATTCCGCCGGGGAAACCGCCTGCTACCTGGGCGACCTGCTGCCGACGCACTGGCATTTGCAGCCCACCTGGATTACGGCCTTCGATCTCGATCCGCTGGCCGCGATCGCCAGCAAACACCGTGTGCTGGAGCGGGCGCGCCGGGAAAACTGGCTCATGATCTTCACCCATGACCCCGAATGGCCCTGGGCGCGAGTGGAATTTACGCAAGGCAAGTATCGGTGGGTTAAAGACTCAAATTTATAAGCCGGACTTATTCAATCCAGAGCTGCCGCATCCGGCAACCCTCGCTTCAAAAATCCGTTGCCTGAGAAATCCTGCTTCCCACCTTCGGGCCAGCTTCCGCATCGCAATAATGCGGGAGGAAACCATGAGCACTGTACGCAGCATTGAACGGCGCATGTTCCTGCGCCGGCAGATGGACCGGGAACTCAGCACTTCAGGCCAGCCCGGGACCGCGGTCCGGAGCCAGGGCATGGAATGGAGCGGCGTCTGGTCGGGCTATGCCGTGTTTGCCGGAGTTGCGGTATTGCTTCTATTTCTGGTGCTGGGAATCGGGTTTTCATCGGTGAACCCGATGAACCCCTCTTCCTGGGCATCGGCGGGAAAAGGCATGGCGATCTGGAGCGTGATCGTGCTGCTGCTTTCGACATTTATCGGCGGCTGGGTCACCGGCAGAATACCGGCGGCGACGCGAGCCCACGGCATCATGAAAAGCATTACCCTCTGGGGCCTGATCATGATTTCCAGCGTGCTCGCCCTGGGATGGATTGCCGGGCGGGCGATGACGGTCGCGGCCCACGCGGCGACCAGCGCCACCACGGCCGTGAGTCATGCGGCCACCACCGGCGTGAATATGCTGCAGGGACAATTGCGGGCCGACGGCTTGCATGTGTCCCGGGCCCAGGCCGCCATCATCGGCGGACAGCTGACAGCGGGCCATCCGGGCGCTGCCGCAACGGCACTGGCCCATGACGCCGCCATATCCACGGCGCGAGCCAGCGCCATCATACACGGCATGGCGCCGAATTACTCGAGGCTGGGCGGAACGGCAACGAACCTGGGCAAAAATGTGTCCAGCGGCGCAAAAACCGGCGGCAGCGCCGTAACCTGGGCCGGGTTCTGGCTGGCATTGATTTCGCTGGGCTGCGCCATGGCCGGGGGAGCTGTGGGCGGCGGTGGAATGAAGATGAAAAAAGCGAGGCAGTGACGGGATCTATTTTTTCGGCGGCACAGCTCAGGCCCGCGCGACGGCAAAAAAGTCTTCCACACGGGCCAGAGCTTCGGATTCAGAGCTGGCCTGATAGACGGCATTTCGCAGCTCACCGCCGCCGCGCACTCCGTGCGTGAACCAGGCGGTGAACTGCTTCATTTTGCCCAATCCGCCGGGCGTCCGCGCCTGGCAAAGCCGGGAAAAATAATTGCGCATCAGCCGGCCGCGCTCGGCATCGCCGGGCTGGGCGTAAGCGCCCGTCAGACGATAGGATTCAAGCTGGCGAAAAATCCAGGGATTGGACGCGGCGGCGCGGCCGATCATGATGCCATCGCATCCGGTAAAGGCGGCCATGGCGGCGGCGTCTTCCGGGCGGCGGATATCGCCGTTGCCCCAGACCGGAATGCTCACCGCCTGTTTCACCTGGGCGATCCACTCCCACCGCGCCGTGCCGGAATAACCCTGGGCGCGGGTGCGGGCATGCAACGCCAGGGCATTGACGCCGCAGTCTTCGGCCATTTTTGCCAGATCCAGATGCACCAGGTTTTTTTCATCCCAGCCGGCGCGGAATTTGACCGTGAAGGGAATATCCACAGCGGCGCGAATAGCGGTAAACAGCCCGCGCAACAGCGGCAGATCCCGCAATAACCCCGATCCGCCGTTGCATTTCACGACTTTTTTCGCCGGGCAGCCCAGGTTGAGATCCACGATGTCGAAGCCCATACCCTGCACGACCCGGGCGGCATCGGTCAGGGCCGCCGGATCGCTGCCAAAAAGCTGGGCCGCGATGGGGTGCTCGTCGGCTTCAAAGCTGAGATAGCGGCGCGCGACTTTTTCCGACCGCACCAGCCCATCGGCGCTGGTGAATTCCGTCATGATCAGGCCGCAGCCGCTGCGCACGGGAGAAAGCGATTCCTCCGGCGCAGAATCACAGTCCAACAGATTTTCATGGCGAATGAAGCGGCGGAAAACCGTGTCGGTAATGCCCGACATGGGCGCCAGAATGGTGGCCGGCCGCAGGCGCACTTCCCGGCCCTGGTGGCGGACGACCGCCTCGGCCGGCAAGACCGTGTGCGGCACGGGCGGACGGGCGGAAATCGCGGAATCTTCCCAGAACTTCTGCATTTCTTTGATTGTAGCGAACCCGGCGCAAAGCCACCTTCACCGCCCACGGGCAAGCCGGGGAGTGAAGTTAATGAATCAATGCCGCTATTTTCCCTTGAATATCACGGGCCAAGACTTTAGGCTGAAATTGTGCAATCTGCATAGGAGAACCAGCATGCAACGCTTCGCTCATTCACGGTGGCACCCAGCCCTGATCGCTTTCCTGATGCTCTTCTCGGCGGGTATGGTCTGGGGCCAGACCCACGCCGGCTGGCACCGGCTGGCGGGAGTGAAATTCAAGAAGGCGCTGCCCCGCAGCTTTTACCTGGAAGGCAATGCCATTCCCATCGAGCGTTATCATGCCGTGCTGCTGCAGAAGGGCCCCCGGCAACAGGTGCTGATCGGATTACTGGCGACGAGCGGTTACAGTTCCGATATACGCCAGAAATACATTGGCATGCTGATTTCGGAAACGCCGATCAAGTTGGGCGCCATTCACCTGGGAGTGGGCAGCTTTGGCTTTGGATTGTCCAAGGCCCCTGGTGCGCACCATGCCTTGATTTTTCATGTTTACAATCAGGCGGGTCAGTCCCAGGGAACGACCAAGGCGGTCTGGGATGCTGCCATGCGGCATCCGACGCCCTTGCGCGTACTGGCTCAAGGGACGAAAGTTCTCATATTCATTGGCCGGCACAAACTGGTATTGCAATAACTTCGCACAGGGCGCGGCCCGCGCCGCGGTTTATGCAGTCAGCGCCGGGCGGCGCAGAAACTGGTACAAGGCGATTGCCTGCAAACCCAGGCCCCAGATCAGGATTGCAAACAGAACCCAGCCGCCGGCCCAGGGAATATTCACGGCCACGCGGACGATGAGCAGGCCCAGCGCCAGACGGAGAGCCTGATGCCAATATGTGCCGGCCGAACCGGGCAGGCTCAATCCCAGCCAGTTGCCGATCATTATTTCGGCGAAGAACAAGCCGATCAAATATAAAAACAGCAGCACCAGCGAGAGCGGCAGGCCAATGATCGTGATGCCCGCCAGCACCACAATGATGGGAGTGGCCACCAGGGCAATGATGCCGATGCCCAGCGATAAACCCACCCGAGCCGTCAGCCGCTCCACGGCAGAAAAATAATTCGGAAATAAGGCCAGAAAGACCAGCCCGAATAGCAGCTCCGCCGCCCACCACAGCGCCTGATGCCAATAAAATTTGGCCTTCCCCCAGGGCGATTTCCGGGTCAAGCGGACAAAGCTCACTGGATGGCTTAACTGTGCCTGGCGGGAAACATGCGGCGGCTGTTTGCCTTTAAAGTAGATGCTTTGCGCCAGCCGGGCCGTGGGTCCGATGTCCAGGGTATTGCCGAACAGGCGCGCCGAGCCATGAATCTGGCCGGAAATATCACTGTTCTGAAACTTTGCCAGGACATTATGCCCGATCAGCCCTTGTAAATTAATCAACTGCCCTATGCCGACGACGTCGCCGCCCACCTGCGCCTGCGGCTCCAGGTTCATATCCTGGGACCAGAAAAAGGCGCTGCCGTTCACCTGGCTGGTAATCGTATTGTGCTGCGACCAGTCATAAAAAGAACCCCGGACGAGGCCGGCAATATTCACATTCTGGAGAAAGCTGAATACGTCCCGGGAGACGCGGGCGCCGGGATTGAGGTGCAGGTTTTGCGCCCAGACCGCCAGATCGCCCTGAATCTGGCCATCCACGGTGAGCGATTGCGTCCAGACGATGAGATTGCCCTGAACCTGGCCGTCAATGCGCACCTGCGGCGCCCAGATAATCAGGTCGTGCGCGACGGTTTCGCCGGCGGGAAGGATGAACGGCGTCTTGCTGTGCACATAGAGGGGCAAATGAATAATTTTAAGCGCCGGCAGGGCCGCCGGAGCGGGCGCGGCGAGCAGCCGCGGAGCATGGATGACGGCGCCCAGGCCGAGCAGCAGAATCAGCGCCGCCAGCCGCCGGCGCTGGGCGCGCTGGGGCCGCAGCAGCAGCCAGGCGCTGGCGAAGAAAGCCACCGGGCCCAGAATTTCCAGCAAATGGTTGAGCGAAGCCCAACCCCGCCAGAACATGGCGCTGAACATCACCGTATTCATAAGATTCTGTCCGTTCATGCCCATCTGATCGAGACCCTGCATCCAGGGGCGAAGCAGCAGCAACCAGAAGGCAAAAACTCCCAGCACGGCGGAGGCGATGCCGGCCAGGGCCGCCCACAAGGCCCAATGGCGGGCGTGGGCCGGGGCGGGCACGGCGCCGAGACTTTCGCGCAGCCACAGCGTCTCATTGCGCAGGGCCTGGCTGAGGCGATGACAGCGCGGACAGGCGCCGGCATGCTGGCGCCAGCGGGCGCTGGTTCTGGGGTCCAGTTCGCCTTCCAGCCACAGCAGCGCCATGGCTTCATCCATATGCTCGGGCATGGGCAATTCCTTATTCATAAGCCTCCCCGCCAGACTCGCCCGGGCGCAGCGCGGCGCGCAGTTGCTGCCGCGCCCGCAACAATACTACCCCGATATATGACCGGGGCAGCTCCAGGGTCTGGGCAATTTCGTCGTAGGAAAGATCACTGTAGTAGCGCAGCACCAGCACCATGCGGGCGCGCTCGGAAATTTTGTTCAACGCCGCCCGCATCTGCTCGCTGGTTTGCGTGGTAATCAACTGTTCCAGCTGGCTGGGGTCCTGCGAGGGGATCGGCATTTCCTCGACTTCGCCGGTTTCAAAACCGCGGCGGCCGCGCTGGCGCAGCAGGTCCCAGCAATGATTGCCCGCGACCTTATACAGCCAGGGGCTGAAGGGCCGGGCGGGGTCGTATTGATCGAGTTTTTGCCGCAGTTTGATAAAAATATCTGCCGTGGCGTCTTCGGCATCCTCCGGATTACCCAGAGTATGGCGGCAGAACCGCTGGATGGCGGGCGAATAGAGTTGATACAACTCGCCCCAGGCCTCGCCATTGCCCTGGCGCGCCCGGTTCAGAATTGGCTGCAACTCCACATCGCTGATCATTCCGGCCACGATCTGGATCCATTCTTAGCTACGCTCGAAACTGCAAATTAATTTCACGCCCGGCCGCAAGACAGCCACCGGCGAAGCTATTGTAAACCATAGCAAGGCAAGGTTTTATCCAAGCAGCCGCGGCACGGCCGCTTTTATATTCATACGCCGGTCAGGCGGCCATTAACGCACGGGAATATATTCCCGTTGAATATTCCAGCCGCCCACGCGGATGACCGGACGGGCGCCACGCAGCCGCGCGGCGGCATAGCGAACGCGGAGGGTGCGCTGTGCGCCGGGCATGAGTTCGATAAAGTTGTCCTGCCAGAGCAGAGGATGGATATCGGGACCACGGCGGCCGCGCAGCACCGTCAGGTGCACCTGAAAGGCCAGGTTTTTGCTGGGGTTGCGCAGCGTAATGTGATCCACTTCGAGGCCATGCCGCTGCCGGCCCGTGGCCCGCGCCGTCAGTTTGACCGGGGGCAGATGCTGCAGGGCTTTCAGGTTGGCAAAGCCGGTCAGAGGAGTGTAATACCAAGTGGATTTTTTCCAGTTGAAGACATCGGGCTGGGTCGAAAGCCAGTAAAAATTGCGGCTGATGACGCGGCCCCGCGGGCTGGTCAGGCGCAGCCGCACGAAATAGGTTGTGGACAAGCCCGGAAGCGCGGGAATCTGCAGCACCCTGACGGAACGGTTAGCGGGCAGGCTGGCGATGACTTGCTGGTGAAACACCCGGTGAAGATTCCAGTCATAGACCGAAACCGAGGCGCGGTCGCCGGTGAAATTTTTGAGCAGCGAATTCACCACCCAGATCGAGCCATCGTCGTAGGAATACTGGATGTGCAGCGGCTGACAGGCGATTTTGGCGCCGAAATAGCCACCCCCGGGCCGCAGATAGAAGTCATATAAATTCCAGATCATGGAGGGCCAGCCATTGCTGAGCATCCACTGTATGAGGCCGGTCGAGGTAAATTTATTGCGCCCGTACGCTTCAAACATGGCGCGTTCGCCGGCGTAATCGGTGGCCTGGGCCTTGCGCTCAAAGTCGCGCAGACTGCGGGGCGCGCCGTAGCGGCGAGTCATGGTCTGAACATAGTAGTCGAGGTTTTTGAACTGTCCGCCGCCGGCATGATAGTCCCAGGCCTGATCAATCGGCCACCAGTCGGCGCGCGGCAGGAACTGGCGCAGCGAGGCGGCCAGCGGAATCGCGGGGCCGGGGCTGGTTTCGGTAATGAAGCCAAAGGCCCCGCCATTATGATGATCGAGCTCCCAATAGGAGGGCGCGACGTACTGATACGGCCCGCTCATTTTGACGCCGGTCCAGCCGATCTGGGTTTTTTGCGAGCCCGCGCCGGCGATGTAGGGGTTGGGCCAGTGGTGGCGATGCAGGGCGCGCAGGTAAACGTCTTCGACTTTGCCGGTGGGCGCGACATCGCTGCCATAGAGAAAAGCCGCCAGGCTGGGGTGGTTGCGCAGACGCCGGATCTGATCGCGGGCCGAGTCGCCGGCGACGGTGAAATCAGCCGGCTTCCAGGTTTTGTAAAACTGCCAGTGCGAACAGCAGACCCAGCCCTGCAGCACGAGTATGCCCAGCCGGTCGCATTCCCGGTAAAAATACTGGTCCATGGGCTTGCCTTCGAGCCGCACCGCGTTCAGATGCATGTTGCGCACATATTCGAGCTGCTCGCGCTCGTTGCGGTGGTTGACGCGAAGCAGCATATTGGCGGCCCAGCCGGCGCCGCGAATCAGAAAGCGATGGCCGTTGACGTAAAAAATGCGGTGCCGGGCGGCGTTGACGCGGGACGTGATGGAGCGGATGCCGAAGGTGACACTCCGCCGGTCGGAGACGCGGCCGTGAACCAGAAACGCCAGCCGCAGATGGTAAAGATTCCGCGGGCCCTCGAGATAAGGCCACCATACCCGGGGATGGGCCAGATTCAGGGCGGCATAGCGGCCCGGGCGCAAGACCACGCGGAGATTGCCGCCGGGCTGTACCGTCACCTGCCGCGATACCCGCAATCGGCCGATGCGGGCCACCAGCGTGCCCGTGACCGGCTGAGCGCCGGGATTGAGCAGATGGGCCGCAAGCGTGAGATGGGCGGCGGCGAATGAAGGCAGATCGAGCGCCGTGGTTACCTGCGGATAAGCCAGCGCCACCGGGCCGCTGCTGGTGAGATAGACCTGGCGAAACAGGCCCATGTCTTTGTCGGGCGCGAGCGGGTTCCAGTCCACAAAGCTGAGCGCCAGATCGGTGGGCGTGGGGGCATGGACTTTGACGGCGAGCGTGTTGATTCCGGGGCGCACAAACCGGGTGATGTTGAAGCGGTAGGTGCGCCAGGTTCCGGCGATCCGGGAAGAAGTGGCGATCCGGCGTCCATTGAGCCAGACCGCGGCACGGAAGTTGATGCCGCTAAAATGCAGCCAGAGCTGGCGGCCGCGCGGCGCGCGAAGCAGGCGGAAATTTTTCCGGTACCACCAGGCCGCGCGATAAGGGCTGTCGGGCGGCATGTGAATATTGGCGAAGTTGCCGCCAATGGGATAGGTTTCGCCGGGAAAGGCGCGAAAGTTCATGCCGTAGTTGGGGTTGGGATAAATATGATCGCGGACCAGATTCGCGACCACGGTGCCGGGAACTTCGGCGGCAAACCATCCCCGGGGATGGTAGCCGGGGCTGGAAACGCGGGCGTCCGGGGCGGTGATGGCGGCGGAGGAGCGAATTTGCCAGCCCCGGCGCAGAACCCGGCGCCGGCCCGGCGCGGGCCAGGCCGAGGCTGTTGACCGCGGGCGATGGCTGGACTGAGCCGGCCGCGAGGCCTGGGCGCAAAGGCCCGAAAGCCCAACCATCAAGATCAAAAAAGACAACCGGCATGGAGCGAGAAGACTCCGAAGCCAGCCGGAAAAAGCCGCGGTTTTCATAGGTATGGTCCCGTACAATCTGCTCCCGCGCATTCAAACCCAGCGGGAATCAACCGCATATTAACACTTGTCAACGGCGGGACCGCTTTTTTGCCGCGCCTCACACCTTTGACCTGGATTCCCACCGAAGTCGC
>JAKAZV010000090.1 GCA_021826505.1 Acidobacteriota bacterium | reverse complement strand
CTACAGTGGCTTTTTCTAATGCGTAAAAGCGCCTGTAAATCCTTGATTTTATTGGTCGGGGCGAGAGGATTTGAACCTCCGACCCCCTGGTCCCGAACCAGGTGCTCTACCAGGCTGAGCCACGCCCCGACGCCGGACTTGTTCCCGACAGGGAAAGTCCGTGGTTCTCATTTTAACCGATCTGAGGGCGCGGTGTCATGACGGTGCCCCGGCCGAGTCTCTGGAAGGCCATGCGAAGTCGTAGGCCGAAGGGCGATGCTCCTTCCAGGACTCGTCCTAATCAGGCGTAATCGAAGTGCCTGCCTGCGTGATGTTCAGTGAAAGAGGTTAGGGCTTGAGCATTGCTTCAGGCCTCAGTCGGGACCGCAGGCCTCCGGACTGCGCATTTTTTTGTCTTAAAAAGTGGCTGAGCCGCATCCGGCGTAAACTGGGTTCATGACAATCCCTGCAAAATATGAACATGGCGTGTTCAAGCCTCTTCAGAAGGTGGCAATTCAGGAAGGGGCGATAGTTGAAATCAGCCTGCCTCGTGAGCCAATGCCTGCAGCTGTAAAACCGCCCAGGATTGCCGATTCACCATTTTCCGGAATTTGGAAAGACCGTGAAGAAATGAAGGACAGTATTGCCTATGTGAACCGGCTGCGCGGGAATCTTCATGGCTGAATCCGTCGGTGCCCATTATCAAGCGCATGCCTTGCTTAATTGACAGCAATGTATTGATTGATGTCTCCCGGGGACACCAGCCCGCAATTCAGTATTTAGATCATTTATTAGAGCCTTGGATGCTTTCTCAAATTACCGCAATGGAACTCATTGCGGGCGCGAGGAATCAACGCGAATTGACGGTCATTGATGGTTTTCTCTCTCAAATTTCAGTGATACCGCTCAGCGATCATATCGGCGTCAGGGCGTATGAATTGCTCAAGGCGTATGCAAAATCAGATGGGCTTCATGTGTTCGATGCGCTGATAGCTGCCACAGCGATTGAACTGTCTTATCAGCTTGTCACGCGAAATTTCAAGCATTATCGGATGATTGCCGGGCTTAGGGCCTGTCTCATAAATGGTGAATGTCATCAGATCAGGGTATGTTTGCGGCTTTTCCAGCGAAACAATTCCGTGTAGTGGGCGGAATTGTGAGCGAAAGAAAAGCCGCATGCATGATGTGAATTTTAGTAGACATGGCTTTATGAGACAGGTTCTAGGCTTCAGTTGCCGGAATATTAATTAGGGCTCTGTGAATGCAAATTCATACTATGCCGGTCCATGAAAACGGAACCCCGGCGGCTGTGGCGATGCGCGCGCGGGGCCTGGCCAAAACCTATGCGGGCCCGGTCGAGGCGGTGCGCGGCATTGATCTTGAAATCCAGGCCGGGGAATGCTTCGGCCTGCTCGGGCCCAATGGCGCCGGCAAAACCACCACCATTGAAATGCTCGAGGGCCTGCTCGCGCCCAGCGCCGGCAGCATCGAAATTCTGGGCCAAGGCTGGACGGGCCGCGAGCGCGAACTGCGCGAACAGCTCGGGGTTTCGCTGCAGGAAACGCGGCTGAGCGAAAAGCTGACCGTGCGCGAGACGCTGCGGCTGTTTGCCGCTTTTTACCGGCATCCGCGCCCGGTCGGGGAAGTACTGCGCGAGCTCGAATTGGAAGAAAAGGCAGCGGCGCGCGTGGGCCGGCTCTCGGGCGGGCAGCGGCAGCGCCTGGCGGTGGCGACCGCTCTGGTGGGCAACCCCAAAATCCTTTTTCTGGATGAGCCCACCACCGGCCTCGACCCGCAGAGCCGCCGCCAGTTATGGGAAATCGTGAACGGCTTTCTCGCCCGCGGCGGCACCGTGCTCCTGACCACGCATTATATGGAGGAAGCCGAGCGGCTCTGCCGGCGGCTGGCCATCATGGATCACGGCAAAATCATCGCCGAGGGCACGCCCGCGGGCTTGATCCGCGGTCTGGGCAATAGTCATGCCATCGAATTGACGCTGGATCCGGATCTGCCCGAAGGCCCGGACGTCTGGCGCCGGCTGCCGGGCGTGCGCGCGGTGCATGGCGCGAACGGCAGCTATGAGCTGCTGGCCAATGATCCCCAGGCGGTGCTGCCGGAACTGCTGTCCGCGCTGCAGCGGGCGGACCGCACGGCGGCGCGGATCGGAATCCGCCAGGCCAGCCTGGAAGATGTGTTCGTGGACTTGACCGGCCGCAGCCTGCGCGAGGAATGAGCGGTGCGGTCTGCCGGGTTTGACAAAATATGCGGACGGAATTGCATAACGGACGCTGGGCCGGCTACCGGCAACTGCTCTGGGCGCGGCTCCTGGAGCTGAGCCGCGAGCCGGAGGTGATCTTCTGGGTCATCGCCTTCCCGTTGATCTTGACCATCGGTCTGGGCATCGCCTTCCGCCGTCCGGCGCGTCCGCAGGTTCGCGTCGCCGTGGTGCGGGGGCCGCGGTCCGCATGGATCGCGGCGCAATTGGCGCGGCGCGGGGATGTGCGGGTCAGGGTTTTGACGGCGCGCCAGGCGGCCCGCCGGTTCCGCATGGGCGATTACGATCTAATCGTCGCCGGCGCATCAGCTCCCTCCGGCGCCTCGCCCGGTCTGCGGTACAACTACGATCCTTCGCGGCCCACGGCGGCTCTGGCGCGGGCGCGGGTGGGCGCGATTCTTGAGCAGGCCGCTGGCCGGCATAATCCGCTGCCGGCGCGGAACCAGACGCTGCGGGCGCCGGGAACGCGCTATATAGACTTTCTGATTCCCGGCCTTCTGGGCATGAACCTGATGAACTCCGGCATGTGGGGCATCGGCTTCGCGTTGGTCGAAATGCGGCAGCGCAAGCTGCTGAAGCGGCTGATCGCCACGCCCATGCACCGCGGCGATTTTCTCCTGGCGCTGGGCTCCAGCCGGCTGATCCTGATGCTGTTCGAAGTGGGACTGTTGCTGGGCGCCGGGGTCTGGCTGTTCCACATGCCCATCGCGGGTTCGCTGGCGGTGGTCGTGATCCTGGGCGCGGCCGGCGCGATCAGCTTCGGTGGATTGGGCCTTCTCACCGCCTGCCGCGCGGTCAAAATCGAATCCATCAGCGGGCTGTTAAATGCGGTCATGATGCCGATGTGGGTGCTTTCGGGGGTGTTTTTTTCCTACCGCAGGTTTCCCCGTCCGCTCTGGCCCTGGATCCGGCTGCTGCCCTTGACCGCCGTCAACGACGCGCTGCGCAGCGTGATTCTGCAGGGCCAGCCGCTCAGCGCGCAGGGCATGCGGCTGCTGGTGCTGGCGCTGTGGGGAGGGTTGTCGTTCGTGCTCGCGCTGAAGTGGTTTCGCTGGCAATAGTTTGGAGTTTAGAGCGGAATTGGCTCGCCGGCTTCAGATCGGGAAAACTAAGAGGCGTGAACGCCGGATCTTTTCATCCCGCGTAACTAAAGGCAGGGAATGCACAAGACTGGTGGCGGCAATTAACTCATCTGCTGGATCAGATTCAAAATCCAGCTTGACCATGCGTTGGCAAATTTCCAGGGTTAATGGCCAAATTTTCAGACTATTGAGGAATGCAATCATTTCGGGATGATTGAAATCCATGGCCAACCGCTTTTTCTGGTGTAACTTCGAAATTTCCCAGAGTGAAATTGCGGCAATGCTCCATTCAGGATCGCCGGTGAGTAGTTTTTGCTCGCGCGGTGCGAGTTGGCCGGTGAGTGCGAACAGGATTATATGAGTATCCAGAAGCAGCATTCCAGTTCTCGTTCGTTGAAAGAAGGTCGTCTTCAGGGTTAATGATTAAATTTGGCATTGAGCCGATGCGGGAAGCGGGATTTACGTAGATGGGCAATATATGTGCCATGGGCCGTCCATGACGAGTAATGATAATGCCTTCAGGCGGAAGCTGATCCATGATCTGCAGACATTTTGTCCGGAATTCACTGATGGGCAAAGAAGCCATGCATAAATTGTACAACATATTGTACAAAACGGCGCACGGGCCGAGTCGCGGGCCAAGCTGTGCGTGATCACTGGCAGAGGGATGGAGTTCCTGCCATGTTCCGCTGAAAACCGCATTCCGCGCCGCATCAAGCCTCTTCTTCGGAATTTTCTTCCGCACTCTCCGCGAGCGCATCAATCCATTCGCTGTCCAGCCGCCAGCGGCGCAGGCAAGCGCAGATCGCGGGGCTGGTAAAGCCCGCCAGGCGCAGGCGGCGGAACAGACGGGCCGCGGCGCGGGGTTCGGCCGGAGCAGTCAGCCGTTTTTTACGTATATAAGCCGCCAGCAGTGCGGCTTCATCCCGTGGCGCATACACCTGGCGCAGTGCGGCGCTGGCCACCGGCTCCGCCACGCCGCGCCGGCGCAGCTCGCGCCCGGCGCGCTGGGCGCCGAATTTTTCCTGGTCGTGCTGGTAGCGGGCCAGGCTTTCGGCAAACCTGCGGTCATCCAGATAGCCGTGTCCGGCCAGCCGCGCCAGCACCGGCTCCAGGCTGGCCGCGTCCGCCGCGCGCGGCGCCAGCAGTCGGCTCAGCTCGGCCCGGGTGCGTCCGCGCCGGGCGAGCAGGCGCACCGCATGCTGGTACAGATCTTCGGCATTGAGCCGTCTGGCCGAACGGGGCATGGAAGCAGTATAGGCCCTGCGGCTGGGTGAGTTTGCGGTGAACAATCGGAGCGATCGAATCAAACCGGGCCGCGTCTTTGGAACGCCGCTGTGCGATGCTTATCGCGCCGCTCTGCCCTGAATCGGTACAATGAAACCCTGAGCATTATGCCGGAAATGGCCTCAATCTCCGTCCCGCCCGGGCGGGAATTTCTCGAGCGCATCCTGCGGCGGCGGCAGGAGAGGGTAGCCGCTGCCGCGGCGCGCCGTTCCCAGGCCGAGCTTGAGCGCGCGGCCGCGCGCGTGTCGCGGCGCGGCTTCGCCTCCAGTCTGCGCGGGCATGCGGGCGCTTCGGCGCCGGCCATCATCGCCGAGCTGAAACAGGCCTCGCCCTCGCGCGGCAGGCTGCGCGACCACTACCAGCCGGCCGCGATTGCGCGCGGCTATGCCGAGGCCGGCGCCGCCGCGCTCTCGGTGCTGACCGAAGAAGATTTTTTTCTGGGCAGCCTGGAAGATTTACAGCAGGCGCGAGCGGTGGTGCCGATTCCCGTGCTGCGCAAGGATTTTATTTTTTCCGAATATCAGATCTGGGAAGCCGCCGCCGCCGGCGCCGACGCAGTCTTATTGATCGTGGCCCTGCTCGATAATGACCAGTTGAACCGGCTCGCCGCCGTGGCCCGCCGCGCGGAGCTGGAGGCGCTGATCGAGGTGCACGACGCGCGCGAGCTGCAACTCGCCGCGCAAGCCGGGGCGGAGTTGATCGGCGTGAATAACCGCGACCTGCGCAGCTTCGAAGTCAACCCCGGGCTCTGTCTGGAACTGGCGTCCTCCATCCCGCCCGCCGCCGTGGCCGTGGCCGAAAGCGGCATTGACTCGCGGGATCGTTTGCAAAAGCTGCGCGCCGCCGGCTTTACCGCTGCGCTCATCGGCGAGCATTTCATGCGCGCCCCGGATCCGGGGCAGGCGCTGCGTTCGCTCCGCCGCGGCCTGGATCCGGCCATGGCAGGTTAGCCGTTATGCGCGAATACCTCAGCGGCCATCGTCCGAAATCCCGCACTCCGCGCGGCTGGATCAAAATCTGCGGCATCATGAGCGCCGCCGATGCGCATCTGGCGGTCGAGCTGGGCGCTAACGCGCTGGGCTTTATTTTTGCGCCCGAGTCGCCGCGCAAAATCGAGCCTGAGCTGGCCGCCGCCATCGCGGCCGGGCTGCCGCCCGCCGTGCGCACGGTAGGCGTCTTTACCCAGACCGAGGGCAGGCAAATCCGCGAACTCGCCCGCGCGGCGCGCATGGATACGCTTCAGTTGCACAGCGACGCCATTCGCCCCGATGACGAAGCCCTCCGCGGTTTTCCCCTGATCAAAGTCCTGCAATTGCCGCGCGCGGGCGCGGAAAAAATTGACCATGCCGCGCTCGCCGCCGAAGCCCGCCCCTGGGTGGATCTGGTGGATGTGTTTCTTCTGGATACTCGCCGGGAGCATCGCATTGGCCATGGCCTGACCTTTGACTGGGAACTGGCCCGCGGCCTGCGCCTGGGCCGGCCCTGGCTGGCCGGCGGCGGCCTGCGTCCCGATAATGTGGCGCTGGCCATTGCCACGCTCAACCCCTGGGGCGTGGACGTGGCCTCGGGCGTGGAAAGCGAACCGGGGGTGAAAGATGAGGAAAAGCTGCGCGACTTCATGGTCAATGCGCGCATCAGCTTTGCCCGTCCGCTGCGCCGCATCACCCGCCCGCGCGCGCCCCGGCCGGATCCCATTGGCTATGTGGAGCGGCTGGTGAAGGGCGAAAAAATCAAGCCCATTCCGGTCTATCCCCGCTCCCGCATGCCTTCCAAAGCCGGCCGTCCCAGACTGCGCCGCCGCAAGCCGGAAGAGATTGAGGCGAACTTTGCCGCAAACGCGGCAGAATCAGAAAAGCTGAACCCATGAAGTTAACCGCTCAGGAAAAATCCGGCAGCGTCGGGCGTTTCGGCCCCTATGGCGGCCGTTATGTGCCGGAAACGCTCGTCGCGCCCCTGGATGAGCTCGCCGCCGCGTATCAGGCGGCGCGCCAGGATCCCGCTTTTCAGGCCGAGCTGCGCGATCTGCTCGAAAACTACGCCGGCCGGCCGACGCCGCTCACGCCCGCGCGCCGCCTCAGCGCCGAGCTGGGCGGAGCGCAAATTTATTTAAAGCGCGAGGATCTGCTGCACACCGGCGCCCACAAAATCAACAACTGTCTCGGCCAGGGCTTGCTGGCCCGGCGCATGGGCAAGCGGCGCATCATCGCCGAAACCGGCGCCGGCCAGCATGGCGTGGCTACCGCCACCGTCTGCGCCCTGCTCGGGTTTGAGTGCGTGGTCTATATGGGCGAAACCGATATGGAGCGCCAGGCGCTCAACGTCGCCCGCATGCGTCTGCTGGGCGCCGAGGTGCGCGGCGTTTCCAGCGGCAGCCGCACTTTGAAAGATGCCATCAACGAGGCCATGCGCGACTGGGTCACCCACTGCGAAACCACGCATTACCTTTTGGGTTCGGTTCTCGGCGCGCATCCGTATCCGGAAATGGTGCGCGACTTTCATGCCTGCATCGGGCAGGAGGCTCGCCGCCAATATCTGGAGTTAACCGGCCGGCTCCCGCAAACCCTCATCGCCTGCGTCGGCGGAGGGTCCAACGCGATCGGGCTTTTTTATGCCTTTATCAACGACGCCCAGGTCGAGTTGATCGGCGTCGAGGCGGGCGGCCGCGGAACCGCTTTGGGCGAGCACGCCGCGCGCTTTCAGGGCGGTCGCCCCGGCGTGCTGCAGGGGACGTATTCGTATCTGCTGCAGGATGACGATGGCCAGATCGCGCTGACCCACTCCGTCTCCGCCGGCCTCGACTATGCCTCCATCGGTCCCGAACATGCCGAGTTGCACGATCGCGGCCGCGCCCTTTACACCCGCGCCGGCGACCGCGAAGCGCTCGCGGCCTGCCAGAAGCTGGCCCGCACCGAGGGCATCATCGCGGCGCTCGAATCCTCCCACGCGCTGGCCGAGGTGCTGCGCCGGGCGCCGTCCATGCCGCGTGAAGCCGGCATCATCGTGAACCTTTCCGGCCGCGGCGACAAAGATATGGAAATTCTGCGCCGGGAGATGGCGCTATGAGCCGTTTCCCCGGCCTCTTCGCCCGCGCCCGCGCCGCCGGCCGCTGCGCCCTGATCCCCTACATCACCGCCGGCGATCCCACTCCCGAGGCGAGCCTCGAGATCGCGCTCGCGCTTGCCCGTGCCGGCGCCGACATCATCGAGCTTGGCATTCCTTTCAGCGATCCCGTCGCCGACGGGCCGGTGATCCAGGCCGCCAGTGAGCGCGCGCTGCGCGCCGGCATGACCCTGGCGCGGGTTCTGGCCATGGCGGCGCGGCTGCGCGAGCGCGCGCCCGCAACCGGCATTCTCTTATTCGGTTATTTCAATCCGGTGCTGCGGCATGGCCTGGAGAGTTTCACCCGCGAAGCGGCCCGCGCCGGCGCCGATGGCTGCCTGATCACCGATTTAATTCCCGAAGAAGCCGCTGACTATCGCGCCGCCATGGACGCCGCCGGTCTTGATCCCGTCTTTCTCGCCGCGCCCACCAGCCCCGACTCCCGGCTTGCGGCGATTAGCCAGGCCAGCCGCGGCTTTATCTATGCCGTCTCGCGCACCGGTGTGACCGGAGCCCGCGCCAGCGTCCCCGCCGGCGCCCGGGTGCTGGTGAACCGCCTCCGGCCATTGACCCGGTTGCCGATCGCCCTGGGCTTCGGCATTTCCACCGCCGCCCAGGTGCGCGAAGTGGCGGAATTCGCCGACGGCGCCGTGGTGGGCACCGCCCTCGTCGCCGCCCTCCATCAGGCCGGAGGCTCGGCCGCCGCGGCGGAACAATTGATCCATGGCTTGCAATCTGGCGGTTTGCAATCTGATTCGAAGTGAATTCAGATTAAACGGCTTGTTGGTTGCCGTTGATCCACAGTTTTTGTATGTGGAGCTGTTCGGGAGGCTGCTTGAGCGGGTCGCCATTGAGCAGCACAAAATCGGCGGCGCAGCCCGGCGCAATGCGTCCCAGCCAGGCCTCGGCCCGCAGCGCCAGCGCGCTCCAGTGGTGATAGCCGGCCAGCGCGCCGGCGGCATCCAGGCTTTCAGCGCCGTGGGCCAGCGCGGCGGCCATGATTTCAAGCGGGGCAAAGGTCATCGCCGCCGGCCAGTCGGAGTTCAGCGCCACCGGAATCCCGGCCCGGGCCAGCGTGGCCAGCGGATATTCGTTTTTCATGCGCTCCGGGCCCAGCACTTTTTCAATCACTCGCAGATATACCTTATGAAAATGCGTGGGCTGCACGCTTGCCAGCAGTCCCAGCCGGGCCAGGCCGCTCAGCCGGCCCCGGTCCACGGCGGTCACATTATCAAAATGCTCAATCCGGATGCGGGCCGGCAGCGGTCCGTCGCCATGCTGGCCCCAGTGGCGCAGGGCGCCGAACTCGATCGCGTCAAGGGCGTAATGCACGCTCAGATCGCCGGCCGCATGCAGGGCGAGATCGCGTTTTTCCCGGTGGGCGCGCTCGACCGCGGCCGTCAGCGCATCGGGCGACAAAGTAAGGTAGCCCGAGGTCGAGGGGTTATCGGCATAGACCTGAAACCAGGCAGCGTTGTGGTTCCCGGGCGTGCCGTCGAGCAGATATTTTTCCGGCCCCAGCGCCAGCCGGGTCGCATCGAGATCCGCGGCCCGCAGTTGTTCCGCCATCGCCGCATGGCAGTCGAGCGGGCCGTAGGGGCTGGCGAAAAGCCGCAGCCGCAGCCGGTTTTCCTCCAGCAGCCGCTGGTAAATGCCCAGCACTCCGGGGTCGGTGATGATATCGGCAATCGTGGTCAGTCCGGCCGTCAGCGCGGCCTGCTGGAATCGCTCAAAGGCCCGGGCCACGCGCTCGTACGGCATCTGCGCCAGCACCTGGAGCGAGGCGATAAACTGCGGCGTTTCCAGCAGCAGTCCGCGGGGCTGGCCCCGGGAGTCCAGCGGCACTTCACCGCTGCCCGCGGGATAACGCAGGGGCTGAAGCCTTTTCCAGCCCGCGCTGTTGACCAGCGCGAAGTGGGCATCGAGCGAGAGCAGATACACCGGCCAATGCGGCGCGACGGCATCGAGCAGGGCGCGGTTGAAATCGCCATTCTGTGCCAGTTCCGGGTTCCAGCCGTAGCCCACCAGCCAGTCATTCTTGCCGGCGGGTTGAAACTGGGCCCGGGCGACGGCCTCGGCCACCGCGCCGGGGTCGTTTAAAAACATCCCTCCCGCATCCACCAGCTTCAGCCCGTCGTCCTGAAACACGGCGCCAAACAGGGGATGCATGTGGGCATCCATGAACCCTGGAATCAGATAGCCGCCGGCGAGATCCACGGTCTCGCATGCAAGCTCCAGCGCGCGCAGGCCGCGCCGCACCCGCGCTTCCGGACCTGCGGCTACGATGCGGCCCTCGTGCACGGCCACCGCCTGCGTCCACTCCGGCGCGGCATGAAAGCCCGACTGCAATACATGCCCGCCGCAAAAAATCTGGGCCGGGGCCGCCGGCGGGGATGCTGGGGAGTTTTTTCGCATGGCGGAAAAGCGTTTTGCAGCTAAATTATAGAGGCATGGCCGGCGCCGGCACGATCAGATTGATGAACTTGATAATAGAGAACCAGGTTCCCCTTGCTCCCCTGACCACGCTTGAAATGGGCGGTGCGGCGCGCTATTTCTGCCGCATCGAAAGCGAAGATCAGGCGCGCGGGGCGCTGGCCTGGGCGCGCGCCCGCGGCCTGCCGGTGGCCGTGCTGGGCGGCGGCAGCAACCTCCTCATTGCCGATGCGGGCTGGCCGGGCCTGGTGTTGCGCATCGCGATTCCGGGCATCGAGTGGCGGGAAAGCGGCGCCGCGCGGGTCGGCGCCGGCGTGGTCTGGGATGAGCTGGTGGAACAGGCCTGCGCGCGCGGTCTGGCCGGCCTCGAATGCCTGAGCGGCATCCCCGGCAGCGTGGGCGCCGCGCCGGTGCAGAACATCGGCGCCTACGGCCAGGAAATGGCGGAAACCGTG
>JAKAZV010000089.1 GCA_021826505.1 Acidobacteriota bacterium | reverse complement strand
GGCGGCGCATGAGGGTCGGGAGAATGTCCGCGGGCATTATAGAAATAGCTGTGCACGCCGCCGTGATGAAAAACGTAATGGTCGTAAGTGGAAATGGCCCAGCGCTCGATGTGCTCGGGGTTCTGATTGCCGCGCAGCGCCGCCACCACCATGGCGTTGGCGTCGCGCACTTGTTCGACCCGGGCGCGAAAGTCCCGCGCCAGCAGGTAAATCGAATATTGTCCGTAAAAAATGTAGCCCGCGATGGCGAACATTGCGAGCGTCAGCAGAACCGGGATCGCGGCCAGAAAAAAATAAGTGACCAGCAGCCGGTTGCGCACCGCCCACATGAAGCGCTGCACGGTTCGCGTTCCCATCCGGACCAGCCATGCCCCTCCCGCCACCACCAGGGCGAAGCTGAAAAATCCCGCGCCGGAAAACGCCGGCCGCCGCCACAGCAGGGGCAGATGCCAGAGGACGAACAGCAGTCCCAGCACGCACAATACCCAGCCCCAGCGTGTGCGGGGCAGCCAGGATCTGGATGGACGCCGGGACGAAGCCATAAACATTCAAAAACAGTATACGGGTGCGGACAACCCGCGCCGGTCGGCGAAGGCTGCATGGGAACTCTTTGGGGACAAAGAATAAACTTGTGGCGCTACTTTCCCGCCTGCGATTGCGCCCGCGGCGCGCCGTTTTTTTGCGCCAGGGCTTTTTGCACCAGACTGTGCCTGCGGCTGTAGAGGAAATAAATCACCAGTCCGATCGCCAGCCAGATCAGAAAAACTTCCTTGGTGATCTTATGCAGGGCCAGGATCAGGCCGCTGGCGATGAGAATGCCCATGATGGGGACAAATGGAACCCAGGGCGTGCGAAAAGGCCGGTGCAGATTGGGTTCGCGCCGGCGCATGATCCAGACTCCGGCGCAGACAATGATAAAGGCGGAAAGGGTGCCGATGTTGGTTAATTCGGCCAGCCGGTCCACCGGCAGCGAAGCCGCCAATGCGGCCACGCAGAGGCCGACCAGGATGGTGGAAATATACGGGGTGCGGAAACGGGGATGGATTTTGCCGGCCCAGTTCCACAGCAGCCCATCTTTCGACATGGTGAAAAAAATCCGCGACTGGCCCAGCAGCATCACCAGCATGGTGCTCGAAAGTCCGCCGATGGCGCCGAGTTTGACCAGAAAACTGCCCCAGGCCACGCCGGTGGCATCCACCCCCACCGCGACCGGATCGGGCACGTTCAGCGTGTAATAAGGGCGCAGGCCGGTTAACAGGCCGCCCACCAGAATGTAGAGGATGGTGCAGATCACGAGCGAGCCAAGAATTCCGATGGGCATGTCCCGCTGGGGATTTTTCGCCTCCTGCGCCGCGGTCGAAACCGCGTCAAATCCGATGTAGGCGAAAAAGATCAGCGAGGCGCCGCGCACCACCCCGTACCAGCCGAACTGGGGGGGGATGAACGGATGCCAGTTATGAATCGCCACGCTCCAGTGCGAGCGGCTGAGGAATACCACCGCGATGCCGATAAACAGGATCAGCACGGAAACCTTAATGACCACAATCGCGCTGTTGACATTGGCGGATTCCTGAATGCCAATCACCAGCACCGCGGTCATGAGCAGAATGCCCAGCATGGCAAACAAATCAAACCGGGCGGTCACATGCGGCAGGGCGGCTAACTTCTGCGCTGACGCCGTCAGCGCCATGGACATGGCGGGAACCCAATGCCCCTTGGTGAGCACCAACACCGTGCCCGGCGCCGCGCTCAAGGCCGGCGGCAGGTTGATGCCCAGACCCTGTAAAAAATTATTGATATACCCCGACCAGCCGACGGCCACGGTGGCCGCGCCAAAGGCGTACTCGAGAATCAGCGCCCAGCCGATGATCCAGGCCACGATCTCGCCCATCGCGGTGTAGCCATAGGAATAGGCGCTGCCGGCGATGGGCATCACGGAGGCAAACTCGGCATAGCACAGCCCGGCGAAGGCCGAAGCGGCGGCGGCGATGATGAAGGAAATCACAATCGCCGGCCCCGCCGCCGTGGCCGCCACCGGCCCGGTGAGCACGAAAATGCCGGTGCCGATGATGGCGCCGATGCCCAGCGTGACCAGGTTAAAGGCGCCCAGGGCACGCTTGAGGCCATGGGTTTCGCCCGTGGCTTCCTGAATGGTCTGGTGGATGTCTTTTCTTGCGAACAGGTTCATAGAGGTTCCGTCAGCGGAGCATCACCCGAAGTTTTGGGTCTGCGGTTCCAGAGCCAGTACACCGGCAGGCCCAACAATACCAGAAACAGCCCCGGATAGGCATACCCGGGCATGTAGCGCAGCAGTTGCCAGTCAAAAAATCCAGCCAGCGCGATATACAAGCCCGGCAGCCAGGGGTAGCCCAGGGCGCGGTAGGGGCGCGGCCACTGCGGCCGCCTCCGGCGCAGGATGAAAACACAGGCAATGGTCAGAATATAAAAAAGCACCACCGCGAACATCACATATTCGAGCAGTTGGTTGTAAGTGCCGCTCAGGCAGAGCAGGCTGGCCCACAGGCCTTGCGCCCACAGGCTCCAGGCAGGGGTGCGATGCCGGGGATGGAGTTCACCGGCGCGGCGGAAAAACAAGCCGTCGCGGGCCATGGCGTAGGTCACCCGCGCTCCCGCCAGAATCAGGCCGTTATCACAGCCAAAGGTGGAAACCAGAATCGCCAGCGCCATCACCACGGCGCCGGCATGACCCAGGCTGATCGAGACCATGGCTGTGGCCACGCGGTCTTCGGTCGCATGTTGTATGCCGCGGCCGATGACCGTGGCCGCGGCCGCGGAGCCGTGCATGGGCAGCACGAATAAATAGGCAAAATTAGCCAGTATATAAAGGCTGGTCACCAGCGCCGTGCCCAGCGTCAGTGCCCAGGGCAGGGTGCGCCGGGGATTTTTCACTTCTCCCGCCGCAAAGGCGATGTTGTACCAGGAATCCGAAGAAAACAGCGACCCCACCATGGCCAGAAAAATGATCGCCGGTGTCGAAAGCCACAATACGCCCTGGGCGGTGGGGTAGGGGTGCGGTCCGGCGGCGCCTTGCCAGAGATGATGAAAGTTGGCGGTGATGGCGGCGTGATTGCGGGCAAAAAACAAACCCAGCAGAATCAGCCCCAGCAGGCCCAGCACCTTGGCCGTGGTAAAAATATTCTGCACCAGCGCGCCCGCTCTCACCCCGCGCACATTGATTGCGGTGAGCAGTGCGATCACGGCGATCGCGGCGCACTCTTCGGTGTTAATGCCCAGCGGCATCGGCCCCAGGTGGCCCAGGTAAAACAGCCAGTGCCGCTCCGAGACCCAGGGCGCCAGCTCGCCCAGATATTTAGCGAAGGCTATGGCCACGGCGGCGATGGTGCCCGTCTGCATGACCACAAAAAAGGTCCAGCCGTAGAGAAAGCCAAAAACCGGCCCCATGGCCTCGCGCAAATATACATACTGGCCGCCGGCCTTGGGCAGCATGGCCGCCAGCTCGCTGTAGCTAAGCGCGGCGATCAAGGTCATCAGCCCGGTGATCAGCCATACCAGCAGCAATAATCCCGGCGAGCCCACCAGCCGGCTGATTTTGGCGCTGACGATGAAGATGCCCGAACCGATCATCGAACCCACGACGATCGAAGTCGAGCTGAGCAGACCCAGGCTCTGCACAAACCCGGGTTTCACGGGGGAAGCGGCTGTTTCCATTGGATGAAGTCGGATACGAGAACGCGCTAATGCGACAGTCTATGCTTTTCCGCTCTATAAAGCTAAGCGATATTTTCAGCCGCGGCGCAGGCGTCCATATAGGCCTGGGCCCGGGTCAGGGGGGCAGCATCATCCAGCCAGCCTGCGATGACTGCAATCAGGTTGGCGCCGGCGCGCATCACCTGCGTGCAGTTTTGGGGGGTAATGCCGCCAATTGCGGCCAGCGGCCCGGAATAAAGCTGGCGAGCCCGCGCCAGTCCTTCCAGCCCGACCACCGGATCCGGATTGATTTTGGAATGGGTGGCAAAAATGGGTCCATAAGCCAGATAATCCGCGATCCCCAGCGCCGCCGCGGCGCTCAATTGTTTCGGATGATGCGTGGACCATCCCAGATGAAATCCCGGCGGACGCAATTGCGCCGCGGCCGCCAGCGGCAGATCATCCTGGCCCAGGTGCGCGCCCTGCGCGCCCGTAAGCAGCGCGATATCCATGCGGTCGTTGATGATCAGCCGCGGCGGATTTGGGGCCTGGGCCAGCCGGTTCAATACCTTGTCCGCGGCTGCCAGGAATTGGGCGGCCGGCAGATTTTTCGCTCTTAACTGCAGACATGCCACTCCCGCATCGGCCAATCCGCGCGCCAGTGCGGCCGGTTCATGCCCGCGCCGGGCCGCCAGATCCAGGTCGAGTATGGGATAAAAGGCGCTCAAGCGGAATGGGGCGGTTCGGATCGGCTCCTGAGAACGGCGCCGCCGCTGAATTAATTCTTATCCACCGCCAGCGCGCCGGCGCCGCCCGCCACCAGCAGCAGCAATCCGCCCATGATCGAAATGTTTTTCAGGATCTGAATCTGGTCATGGCGGTGGACATAGTAAGTGATCGGGATTACATACAAAAACATAATACCCGCCACCCAGCGGACCTTATAGCCGGCCATCACCATCAAGCCACCGGCCAGCTCGATCACAATGGCCAGAAACAGCGCGATCGCCGGCAGCGGCACGCCCAGCTTGGCCATAAACGCCTCGGTTCCGGCAAATTGCATGATTTTGCTATAGCCGGAAAGCACAAAAATCAATGCCAGCAGAATGCGAGCCACAGGGTAGAAAACTTTATTCATGGATCACCTTGGGAACTGCCGCACCAGTATAGAGGATATGAATGCGCTTACGCCACTGGCAGGATAAAAAAATGGCCGGAGGCGGTTGCCTCCGGCCATGACCTTGTAATTTACGGGCAGCTTAATTTCAGAATGTGACTCCGATTTCCGCCGCGCCGCGGAATTCGTTGGCGCCCGTTCCGCCCTTGCCAAAGACCGCGCCGGGGGCATAATCCATGGCATGCACCAGGGAAAATTCCCCCCGCGCGAACAGGTCTTTGTCCTGCCAGGTCGGAGTCAGGGTAAAGGTCGCCGCCTTGGCGCCGGGACCGTAGCCGAGAATATTCATATTGGCGCTGGTCGAGGCCAGTGAGCCGTTGGTGGTGGCGTATTCCGCCCGCATGCCCAGGATCCATTCCGGGTTGAAGCGGTATCCGCCCAGCAGCACATAGCCCATGCCATTGGCGGCGGAAGTGTAGCCGCGCGCGGTTGAAGCCGGTGAATTCATGAAAATCACATAGGGCGTCCACGACCAGTTCTTGCCGGTATAGGTGTACATGAAATCATAGAGCTGTGCGTTGGCGTCAAAAAATGTTCCGTTGGGCGGCGTGTTCTTGTTGGGGATCAGGGCAACGAAGGTAAACGTGTTTTTGGCGTTTATGGCATAGGCGATCGCGGCCGATGGCGCGCCAAAATGATAGCCGGCGTAAAAACCGTCGCCATATTGCAGATTTACCGTCCATTTGCCGTAGGTCATATTGAGCTGCGCCGCCCGGCTGACCAGATTTTCCATATCGTTCCAGACCAGCCCGCGCTGAATGTTGTAGTTCAGATAAGACCAGGTGCTTTCCTGGCCGATGAGCGTGGGCAGCTTGCCGGCTTCAATGGACCAGTGGGGATTGAAGACATATTCCGCATAAGCTTCCGGCACCAGGCCGAAAAACTGGGTGTACTGTGTGGTTGTCAACCGGCCTGCGCCCAGGGCGGGGTAGGCATAGCCTCCGGCCATGACAAAAAATTGCCATTGCCCCGTGGTTTTTTGCAATATGGCGAAGCCGTTGGTCAGGTCGCCGCCGTTTTTTTCCGCTCCGTATTGGTCGGGCGTGGCGAAGCCGGCATAGCTGACGACTCCGGAGAGTCCCCAGCTCCCCAGCGGCCCGGCGGGAATTTCAATTGGGGAAGGCATGGTTAATGAAACCTGGGCCGCCAGCCGTTGGGTTGGGCCAAGCAGGCCGGCCAAGGCGGCGCAAAAGAAGAAAATCCAGCCCCGGCGGCGAAGGCTCGCCGGCCGCGGAAAAAAGGCAGTGATTGATTGCATGATCGTTTCGTCTCCGTTTCCGCCGCGACGCGGCGGTGATTTTTGAATCCACACCAGGCTCACGCTCAAGCAGGGAGGCGAGAAGATGATTGCGGTCCGCCACGACCGGCTCCGGATCGTAATCAGACAACCATCGCAACGATCATTGCGGGGATCGTAATTCCATGTTTGAGTTATTTGATGACGGAAGTCCAATTCCAAATTTGAATCCCATGCCTTATAAATTCTTTCTTTAGGCTTTCCTTAGGTTTTATTTACAGTTTGAATCCGGGAGATTGAAAATTTGCGTTTGCCTTCTTCCCCCCGTCCATTGCAATCTGGGTGCGATCCGATGCAAATGATCCAGCCCGCCCGGCGGTCCTGGTTCAAGGCTGAAGGATCGGCGGCCAGTTCCCCCGGGCCGCGGCCGGAAAAATTTCTCGCATTTGCACCCTGTCCGTGCAATGGCTCCATTCGGGACCTTGATCGTCCTGACACCGCGGGACCTTTGTCCTTCGGTATCTTGATCCCCGTAGTATGGAGGCTTGCATGGCGGAGACCACATCCAATACCACCAGTTTTCAACCTACCCTGGGCCTGACCGGCCTGACCGTGAACGCCATGGCGCTGATCGCGCCCGGCGCCTTTCTCTGGCTGACTTATTTCATTCAGGCCTCGACCGGAGCCACCGCTCCGGCCATGTGGCTGGGCATCTTCGTGGCCTTGCTGCTCTGCCTGGCCACCGCGATATCCTATGCTGAGTTATCCAAGCTGTATCCCGGAACCGGCAGCAGCTACTACTTTGCCGAGCAGGCGTTTTTAAATCACGACAAGGGCTGGAAGTATGCCCGTATTTCCAAGTTCATCGTCGGCTGGGCTTCGCATCTCTACTATTGGGTCTATCCCGGCGTCATGGTCGCCACGCTGGGCATTTTCTGCGGCTATATCGCCGGCACCCTCTGGCCCAATTTCATGAGCGCCTCCAACCCCGGTCCGGCCTTCATGGGCCTGATTGCCATCGTGGCCTCTTTTGGCATCGCCTATGTGGCCTATCGCGGCGTGAATGGTTCGACCGCCGTCAGCTTTGCCATCAATGTCATTCAGATCACGGCCCTGCTGATCTTTTCCGTCATGGCGCTGAATTATCGGCTCAGTCATGCCCCCGGCAGCGTCGGCTACCAATGGGATGCCACCAGCGGCAATGCCTACGATTATCAGTTTCAAACCAAAACCCAGATGATCAGCGGCGTTGCGACTCCGGTCATTCAGCGTGACGCCAATGGCGTTCCGCTGCCCGAGATGGGCCCCAACGGCAAGCCGGTGCCTTATGCCGTCACCTATCCCAAAACCGATGGTTCCGGCAACTTCCTCTCGCATGGCTCCGCGGCATCGGTGGTGGGCATGCACAAATTCAACTGGCTGATGATCCAGGCCACCGTCGCAATTTTGCTCCTGGTGGGCTTCGAGTCCGTCACCTCGATGGGCGCCGAGGCCAAAAATCCCAGGCGTGATGTGGCCAAGGCGGTCATCATTTCGTTGCTGATTCAGGGTGCGTTCTGTTATCTGATCGAGTATTTCTGCGCCAATTACTTTCTCAGCAGCGGCTATACCATGCAGAATGCGGTGGGCTCGGCCGCGCCCATCGGCGACATGATGGTGATGGTGGGTGACGCGCTGTTCAACGGCCATGGCCGCGCCTTCATGCTGGTCGAGGCGGCCACGGTTTTCCTCGCCATCATCGGCACCACGCTGGCCTGCATCAACACCGGCGCCCGTGTGACCTATGCCATGGGCAAGGATGAGGAAGTTCCCGAGCACTTCGGCGTATTGCATGGCGAAAAGCTCACCCCGCACAAAGCCATCTGGACCCTGGCCACGGTTTCGGCCATCGTCGGCTGCGCCGCGGTGTCGCTGGTCTTCGCCGATGCCAGCGCGCCCACGCAGGCCACCATCGCCGCCCTGCCCCAGGGATTCTGGTCGAGTTGGGGATATTTCAGCTCTGCCACGCTCTCGCACTTACCCAACTCGCTGCTGGCCATTACGCTTACCTCCAATTTCGGCACTTTCCTGCTCTACGGCATGAGCAATCTGGTTTGCATTCTGGCCTACAAGGGCCGGCCCGATTTCAAGCTGGTCAAGCACATGCTCGTGCCACTGTTCGGTTTGATCGCCAATGCCAGCTTGCTGATCTTCTATCTTATCGAGCCGTTCCTCGGCCTGGGCACCAAGCTGGAACCCCTCACCGCGCTGGGCATTGCCGCCATCTGGGGCATTTATGGCGCCTGGTACTTTAAATCCGCCAGCCGGAAAAAAGGCAAAGCGGTATTGATCAGCTCCAGCGCCAAGGTCTCCTCGGCGGTCTGACCCTGAGCCTTGATCCCATCAGGGAGGGGAGAGCCCGGCCGCCCCTCCCTGATTTTTTATCGAAGCCACGATGCTCCACTTGCAATTTGCCTCGCACACGGACCCCGGCAAAGTCCGTGAATTAAATGAAGATTCCCTCGGCTGGCATATCCCCGCCGATGCGGAAACCGGCGGGCCATGGCTGTTTGTGCTGGCTGATGGCGTGGGCGGACATGCTGCCGGGGAAGTCGCTTCCCGCATGGCGGTTGACGTGATCGCCGGCGGCGTGGCCGGCTCGCGCGATGCTCCCGCCGCCAGCCTGCGCAAACTTCTGCAATTGGCCAACCAGAAAATCCATGATGCCGGCCTGAGCGGCGCCCACGGCGGCGCCATGGCCTCCACCGTAGTGGCTCTTGCCCTGGACCAGGACCGCGCCACTCTGGCCCATGCCGGTGATTCCCGCTGCTATCTCTGGCGGGCCGGCAGCCTGCGCCAGATGACCCGTGATCATCGCTTCGCCGCCGAACAGGCGGCGCTCGGCATATTAACTTCCCGCGAGGCCGAAGCCGCGCCCACGCAGTCCTATTTGACCCGCTCGCTCGGCGCTGATTTAATGGTCCAGCCGGAAATCAATGAATTCCCGCTCCTCGCCGGCGACCTGTTTTTACTCTGTTCCGATGGCCTGCATGGCGCGCTCGACGTTCCGGCGCTGGAGCGCGAGCTGGCCGCGCCGCGCCCGCTCGATGCCGCCGCCCGGCGGCTGGTGGAACTGGCCCGGGATCGCGACGGCTCGGATAATATCAGCGCCATCCTGGTGCGCGTGCTCGAAGTCGAGCGCATGGCCATGTATCGCGGCCGCGCCTACCGGGTTCGCTGAAACCCGGCCGGACCCGGTAAAGTCTCGAACCGGATCGCTGAGCGTTATACTTTTCAAGCCGGAACCTGATCCATGCGTAATTTCCAGGCGGGCGACACCCTCGACCATTACCATCTCGATGAGGCCATCGGCCGCGGCGGCATGAGCAGTATTTTCCGCGCCACCGACCTGAACGACGGCGCCCAAGTCGCGGTCAAGATTCCACATTTCGAAGTGGAAAGCGACCCCGCCCTCTACGACCGTTTTCAGCGCGAACTGGCCATTGTGGCAAAGCTCGACCATCCGGGCGTGGCGCATGCCCGGTCCGATGCCCGGCGCAGCCGCCTCTATATGGTCACCGATTGGGTCGAGGGCACGCCCTTGCGCCAGATGGTGGTGCGCGGACAACCCTGGGAGGAAGCTCGCGCCACCCGCATGACCCTGGCGCTTTGCCGCATCCTCGAATACATTCACGCCCAGGGCGTGGTGCACCGCGACCTGAAGCCGGAAAACATTCTGGTCACCGCCGCGGGCGATCCGGTCTTGATTGATTTTGGCATTGCCGGTTCGAGCGGCGCCCGCCGCATTACCTTCGCCAAACTCAGCCAGGTGGTGGGCACTCCCGATTACATCTCGCCTGAACAGGTGCGGGGCAAGCGCGGGGATGCCCGCAGCGATATCTATGCCCTCGGCGTGATGTATTACGAAATGCTCACCGGTGCGGCTCCGTTCGAGGGGGAAAACCCGTTTGCCGTCATGAACGATCGCCTCCTCAATCCGCCCATTCCGCCCCGTGAACGCAACCCGCGGGTCAGTCCGCTGGCCCAGGAAATCGTCTATCGCGCCCTCGAACGCGACCCCGCGCGCCGCTACGCCAGCGCCCGTGAGTTTGCCTGGGACCTCGAGCATCCGGACCAGGTCGGCGTGGCCGACCGGGAAGAGTTGCGGCTATGGAAGCAGCGCCGCAATCCCGTGCGCCGCCGGCGCCTGCTTTATACCGGCCTGGCCTTGCTGCCGCTCCTGCTCTTTCTGCTGCTCTGGTGGGCGGCGAAATAAAATTTCCATTTTATTGCCGAGGCCGAACGCTGGAATGGCGAAGAAAAAACGCCCCCGCCACTCTCATGAGGGATGATTTTGATGCAGTCGTGTATAGGCTTCAATATCGGCCGTCAATAATTTTTGCAGCCGCGGCAGCACCGGGCCGGCGCCGGCCAGGGGCTTGTCATCTATCTGGCTGACCCGCTGTAATTCGCGGGTAGAAGAAGAAATAAAGGCTTCATCGGCGGTGTCGAGATCTTCCGGCCGCAGCGCCGTTTCCCGTACCGTAACCCCGGCCTT
>JAKAZV010000088.1 GCA_021826505.1 Acidobacteriota bacterium | reverse complement strand
GGGACAACGCATGACCCGGCGCCTGCGCCTGGGGCCGGTGCTGGCGGGCCGTGCACCCGATCCCACGCTGCGGGCCAACGATCTGGTCTATATCCCCTCCAGCCTCGGGCGCGAGACATTGATTCACGGCCTGCGCACCGCGCTCGCGGCCGGAGTCACAATCGCCACCGGCGTCATTATTTTTCACTAATTCGAACCGCGATTCACCGCTTCCAAACGTAAAAAAAATGTCGGAACCACGAACTCATGCCTCACCGCCCAAGCCAACGGAATCCGCCTGGATGAGCGCCGATTCCGCCCCAGCCGGGAGCCAGCCCGCCGCGCAGACCGCCGATTTCCGGGATCTGCTGCGGCGCCATGCGCGGGGATTTTACGGCATTTGGACGGCGACGATCGCGGCCGCGCTGCTGGCGGTGATCTGGCTGCCACGGCAATACCGCAGCAGCGCGGAATTCGTTTTACGCTCGCCGGAGCGGCTGACCCGGAGAAAAAATCCCGCGACGACCCCGGCCGTCACAACCCGGCGCAGTTCCTGGCTGGAGCTGCTGCATGATCCCGCATTGCTGGAACAAGCATGGCAGCCAGCCGGGAACGCGGCATTGCGGCACACCCTCAACCCGCGCCTGCCGGCGGGTTTCCGACGCCGATTGCGGGTGAATTATATTCCGCGCAGTCGGGTGGTGGCGCTCCAATTTCTGGCAGCCAACCCTGGCCGGGCGCAGAAATTTTTGCAGAATCTATTGCGCTTATTCAACGACCGCTTGCGGCGGCATTCGCAGGCCATGCTGCGGCGCCAGCAGCAACGGCTGAACCGGCAAGTCCGCGTTTTACTAGCGCAACGAGCGCAAACCCAGGGCAAAATCCTCGCCTTTGCCCAGCGGCATCCCTGGGTGCTGGCGGGGCGGCTCTCGATGCGGCAGCAGAAATGGAACACGCTGGCGATGGAGCTGTGGCGGGCCGAGGAGCTCCTGGTAGAGAGGCGCGTGGCCCAGGGCACGCCGGCCAATCCCGAAGTACCGGCATTATTGCCGCTCGAAATGGAACAGGCGCGGGCCGAGGCGGAGTTGGCGCGCAGAAACCGGATCTATCTTCCGACCGCGGCGCCGGTGCGGCAACAGCAAGCCCGCATCCGAAGCTGGCAGGCGAGCCTGGCGAAAGCCCGCGCGGCCCAGCAGTCCTGGGCCGCCGTGCGCCTGGAACGGCGCGAGAGGCAAACAGCGGCGCTGGCCCGCAAGTTGCGGCATCAATCGGCCCGCGTGGCCCAGGCGCGCCATCGCATTTTTGCTGCCCGGCAACTACGCCTGGCACTGCGCCGCCAGAATCAGGCGCTTGCCGGTTTGCAAGCCAGCCAACTTTATTGGGATGCCAGACGTGGCAGCGGCCCGGCGATGCGAGTGCTGGTGCCGCCGCTTGCTCCGCGCCGGCCTATAACACCACGGCCTTTCCTGGACCTGGGTTTAAGTTTCGCCGTGGGCGGCGGGTTGGCCCTGGCGTTTGTGTTTTGGCGTGAACGCCAACTGGATCCAATCCTGCTGCCGGCAAACGAGCCCTTGCCGCTGCCGGTCTGGGCTCATTTGCCGCATATTGCAATTGCATCCCGCAGATCATTGAAACTATTCAGCCAGTGCCCGCAGAAGCCTATGCGGGAGCGGGAGCCATCCCGTTTGCCGATGGCTTCAGTATCAGTCCGGGAATCAGCATCCGAGGCGCCACGACCGGCTCCGACCTCCAATCCCATCATTGACAGTCACGATTGGAGTTCTCAGCTCGAATTTGCCACCGCGCGCCTGTTGCAAAATGACGCACGCCGCATTTGGGCCTTTACCAGCCTATTGCCCGGGGAGGGGAAAACCACAGTGGCCTGGGCCATGGCTCGCCAGTTAGTGGCCATGGGACAGAAAGTGTTGGTGATTCAGGCCCATGAACGACAAACAACTCCGGCGGCTGGCCCATTTCTGGACTTTACGCTCGAGCAGTGGCTTGCGAACCCTAAAACCGAAGCCTTCCATCTGCTGCCCGGAATGATAGCGGGGATCACGGCAGGCCCTGCCGTGATCGCGGCGGCTCGCGACCGGCATCTGCCGCAGGCGCTGCAACTACTGGCCCAGAACGATATTTTTGTTTTTCTCGATACCGGCGCCTGGACCCAGAATCCATGGCTGGATGCTTGGCTGCGCCTGAGCGACATGGTGCTTCTGGTGGCCGCGCATGGCCGCGGTCGGCGAACAGCGTGGGCCACGCTGGTACGGCAAGTGCGCGAGCCCGGCAATCCGCCGGCGGCGATGATCGCCAATCACTGCCCCGGCCGGCAGCTTGCGACCCCGCCGGCCGCGGCCATTCCGCGGCCGATGAACGATGAGCCCTCCGCGGAGAATTACCGCGCCGCCCATGCCTGAATCAACCGCGACACCAAAAACAGGTTGTCTATGATGCTCCAACCCGAACCCCGAGGCCCGCTTCAGCTTTCCGCGGTCATCATCACGCGCGATGAAGAGCGGCACCTGCCCGCCTGTCTGGACTCACTGCGGGGACTGGCGGATGAAATTATCGTGGTGGATGACCATAGCCGGGATCGCACGCGGCGCATCGCCGCCGACAGGGGCGCCCGCATTTATGCCCGCCATTTTGATTGGTCGGCGCGGCAGATGAACTACGGACTGGAACAAGCGCGCGCGCCCTGGGTGCTGATCATAGATGCCGATGAACGATTGAGCGATGAGTTAAAGCGGGAAATCCGGACCGTGCTGCTCGATCCGGGAGAATACCGGGGATTTTTTCTGCCCCGGCAAAATCATGTCTTCGGCCGCTGGCTGCGGCATGGCGGAAATTACCCCGACTATAACGCGGTGCGGCTTTTCCGGCGTGGATGCGGGCGCTTTCAAGACCAGCCGATCCATTCTCCGCTTGAACTCAATGGCCGTGCGGGATATCTGCGCGTCCCCCTGCTGCACGATTCCTACCGGAACCTGCACGAATATTATTCCAAGTTCAATTCCTATACCTCACTCGAAGCCGAAGGCATGCGGCGAAAAGGGAGGCGCTTTTCCTGGACCAGGATGCTGGGCATTGCCGGCGGGCATTTCGCCCGGCGCCTGTTATGGCAATCCGCCTATCTCGATGGCTGGCCGGGAGTGGTGTATTGCCTGCTCGGCCTGCACTATGACCTGGTTCGTTTCTGGAAACTCCGGGAACGCGAAACGGCCATGCGGCTACCCGCACGCACCGCCCCGGCGGCAAAAACGGAACTGGCATGCGAATAGGCCTGGATATGCAAGCCGCGCGGGGAGAAGTTACTGGCCTGGGACGCTATGCTCTCGGATTGAGCGCGGCCTTGCGCACGGCCGCGGGCATACATTGCGTGGAACTGGGACTTACGGGCGCCGCTCATCTGCGCACGCCGGTGCGCATGCTGCGTGAGCAATGTCTGCCGCTGCGGACGCGGCGCCATGCGCTTGATGTATTGCACCTGCCCGCGTTCGCGCCTCCGTTATGGGGCGCGGCACGGCGGGTGTGCACGGTTCACGATTTGAATGTTCTCGATGATCCCCAGATACTCGCGCCCAACCTGTCGCGTTTTTACTGGCGCACCTGGCTGCCCCATCTGGCGGCCCAAGCCGATGCGATCATCACTCCCTCATTGCATACCGCATCGCGTTTTCAACGGCATTTTCCCCATGCCCGGGCGAGCGTGCACGTCATTGCCTATCCACCCGGAGCGGATTTTCAGCCCGCCTCACCGGAAGAATGCCGGCGGGTGCGGGTGAAATACCGCCTGCCGGACGCGTTTAGCCTGGGCGTGGGCGCGTTGGAAGGCCGCAAGGACTGGTTGCTGGTATTGGCCGCGCTGGCCCGGCTGCCGTGCGCACTTTGTCCGCTGCTGGTGCTGGCCGGGCCGGCGCGCGAGCAGACCCAGGCGCTCTTAAGGCAAATGCAGACCCTGCAATTAGGCGAACGGGTGCGCTGGCTGGGTTATGTGCCGCTGGCTGATCTGGTGGCGCTCTATTCCTGTACTCGGCAACTCTTGTTTCCCGACCGCAACGCCGGCTATGGACTGCCGGTGCTCGAAGCCATGGCGTGTGGCGCGCCGGTGCTCAGCCTGGCTTGCGCCGCGCTGCCTGAAACCTGCGCCGGCGCGGCCGCGCTGCTGGAAGCTCCCTTTACTCCGGCCCGGCTGGCTCAACTCTGGGCCGAACTGCTGCAATTTCCCCAGCGCCGCACCGGATTGCGCCGCCAGGGCTGGGAACGAGTGGCCCGCTTGTCGTGGCCGGCAACGATTGCCCAGGTCATTGCGGTCTATGAATCGGTGTTGCGAGAAGGCAGCAAGCGGCGGGAAACGCAGACCGCGTGGGCGGCCGGAGGCGTCTCCAGATGAGCCGCACGATTGCACCGCGTGGCATAGGAGCGACTGAAGGGCCGGCGCTGCTGTTGGCTCTGGCTTCCGGCCTGCTCATTGTGCGCTGGGGTTGGCTGGGAGCGGCGGCACTGGCGGGGCTGATTGGATTGATGACAGCTTACCAATGCGGCCGGGATGGGGTTTGGGGACGCTGCCTGCTGGCCGCACTCTTGATCGCAACCCCGGATTTTTCCCTGCACCGGACTCTGGGTTTTCGCCTGCTTTGGTCTTCAGGCCTGACGTTTTCCAATTTCCTGCTGCCGGTCATTTCCTTGCCGGTTCTGGCCGGCGCCTGGCGCACACATCAAAAATTCGTTCCCGCGGAAGCTTATAAAGTTTGGCGCCGCTGGCGCGGATTTATGTTGTTTGCGCCCTTGACGCTCGTGCCTGCTTACTGGCTGGGACAGATGGCGCCTGGCGAATCCGTGCTGCTGCTGGCCCACTGGCTCAAGCTTCTGGGTGTTTGCTTTCTGATGGGTTTTATTCTGGCGGGACTTGAAGACCCGCGCCTGCGCCGGAATCTGATCTGGATTCTGGCGGCGGGGATGGGAGTGAATCTGCTGCTGGCGGCGGCGCAGACGGGCGGCTGGCTGACGGGATTCAGCCCGCTCTCTTTGTGGTCGCCGGGCCGGTACCGGGCAAGCGGAACTTTTTATGACGCCAATATGTTTGGCTGTCTGGCCGGATTCAGCCTGATTCTGCTTTTGCCGCTGACGGCTTGCCGATTGGCGGCCAATCGTCCGCGCTCCGGAGGCGGTTGGATGGGGCTGGGTCTGGTGGTCATGGCCGGAGCGGTTGCGGTTTCGGCATCACGCGCCGCCTGGCTAGTGGTTCTGGCAGGATGCGCGGGTTTGATCTGGCGGCGACGCTGGCTGGCGCTGGGCCTGACTCTCGGCCTGGGACTGGCCTGGGGCTGGCTCTTTTTTCATCGCGCCGACCGGCGGATCGCCTCCGCCTGGCACGCCCTGGCCACCCATGCGGTCTGGAGCGGCGTGGATGCCGGGGTAATGCGCCGTGAACGCAGCATGCGCCAGGCATGGGAACAGTGGCAATTTCATCCCTGGCTGGGGCTGGGCTGGGGCCGCGCGCTCGACCTGGGAGTAGCGGCGCGCGGACCTGGTGGCTGGGCCGGTCAACGATTTACGGGAGCGCAAAACCAGTATCTGACGGTATTGGCGGAAACCGGGATCCTGGGCCTGATGATTTACGGTTTCATGCTCGCCGGCTTACCTGATGCCTGGCGCATGCAACCCTCCGTTCCGGCGACATCCGCCGCGAACTCGCTCGAAGACGCGTGGAACGACGGACTGTTTGCCGGTTGGCTGGGGCTGCTGACGGCGGCATGCACGCTGGAGCTTTTTTATAATGCCCGCCTCTGGGCGCTGCTTTTATTGGTGCTTTATTGGCGTCCATTCAAGGCGATTGCGGAGGCGCCGGCGTCATGAATTCCGCCGAGAGAACCGATCCCGGATATTTCATTATCAAGCTGGGCGCCCTGGGTGATGTGGTGCAACTTACGGCGCTTCTGCGCGAATTGCGCGGGGCGCGCCCCCACGCCCGGATCACCGTGGGCACCACGGCCGAGTGTGTCCCTCTTCTCCGGGAACATTCCTGCGTGGATGACTGCATGGTATTTCCGGAGGGTTGGCGTTCAGGCGCGAATGCATGCGAACTAAGACGGATATACAAATTCTGGCGCGAGCTGCGAACCTTTCGCCAGACCACGGCCATCATCGCCCATCGCCACCCCGTCATACCCATGGCCTTGCGAGCCGCCGGTTTCTGCCGTATCGCGAGTTTCGCACCGGCCACCGGCGCAGCCTGGCGCGGCATTACACATGCCGCGCGCTTTGATCCCGTCCGGCACCGGTTAGAAAACCAGCGGGAACTTTTGCGGGCGCTGGGGCTGGAACCCACCGGTCTGGCGCCCCGTCTGGAGTTGAACTTCGCTGAGATCGCCCACGGTGAAGAGCGCTGGCAATGGGCGGGAACGCGATTGCGATTTGCTTTAGCGCCCGGCGGCGCCCACAACCACTGGTCGGCCATGCCCAACCGCCGCTGGCCGCGGGAGCGGTTTCACGATTTGGCCGCATGGCTGGCGCAAAAAAATATCACCCCGGCATGGATCGGTTCGAAGAACGATCGAAACCTGGCCTCGGATCAGGGCATGAACTGGGCCGGCCGGCTCTCGCTGCGCGAAAGCCTCGGCGTCATCGCCCGCGCCGATTTTCTGATCGCCAATGATTCCGCGCCGCTGCACATGGCCGGCGCGCTGCAAACCCCGTGTCTAGGCCTTTTCGGCCCGACCCGCGGGGAGCACATCATGCCCGCGGATTCCGGATTGGCGCTGCAGGGCCGGGTGGCATGCGGCCCCTGTTACAACCCTATGGATAGCGCACGCGGCCAGGCTTATCGCTGCCCGCGCCCGCTCTGCATGGAAGCAATTTCGCTGCATCAGGTCTGCGCCGTTATACAGGCGTGGCTTGACCGCCGGAGGATATCCCAGCCGGAGAGTGCATGAACATGAATGCGAACAACTGTGAACCGTATCGGGTGAGCCATACCCGCGCCCGTCATTACCTGGGCTGGGGCAAACGCTGGCTGGATCTTGGCGTCTGCTTTCCCGCTTTGATTTTGGCGTTGCCCATCATGCTGATTTTGGCCCTGGCAATTTACTGCGAATCTCCAGGCAGGGTTTTATTCTGGCAATGGCGAGTCGGCCGTAATGGCCGCGTATTCCGCATCTGGAAGCTGCGCACCATGCTTCCGAATGCCGAAGCCAACGGCCTGCCGCTCCTATCGGGGCCTGCAGATTCCAGAGTGACCCGGCTCGGATACTGGCTGCGCCTGTCCCGGCTCGATGAATGGCCGCAGATCTGGAATATCCTGCGCGGAGAGATGAGCCTGGTCGGCCCCCGCCCGGAACGGCCATATTTTGCCGCGCGCTATGCCACCGTCATACCCGGATATGCCCTGCGCCATGGCGTGCGCCCCGGCCTGACCGGATGGGCACAGGTGCAAATTGGGTATTGCTCCGATCTCGATGCCACGCGCATGAAAACCATTTACGATCTTGCCTATCTGGAGCGGCAGAGCCTGGGGCTGGATCTTCGCATTCTTTTTCTGTGGACCCCGCGCATGCTCCTGAACCTGCTTGGAAAGCAGAGGAGCGTTGATCGTGTCATCCATCTCCCATTCCGGATCAGACGCCGGCCCGCGACCGCCATACCAGATATGAGTGCCTGAACATGATCGAACCGGCGCGAATCATGCGGCCACATCAGCGTGCATTTTTGCGCGCTCTTGATTGGGCGGGCGAGCGATGCCTGCCCGCGCCTTCACTGCATGGCCCGCAGCGCCGGATTTTGCTGCTCCGGCTTGAACAATGGGGTGATTTGATCACCACCCTGCCGGCGGCCGCGCTGCTGCGGAGCGCCTGGCCGCAGGCGCGTCTGGACCTGGTGGTGCGTCCCGAATATATCGCCTGGAGCGCGCGGTTTTTTCCCTGCGATCGGGTCTATGCCCTGCCGGGGATTTCTCCCGGACGGGACGATCCGGGCGGGAATTCCTGGAAGATACAAGTACGGGACTGGGTCCGCCAGTTCTGCCAGATTCCACGCGATTACGATCTGGGATTGGAATTTCTGGGCGATCCACGGAATATTCTGCTGGGCCGCAGCCGCGCCCGCCAGATGGCCGGATTCGGCTGGCGGGGCGGCGGATTTCTGCTGGGGTTGGATGGTGCGCGTCCAACTCCACCCCGGGATTTCATCCATTCCCATCTTGAGCTCTGCCGACGTGTCATAAACGCCTGCGGGATGCAAATTCCGCCCGGAGACCCAATCACGAAAGGCTTTTCCCGGCTGCGCGGATCGGCTCAGGAAAGCTCCGCGGCAATTAAAGTTCCGGCTGTCCCGCCCTGGGTAATTTTGGCTCCGGCCGCTTCCGAGCGCAGCCGCAGCTGGCCAGTCCCTTACTGGCGCCAACTCGCCCGTATGCTGCTCGCGCGCGGCGAAACGATTCTCGTAACCGGCACACACAAACAGGCCGCGGAAGTGGCCGCGATCATGCCTTTGGAGCCGGGCATTTACAATATGGCCGGTAAAACCGATCTGTTTCAGCTAGCCTGGCTGGTGGCCCGCGCCCGATTGGTGATCGCGCCCGACACCGGCATCCTGCACCTCGCTCGCGCCCTGCAGACTCCCTCGCTGGGACTGTATGGCCCGAATGATCCGGCCGTCACGGGCTATCAATTGCCGCGCCACGGCAGCCTGTTTCATGCCCTGCCCTGCTCTTTTTGCCATAGGCGCAACTGTCCATTTACCCAGGACCACGGAGTATGCATGCAACTGCTCGCGCCCGCCCGGGTGATGGATCATGCGATCTCGCTCCTGCATGCGGAAAACCAAGCGGCCAGCGCGCCAGCCTGAGGCAAAAGCCGGCTTAACTCAATAACGGGCCAAAATCCTTATTTTTCCTTAATGTTGCCTTCATCTTGTAACATTGACAATCTTATTCGCAGGCGTCAGAATGCAGTCAGCACGCGGAAGTGGGAGGTGTTTATGCGCGGAAATATTGCGGCATTGATAGCGGTCGCGGTTTTATCTCCACTGGCGTGGGCAAAAACCAAGCCGGCATTATCCCATGTCCGCATCGTGCGCCTGAGCCTGGTGCAAGGGCCGGCGCAGGTTCGTGTACCGGGAAATACGCGCTGGCATCGGGCCTTGTTCAATGCCCCGGTCACGCAGGGTGAAACCATTCGCACCGGAGTCAATGGGCGGGCCGAAATCGAGTTGGAAGATGGCTCCGCGCTGCGCCTGATTCCCAACTCCGAAATCAGCTTCCCTGAACTGGCGCGCCTGGGAAAAATGCCGCTGACCACGGCCCGGCTCTCCCGCGGCACCGTGTTCCTCAATTTCAGAAAGAAAAAAACCGCCCACGGCTTTCATCTTTTGACCCCGGCCGGAATGGTCACAGCGCCTTTTGGCAAAACCGACTTCCGGGTGGCGCTGCGGACCCATAGCGCCCAGATGCGAGTCCTGAAAGGCAAAGCGGAAATCACCGCCAATGGCCTGCCCTATCAACTCAAAAAGAACCGCCAGCTTACGCTGATCGCCGATGCGCCCGCCGAGTTAACCCGCAACCGCCGGCGCGGCCCCTGGGATGCGTGGAACCATCAGCGCAATCAGTACATCACGATGGAAAACTACCGCGGCCGCACCCACAGTCCCTATGACATGGGCCTGGCCGAAATGTCGCAATACGGGAGCTGGATGGGCGGCTGTTGGCAACCGGATTTCGGCATGGGCATGCTCAGCGGCTTTACCGCCTCGTCCTGGTCGCCCTATATGAACGGGCAATGGTATTTTGATCCGGTGCTGGGCGATACCTGGGTTTCTTCATATCCCTGGGGTTGGCTCCCGTACCACTTCGGTTCCTGGATGGATTCCGGCAATGGCTGGTGCTGGATGCCCGGCGCCCAGAACCTGATGAACATGGATAATTACCAATCTCTGGCCACGGCCACGGGGCCTTCCGGAGTGGTCCTCCATCGTCCCATCATTCCTCCCCATCCGCCGGTATTGCATCACCTGATCGCCGCAACGCCGCACACTGGCCGTCCGGTTCTGGCGCGGCGTTTTTACAGGGTGGGCCGTATCTATAACCGGGTCGAAGTGGCGCGCTTGATTCCGGCCCAGCGCGCAGCCTGGCGGCTGGCTCACCACACCCAGCAATATTGGCAAACCCAGGCCATGAACGCCACCTGGGTCGCCCGCGAAATGGGCATGCCTATTCGTTGGCAAGGCCCGACCGGCCGGATGGTATCGGATGGCTATGGCCATATGGCCGAGTTGCAGGTGCATGCCGGCCTGGGAGCCGGGGGAACGGTTCATCCCGTCTGGCGTCCAGTCGGTCCCAGCGGCAGAGTCATGTCCGGCGCGGCCGGCCGCGTGGGCTACGCCCCGACGGCCAATGTGGGTTTTCGTCCGGTCATCAGCCAGGCGCCGGTCATGAACATGCCCTCACCCGGCCCCATGAGCTCGCCCGCCATGGCCGGTTCACCCGGTCCGGGTCCCGCGGTCATGGCGCGATCAGTGGGTCCTGCGCCCGCAGTGCGCGGCCATTAATAGCGGAGCCTCAGTCTCGCAGCTATTCCAGACCCGTAGCGGCCTGAGGGGTGAAGCGTCCAAAGCGCAAAGCCAGCGCGGGCAATACCAGCAGATTCAACACGGTGGAGGAAATTAACCCGCCCAGAATGACGACGGCCATGGGACCCTCAATTTCCAGTCCCGGAGCGCCGCGCCGGAGAGCCAACGGCAATAAACCCAACCCGGTAATGGTGGCGGTCATCAGAATCGGCGCCAACCGTTCGCTGGCCCCGCGCAGTGCCACGCAAGGATCCTAG
>JAKAZV010000087.1 GCA_021826505.1 Acidobacteriota bacterium | reverse complement strand
GCAACTCGCGCTGGCGAAGGGCGCAAAGGAGACATAAGACTCTCTCCAGGTTGGCACCGACCTCGGGCAAGCGCACCAGTTTGGCGGTTGCGGTCACAGCCACTCCGGCCGGCGACAGCGCCTTTGGTGTGGCGCAACTGACGGGCAATGGTTGGGAGTGGACGCGCAGCGTATTCGCGCCTTTTCCCGGCTTTGAGCCCTTTCCTTTTTATCCTGGCTATTCGGCTAATTTTTTTGACGGCACGCACTTTGTGCTGAAAGGCGGTTCGCCGCGCACCGCCGAGCCGCTGTTGCGGCGCAGCTTCCGCAACTGGTTCCGGCCGGCATACCCTTACCTGTATGCGGCTTTTCGCTGCGTAGAACCCGCCTGATGATGCCACTGGCTGCAAAAACCCCGCCTTTGCCCCGCCCGGACCGTTTGGCGCGCGCCGCGGCCGATACGGCCCTGATGGCCGAGATTCGCGCCGGACTGGCGAAGCCGCAAAAAGAACTGCCGTCGCGGCTGCTCTATGACGAGCTGGGCACGGCGCTGTTTGAGGCCCTCACGCTGCTGCCCGAATATGGCCTGACGCGCGCCGATCAGCGCCTGCTCGAGCAACAGGCCGGCGCCATCGCCAGGCTGCTGCCGGAGCGGGTGCTGGTGACCGAGCTGGGCAGCGGCAGCGGCCGCAAAACCCGTCCCCTGCTGGCCGCGGTGTCGCGGCGCGCGCCGGTGAACTATTTCCCTATTGACGTTTCGGCCGCCGCGCTGGACCGCTGCCGTCGGGAGCTGCTGGCCGAGCCGGAGCAGGCCGCCGATTCGCGCGGCATTCACATTGTCGGACTCGAAGGCACGTATCTGGAAAAGCTGCGGGAGGCGGTGCGCCGCCGCCAGCCGGGAGAAGCCGTGCTGGTATTGTTTCTGGGCAGCACCATCGGCAACTTTGACCGCGGCGCCGCCAAAATATTTTTGTGGCGGATTCGCAGTCTGCTCCGGCGCGGCGATTTTCTGCTGCTGGGCGCGGATCTGGAAAAACCCGCGGCGCAACTGCTGGCCGCCTACGCTGATGCGCTCGGCATCACGGCCGCGTTTAATCTGAATCTGCTGCGGCATCTGAACCGCGATTTTGGCGGCAACTTCGCGCTGGAAAGCTTCCGCCATCAGGCCCGCTACAACGCCCCGGCGCGCCGCATTGAAATGCATCTTGTAGCCCAAATCCCCCTGCACTGCCGCGCGGCGGGGCTGGAGATTGAACTAGCGGCGGGCGAGACGATCTGGACCGAGTCCAGCCATAAATTCACGCCCGCCGGGCTGCGCCGCATGGCCGCGGCCAGCGGCTTCCGGCCGGTGGCCGAATGGCGGGATGCGGAATGGCCTTTCTGTGAAGCTCTGTGGCGGGCCGAAGCTCAGAGCTGATACATACTTAATTCCGGCATGGGAAAATGCCTGCGGTTATCTGTGACCAGCGTCAGGTTTTCTATAATGCATACCGCCGCAATGATGGTATCCGCCAGACTGAGCTTATGGCCACGGCGAGTCCATGCGGATTTCAATTCACCTGCGAGCCTGGCGGCATTCCAGCGAATTGGGATATAAATAAATTGCCGCATCAAGTCTTCCGTCGCCGCTGCCTCGTTGCTTCGCATGCCGGCATAAATTTCAGCGACATTAACCGGACAAATGGCCAGATCGTGCCCCTCAAGGATCATGCTTTCCATTCGCTCGGCACGCTGATTACGATCATTGAGCACATCAATAAGCAATGAGGAATCCAGCAATAGCAGCGCCATAAAAACCGTTTATCTTTTTTTATTGCGGGCTTCATTTTCATTTCTGAGTTTTTTTACGAATGCGGCCGCGCCTTGGCGCAGTTCGGGATGCGCATTCGATTTCCATGCGCCTTTGGCCTGTTGAACCGCCGCCAACAGCCGGCGCCGCCGCACCGCTTCATCCACCGCAGTGGCAATAAAAGCGCTGCGGCCACGCTCTCCGGCAATGCCATCAATTTCCGCAAGCAATGCCGTGGGCAATACAATATGGGTTCGCTTGAGATTCACAATCCCAGTGTGTCATAAAGCTGATTTTGTGGTCCAAGGGGCGAATAGGACTGGAATCACTCCGCATGCAGGGCCTGGCCGGGATCGGTGCGGGACGCGCCGTGAGCCGGAAGCAAGCCAGCCACAATCGCAATGGCGGCAAAGCCCGCGGCCGCGCCCAGATAGATCCAGGGATTCGACGCGCTGACGCCGTAGAGCAAGCTGGAAAGCAGCCGCGTTAACAGCCACGCTCCGATCAGTCCAACCGCCAATCCGCATGCCGTCAGCATGCCCAGCCGGCCCAGCACCAGACGGCGGATGTTTTGCGGCGTGGCGCCGAGCGCCATGCGAATCGCGATTTCGCGCCGGCGCAGGCTCACGCCGGTCGCGATCACGCCATAAAGTCCCAGGCCGGCCAGCAGGGCCGCGCCCAGGGCAAAGCTGCCGGTCAGCATGGCTTCAAAGCTGCGCGGCCGCGTGGCCTGCAGTACCAGATGCGCCAGCGTGCGCGGCGGCCGCAGGGGGACCTCCGGATTCAGGCTCCAGATGGCCTGCCGCAGGCTGGCGTCCAGGGCCTGGGGCGAGCCGCTGGCGCGGACCAGAAGCCGCATGCCGCCCCGGTAGCCGCTGGTGAAATAGGGGTAATAAGCCGTCAAGGGAGCGGGCCGCGCAGCATCGGCGCGTACGTCGGCAGCAACGCCGACAATGCGGGCCCATTGCGGCTTGTCTATGCTCTTGCTTATCTGCTGGCCGACAGGGTCGTGTCCATGAAAACATTGCCGTTCAATATTGTCCGAAATAATGACGACATTTTTCTGGTTCGGCGTAAAGGCCGCGCCCTGGATCAAGTGAATGCCCAGGCTTTGAAAATAATGACCGGAAACCTCGCGGACATTGAGCGGAATAATGTGATGCGGGTCATATGGCTGGCCTTGGATGCGCAAGCCATCAATATCACTCTGGCCATGCAGGGGCAGATGGCTGGTCAGGCCGGCCGCGGCCACGCCGGGCAGCGCGGAAACTTTAGTGAGAACATTCCGGAAAAATTGACGGACTTGCCGCAGGCTGGCAGGATTCGGTTCGGGAATCGCAAGACTGACCACGCGCTGGGTCAGGAAAATCCGGTTGGCTTGCAGCACTTTCATTAAACTCACTGATAACAGCAAAGCTCCGATCAGCAGCATGGTGGAGAGCGCGATCTCCGATGTCGTCAGCCACTCGCGCGCGCGCAGGCTCTGTTTGCCCTCGGATGCGGTGCGTCCGCCGGATTGAATCCAGCGCGCCGGCGATAACTTCGATAGCCGCAGCGCGGGCCATAGACCTGAAAGAACGCCAGCCAGGATAGTGGCCAGCAGGGCAAAAACCCAGACCGGGCCAGACCAGGCCAGGTGTTCGAGCCGGGGCATGCTCCAGCGCGCCTGGGCCACCAGCAGCGGCAGCAGGATCGCGGATAAAAACGTGCCCAGCGCGCCGCCGGCCAAAGCCAGCAGCAATGCTTCCAGGGTTAATTGACGGAGCAGACGCCCCCGGCTGGCGCCGATGGCGCCGCGAATCGCAAATTCCGGCATGCGGGCGCTGTTGCGCGCCAGCAGCAAATTGGCCAGGTTCACGCAAACCAGCAGCAGCAGCATGCCCGCACCCGCCATTAACAGCCACAGGCCGCGCCGGGCCAGGCGGCCGACGGCGGACTGCAAGGGCATGATTTTGACGCTCAGCTTGCCATAGGTGTGCCGGCTTTGGGAAATCTGGCTTTCCGCGGTATCCAGTTGCGCCCGCGCCTGCGCCAGCGTCACGCCGGGTCTCATTTCGGCCAGAACAATATCGTTGAAATCACCTTCGCCCGCCTTCATTTCATATGGCCTATATCCATAGGGTTTTAACATTTGAAAGCGCGGGCCATTGCCTGGAATGGTTATGGGGTATAACCAGCGAGAATCGGGCAGATAAAAATTCCGCGGCAGAACGCCGGCGACGCGATAGACCGTCGCGTCCAGGATCAGGGTTTTGCCGACCGCGTTCGGGTTCCCGTGAAACAGACGCTGCCATAATCCATAACGCAATACGACTTCATGATCCTGGCCGCGCGTGTTTTCCGCGGGAGTAAAAAATGTTCCCAGATACGGGCGCACGCCCAGCATGGGCAAAAGCTGGCTGGTGACGCGCGCGGTTCTCAGCAGCATTGGCTGGCCATGGCCGGTCAGTGTCAGCCCGGTCGGCCCGATGGCGGCCATGTGCTCGAAGCCGGGGCAATGCTTTTTCCAATACTGAAAATTGCCCGTGTTCACCGGAAGATTGGGATATTGCGGCGGCGCAAAAGTGTCCCGCTCCCAGATGTTGATCAGCCGATTGGCATGGGGATAAGGCAGAGACTGGAAAATCACCCGCTCCACCAGCGTAAAAATCGTGGTATTCACCCCGATGCCCAGCGCCAGGATGGCGATCGCCAACAGTGAAAATCCCGGCGCCCGCCGCAGGGAGCGCAATGCGGTTCTCAGGTCTTGTCCAATGCCGTTCATGCCAGCCTCATTTCCGGATTTTCAATTCAACGGAGATGAGGCAATTGACCGGCCAAATCACGATCCGGATAAACCCTTTATTTTGTTTAATTTAAATTTTTCAAACCGTAGATGGGTGTTCGAAATTGGGATTCGGATGTCGCGAAACGCGACAGTTCAGGCCCGGCTCGCCGAATAAAAAAAACTTCTATAACTAACAGCCAGGTTTTGACGAAAATGTCGTCATCACCAATATTTCGCGATCAGGCCAGGCCGACGGCTGCGCAAAATTCAGTTCAACCTGAAAAATACCGGGATTCAATTTGCCGTGGTCAAAAACCATGGCAAACAAAAAATACATCGGGAAAACAGTAAAATTCCAAAACCATCCTGCCATCCTACCCCTTGACATCTAACCCCTTTAGAATCAATGGGAATCAGGGGCAGGATAGATTGAAATCATCCTGCCAGCATCCTGCCCCACAAGGCAAAGTCGGCACAAAATGTGCATATTGCCAAGAAGTTTTGAAGAAAATGCCGGCATGCCATCACTTTCAGACGAAGCGCCAGCCAAGCCACCGAGCCCATCGCTGGATGGCGCAATCAAAAAATGACTCACCATACCGTGTCATTACGCGGCCCGGGAAACGTCCTCGATGAGCTTTTTGGCCTCGCCGGATTTTTGCCGTGCCAGATCGGCCTGGGAAATAATGCCGGTGAGCCGTCCCTGGTTGGTGACCAGAATGCGGCGCAACTTATGTTGCCGCATCAATTCCACCGCGTCTTTAATGTCGTCGGTTTCCTCGCAGTTGATGGCGGGGGTGGTCATCACCTCGCGGCAAGTGACTTCGGAAGGCCGGCGATCGAAGCGGCCCAGAAACAGCGCCGCATCGCGGTCGGTGACAACGCCCATGGGACGCCAGCTCTGGAAATCGTCCACGATCGGTATGGAACCGATATTGTCGCGCTGCAGGGCCGCTAGCAGTTGCCGCAGAGAATCCTGCGGCTGGCAGGCTTCGGGCGGGGACATCAACTCGGCACATTTCATGGCGCAATCCTCCTCCCGCCATGGGAAGCCTGAAGTCCAACCGCGCGTTGTCCGGAAGCGGGTAGATCAGCGATGGTTCAGCGGGAATTTATTCCTCTTCGCTGACCACGTCGCCGTGCGCGGCCTTGGCCTGGGCGATAATTTTTTCCGCCTGCGCGGGCGGGACCAGGTCATAGCGGGCAAAGCTCATGTGAAACGAGCCGCGGCCCTGGGTCTTGGAGGTCAAATCGGATTGGTAGCTGAGCATCTCGGCCATCGGCACCTGGGCGCGAATGAGCTGAGTCGCGCCGCGGGTTTCCATGCCTTCTATGCGGCCGCGGCGGGAGTTCAGATCGCCCATCAGATCGCCGGCAAACTCCTGCGGCGCCTGGATTTCGACTTCCATGATGGGCTCAAGCAGCGCCGGCTTGGCCTGTTCCATGGCTTTTTTAAAGGCCATGGAGCCGGCGACCTTGAAGGCCAGCTCGCTCGAATCCACATCGTGGTAGGAGCCGTCGTAGAGAATGACCTTGAAATCTACCACCGGATAGCGGGCCAGAAAGCCGCGCTGGGCGCTTTCGACGATGCCTTTTTCCACGGCGGGAATAAAGTTGCGGGGGATGGCGCCGCCGAAGATGTCATTGATGAACTCGAAGCCCGCGCCGCGGGCCAGCGGCTCCATTTTGATTTTGCAGTCGCCGTACTGGCCGTGGCCGCCGGTCTGCTTTTTATAGCGGCCCTGCACGTCGGCCTTGCCGCGGATGGTTTCGCGGTAGGGAACCTTGGGCGCCTGCAATGCGGCCTCGACGTGGTAGCGATGCTTGAGCCGGGCGAGGGCGATTTCCACATGCTGCTGGCTGGCGCCGGCGAGCAGAAACTCGTTGGTTTGCGGGTCGCGGTAAAAATGCAGCCCCAGGTCTTCTTCCAGCATTTTATGCAGCGCCGCGCCCAGCTTGTCTTCATCGCCGCGGCTGTGCGTCGAAAGCGCAAAGCTGATGGCCGCCTCGGGCAGCGCGACGGAGGCATATTGCAGGGGCGCGGACTTATCGCCCAGCGTGTCGCCGGTCAGCACATCGCGCAGTTTGGCGGCGGCGCCGAGGTCGCCGGCATGCAACTGCGCCACCGCGATCGCCTGCTTGCCCTGCATGACGCTGAGATGCGAGATTTTTTCCTGGCCGGAACGGGTGAAGTTGGTGACGGCGGCGTCGTTGTGCAGCAGGCCGGCGGTGACTTTGAAAAAGCTGACGCGGCCGGCGAAGGGATCCACCATGGTTTTAAAAACATACAGGGCCAGTGGCTGATCGTCCGCAACATTCCGGGTGACCGCTTCGCCGGAGGTAGCGCGGGCGGGGCGCGGGGCGCGCTCAAGCGGGCTGGGAGCGTAGGCGGCAAGAAAGTTCAGCAGCGCGTCGGAGCCCTGGTTATGCAGCCCCGCGCTGAAGAGCACGGGCGTCAGGCGGCGCTCGGCGATGGCGGCTTTCAGGCCGGCTTCCAGATGCTCTTTGCCGATGGCGCCTTTTTCAAAAAACTCTTCCAATAAGGCATCATTGCCCTCGGCGACCAGCTCGACCAGGGCTTCGTGGGCGGCCGTGGCCGGGGCGGCTAAAGGGACGGGGATTGCGGCCTCGATGCTTTTGCCGACGCCATTGGCGGGCGCGTTCAGGGCGCGCATATTCACCAAGTCCACCACGCCGGTAAAGCCGGCGGCCTGGCCCATCGCAAGCTGGACCGGGCAGAGAGTGCGGCCGAAGGCGGCGCGCAGCGATTCCAGGCAGCGCTCGGCATCGGCGCGCTCGCGGTCCATGCGGCTGATCACCACGATGACGGGCAGGTTTTCGCGCTGCGCCAGAGTCCGGATTTTTTCGGTTTGCACTTCGACCCCGGCGGCGCCGTCCACGATCAACAGAATGGCCTCAATCGCGGGCAGCGCCAGCTCGACTTCGTGAAAGAGGAAATTGGCGCCCGGCGTATCCACGAAGTTCAGCTTGCGGCCCTGCCATTCGGCGCAGGCCAGCGCGGAGGCGGTGCTGACGCGCCGGGCGATGGATTCCTCGTCAAAATCGGTGACGGTCGTGCCTTCCTCCACCCGGCCCTGGCGCGGTGTGGCGCCGGCGGTGAACAAGGCGGCTGCGAGCAGGGTGGTTTTGCCGCAGCCGCCGTGTCCAGCCACGGCCAGATTGCGAACTGAATCGGAGGGATAAATTTTCATGCCCAATTTCCTCGATCGGCCTTAGTGGGACGCTTCCGAAGTCCACGGCGTCGCAGGCAACCATGAAGCGCCAATGGGCGGAATCCTAGCATATTTGCCGGAAGGGGGAAAATGGCCGCACTCACGGCAAAAAGGGGCAGATACCCCCTAAGCTGCATTTCGCGGGTTTCAGTTGATTTTCTCCCGGGGAATTCATTACAATCCAATTCTTTGCACTACGTCCAGGGCGGAAATTGCGAGCAACCTGGAGCGATGCGCAAAGCGGATTATTCACGAGGGATGGAGGCGAAAGGCGATGGCACTGAAACTCAGCCGGAAAGATGACAGCGGCGTCACCGTAATCGAGGCGCATGGCCGCATTGTCCTGGGCGAAGAAACCAACAAGCTGCGGGAAGAGATCAAGCAACTGCTGGCGGCGGGCGTGAAAAAAATCGTGATCAACCTTTCCGGGGTGGACTTCATTGACAGCAGCGGCCTGGGCGCGCTGGTGGGGCTCTACAGCACGGCCAACGCGCAAGGCGCCAAAATCCGCCTAGCCAACATCAGCAAGCGCTTCCGCGAACTGCTGACGATCACCAAGCTGCTGACCGTCTTCGAAGTCTATGACGACGAGCCGGCCGCCATCCATAGCTTCGCCTGAAAGGCGCACCTATTGCGGGCACATTTGCCGCCGCCAGCCGGAGCTCCGGCTGGCGGTTTTCATTTTTGTTCTCCCTAGAAACGACCTTGCCGCTTTTTTCACTCGCGGGCGCGCCTGGCATTGAGTATTCTGAGTACCACGATGCTCGAAGTGCTTATATTGGGCAGCGGCAGCGGGGGCAACTGCGCCTTGATTTCGAGCGCCCGCACCAGCATTCTGCTGGATGCCGGCTTCAGCCGGCGGGAAACGCTGCGCCGGCTCGCCGGCCGGTCGCTCGAGCAGTTGGCCTGCATCGTCATTTCGCATGAGCATTCGGATCATGTCGCCGGACTGCCGGGCCTGAGCCGCAAACTCGAGGTTCCCGTCTTTCTCAACTCCCGCACCCACGCTGCCCTGGGCGCGGCGGGCGAAGCGCTGCCGCGGGTGGAATATTTCACCACCGGAAAGAGCTGGCAGATGGGCGACATTGAAATTACGCCCTTCACCATTCCTCACGATGCCGCCGATCCGGTCGCCTTCTCGCTGCGATGCGGCGGCAGCAAAGTCTGCTTTGTCACCGACCTGGGCTATATTCCGGAAAACGTGAAGGACCAGATGCGGGAGGCCGACTGTCTGGTGCTCGAATCGAACCACGATCTCGACCTGCTCAAAGTCGGCCCTTACCCCTGGCCGGTCAAGCAGCGGGTGATGAGCCGGGTGGGGCATTTATCCAATCTGGCGCTGGCCGAGTATCTGACCCAGGACTTTGACGGCTGTGCCCGGCATCTGGTGCTGGCCCACCTCAGCCAGAGCAACAATCTGCCGGAGCTGGCCCAGATGACGGCGGAAGCGGCGCTCCGCCAGGCGGCCAAAAACCCGCAGTTGACGATCGCGCGGCAGGACCAGCCGTTACCGGCTATCTCACTGAAATAAAAAGACTTGCCGTGAAACTGCTCAAATTCATCCTTTCTCCTCATTGACACTGTTTTGAAACACTGCTACAAATGAAATCTCCCGGGAGGAGACCCTGGGACTATTGAATTTCATACCTTTACTCCCGTGCGCCAGCGCTTTTACATATTTCTAGTCCGGCACGACGCAGACGGACAGTTGCGCCGCACCCCCATCCGTGTGCAATGGGTGGTCACGTTCGTCGCTTGTGCGGTCGTGGGAGCGGTCACGCTGCTCGGCCTGGCCGGCTCGTATTTGCGCATGCTGGGCAAGGTGCGGGAATTCAATTCGCTGCGCCACCGGCAGGCGGTATTGATGCATGAACTCGACCGCAGCCGGCATGAGGCGCACCGGACGCGGGTGGAAATGGCCAGCCTGGGAACCCTGGCGGGGGAAGTGGCCTCGCTGTACGACCTGCGGCATAACCTTTCGCTGCGCGCGCGCATGGCGGGGGTGGAAACCTCGGCGCCGGGGCTCTATCAGACCAGTTCAAGCGACTTGCAGCTTTTGCGTTCCTGGGCGGCGCGGCGCACCGTGCTCGGCCCCTGGCGCTGGGATGGACCGCGGGTCTGGCGGCCTTCCATGTGGCCGGTCAACGGACGCATTTCCAGCAGCTTTGGCCAGCGTATCGATCCGCTGACCGGGGAAGGCGAATTTCACACCGGCGTGGATATTGCCGCGCCTTACGGCTCGCCGGTGCGGGTGACCGCCGACGGCCGGGTGGTGTTTGCCGGCTTCATGACCGGCTACGGACGGCTGATCATTGTGTATGACGGCCATGGAATCAAAACTTATTACGCGCATCTTTCCCGCTTTGCGGTGACCGTGGGAGAGCGGGTATTGCGCGGCCAGATCCTTGGCTATCTGGGCGAATCGGGCTGGACGACGGGCCCGTGCCTGCATTATGAAGTGCGCATAGACAACACGCCGGTCAATCCCTACCCTTACCTTTTCGCGCGCCGGCGCCGGACGGAAAACGCCTCGCTGGCGTTCTAAAACACCTGGCAGCGGCCACGAGTCCGCTATCAAAAATATTTAAGCCGCACTGAGGTCGCCTGTTAGGCTCAGCCCTTCGCCGTTGAACGATGCTTATCGCTGAGCGTGGTCCTGTTTAACCCTTTCTTAACAACGGATTCTGGTAGTAGAAGACGGGATGATGATAGCTTGGGCGGTTATGGCCGCCCCGGCAAAGCCAATTCCCGAGCGCCAAAACGCTGGCGCCCTTTGCCTGCGGCTCTTGCTGCTGGGCCTGGGCCTGTGTGCGGCGGGACTGAAGGGACAAGTAGTCAGCGGACGGCTGACGGGCACGGTGCGCGATAGCAGCGGCGCCCGGATTGCGGGAGCGCGCATTGCCGCGCGGGCGCGGCATTTTCCCCTGCGACGGCAGACCCGCAGCGGCCCCAGGGGCGAGTTCCGGCTGGACAGTTTGCCGCCGGGCGCGTATCGGCTCACCGTAAGCGCGGCGGGGATGGAAGCGGCGCGGGCCATGGTGCGCATACATTCCGGCATGAGCCGGACGATTACGGTGACTTTGCGGCCGCACACGCGGGAGCAAAGCATACGGGTGCGGGCCAACCCTTCCTCGATCACCACGGCCCCGATTCAGCTCACCAGCACGGTGCAGGAAGCGGCGATCACGGCCCGCGATCTGGGC
>JAKAZV010000086.1 GCA_021826505.1 Acidobacteriota bacterium | reverse complement strand
CGAACTCAATCCCTACGCCAGCGCCGCCGCCCACCTGGGGCGGGCGGAAGATCTGCGGCACATGCTGCTCAATCAGATTCGCTGCCTGGATCCCGGCCATGATTTTTGCGATTGGAAGGGCAGCGGGAAGCAGACGGTGGTGATGGAAAACCGCATGACGCTGCGGGAAGGGCCCGGGGATGTGGGGGCGGAACGCCTGGGCCGGATGGCGCGGGCGCTGCATCTGGCCTTGCTGCAAAGCGCGCCGCCGCGCCCGGGGGAAGAACCGGCGCTGCGGCTGTTTCCCGCCTGGCCGGCCGCCTGGGACGCGCGGTTTCAATTGCTGGCGCAGGGCGGAGTGCTGGTGACGGCGAGCCGGCGGGGCGGGCGGACGGGCAGCGTGCGATTACGAGCCCAGGCGGCCGGCCCGGTGCGGCTGCACAATCCCTGGCCGGGGGAAGCCGTGATCCTGCGGCAGACAGGGCGGCCGGAGCGCAGAATGCGGGGCGCCTGGCTGGAGTTTGAACTGCGCCCAGGCGACCGGGTGATCCTGCGGGCCGGCGGCGGGCGCCGCGAAAAAAAGACTTGACAATGCCCAGGGAAAGGGCGCACGATGCCGAATGTTATCGCTAACGTAAGGTATCGTTAACATTCAACATTGTGTGCGCAGCGGGTTTCCGGCGCGCCCCGGTTCGGGCGGGCGGCGGACCCCGGAGGAGATTGGTCAATGAAACCGCGTTGTTTCGCCCGTCTGGGCGTGATTCTTTTTCTGGCATGCGCGGGCATGCTCTGGGGGCAGAGTGAGAACGGATCCATTCTCGGGCATGTGCTGGATCCGCAAGGCCGGGCAGTGGCGCACGCGCAATGCGTGCTGACCGATGTCCGCCGCGGCACCACGTATGAAGCCCGCAGCAACCGCGCCGGCTTATTCCAGTTTCCGGCGGTGATGCCGGCGACCTACGATCTTCGGGTCACCGCGCCGGGATTCAAGGCGGTGGTGAAGACAAGCCTGGTGCTCTATGCCGCCGGGCACTTATCCGCCGGCACCCTGCGCTTGAGCCTGGGCAGCGTGGGGCAGTCCGTCACGGTCAACGCGGCGGTTACTCCGATTCAGACCACCAGCTCGGCCCGCAGTCAGGTGCTGGACTCGAAGCAGATCGGGCGTTTGATGACGGTGGGCCGCAATGTGATGCAACTGATGCAGACCATGCCGGGCGTGGTGCTGGATGGCCACGGCAACAGCCAGCTGGGCAGCGAAGGCACCGGCTACGTCAACGGCATCCGCAACGACTACAACAATGTCAGCGTGGATGGGGTCACGGGCAGCGTGCGCAGCGGCACCAGCCTGGATACGCCCGTGGATATTGATTCGGTCAAAGAAGTTCGCGTGATCGAAAGCGGCTATCAGGCCGAGTATGGCAAAAACGCCGGGGCGCAGATCCAGATCGTAACCAAGTCGGGCACCAGCCAATTCCATGGCAGCCTGTTTTATTACCTGCGCAACACCGCCCTGAACGCCAATAATGCATTAAACAACGCGCATGAAGTGAAAACGAAGCTGGGGCAACTGACCGGAAGCGCCCTGCCGCGGCCCATCTACAGATACAATACCTTCGGCGGCACCCTGGGCGGCCCCATCTACTGGCCAGGCTGGTTCAATACCCATAAAAACAAGCTGTTTTTCTTTTTCACGGCCGAAGATGATCCCAATACCACGCCTCAGCCCGGCTCCGGCGTGTTTGACTGGGCCATGCCGGTGTATAACGTCAATCCCGACGGTTCGGTGACATTTCCGGCTAATCAGTACACCTATTACAAAACTCCGCCCACGATCAATGACCCGGCCACCGGCAAAACGGACACTTTGTTTCCCGGCAACACCGTGCCGGCCAGCATGATCAATCCGCAGATGCTGAAGCTGCTGGAAATATTTCCCAAACCGAACGCGATCCCCGGCACACTGGCCAACTGCGCCGATTGCAATTACTACACTTCAGGCTCCAACCAGACCCCGGTCAAACTGGCCCAGCTCCGCATTGACTACGACCCCACGCCAAACTGGCAGATTTTCTGGATGGGCAAAATTGACCGCACACACGATGCCGGCATCTCCACTCCGGCGGGCCTGCCGCAATGGCTGGAGCAATATACGCCGATTGATTACTACACCCCCAGTCCGGGCATGTCGCTGGGCATCACGCAGATCGTCAGCCCGACCGTGGTCAACCAACTGACCCTGGGAACGGAATACTGGAAAGAGCAGCAGATTTTTACCCAGCCCTCGACGATCGCCCTGTTGCAATCCAGCCATTACGGGATCAATATCGCGTCTCTGAATGCCGGCGAAAACCCCTATGGCTTTATCCCCTCGGTGGGCTTTGGCGGGCAGGATGCCAGCAATAATCCGGGATGGAATATGCCGGGGCGGACGCCGATGCAGGACAGCGCCTGGGCAGATACCGTGAATGACGACATTTCCTGGATTGCCGGGGCGCATAGCTTTAAGTTCGGATTGGCCTGGGAAAATGACGAGTACATTCAATTGCACAATACTTCGGGTGATTTTAATGGCGACTTGAATTTCAGCCCGAATTCCAATTACGCCACTACGAATTACACCTACGCCGATATGCTGCTGGGCAACTTTAATACCTATTCCCAGCCTGCCAACCGGCCCAATTACGACCCCGTAACCCGGGTTCTGGAATGGTATGCGCAGGATAGCTGGCATGCCACGCCACGGCTGACGATCAATGCCGGGGTGCGTTTTTCCAAGGTGTTTCCGCAGACCATTGTGCAGGGCGCCAACTTCAACCCGGCCTTGTACAATCCGGCCGACGCCCCGCTCATTTATCAGTATTCCCACTGTTCCTACACCAAGCCCAACGGCAAAACCAATACCGGGTGGAATGCCACCAATCCGGCCATGCCCGGCTCCTGTTTCCCCTCCGCCTATATCGGCAATCTGGTGCCCGGCACCGGCAGCCTGATCAACGGCGAGGGCGTGATCGGCGATCCGCAGTATCCCAATGGCGCGCAGGGCTGGCCCCAGGGGCTGGTCGGCAGCCAGAATTTTGCCTGGGCGCCGCGGGTGGGCTTTGCCTGGGACGTGTTTGGCGACGGCAAAACCGCGTTGCGCGGCGATTACGCCATCATTTATAACACCCTGCTGGGCGCGGGTTCGCAGGAAGGCAACCTGACGTTTAACCCGCCGATTGATGTGATTAACACCGTGTATTACGGCAAGGCCAGCAATATCGCAAACAGCGTGGGCATTGAGTCTCCGCAAAACTACAACTGGTTTGCGGTGCAGCAAAACCCGCAGGTTCCGGCGGCCTATGACACCATGCTCGATCTGCAGCATGAGCTGGGCTTCTCGACCGCGCTGGACATTGCTTATGTCGGGAGTTTTGGGCGGCATTTTGACGCTAAAACCAACATCAACGAAGTCCCGTACTGCAATGAGTGGCTGCCGCAATACCAGAACCCGTCCGATACGAATTCCAATGGCGCCGGTTCGGCCTATACTTCAGCCGGCAATCCCAACACATTTTCCGCCTGCCGGGGATTTTCGCCGCAGCTGACCGGGAAACTCGATCCCAGCCTGGCAAGCTGGCATGGCATCAACGACAATTTTTTCCGGCCCTATCCCGGCTACCAGAACATTTACTTTAAAAATTACAATCTGAACTCGAGCTATAACGCGCTGCAGGTCTCGCTTGAGCACCGATTCAGCCATGGACTGGAGTTCACCGCCGCATACACTTGGTCGAAGACCATGGATTATTGCGACAACTACAACTGCGTGCTGCCGAAATATGTGCCGCTATCCCAGTGGTCGTACGGGCTGGCCGGATACGACCGCTCGAACATATTCCACTTCACCTGGCTTTGGAACGTGCCATCGCTCGACCGCTACTGGAATAACTGGATTTCGCGGGCGGCGTTCAGCGGCTGGCAGTATCAAGGCATCGGCACGCTGGAGAGCGGCCCGCCCGAGTTTGTCAGCCTGGATCTGCCGGGCTACGACACCACCGGCGGGGGCGACGGCGCCCATGTCCAAATCACCGGCAACCCCGAGTTTTCCGCCGGCGACCGGACCCTGAGCCGCTGGTTTGACACGAATGTTTTTGCCTCGCCCGGCATTGGCTCCATTGGCAACGAAGGCCGCACCGCCTTTCGCGGACCCGGCATCCAGAACTTCGACATGGCGCTGGACAAGAATTTTCAGATCAGCGAAGGCTCGCGGATGCAGTTCCGGGCGGAGTTCTACAACGCCTTCAATCACGTAAATCCGGATTCCCTGAATACCACGGCGGAATTCAACTACAACGCCGGCAGCAATCTCTGGACGCCGGTCAACAATGGCTTTGGCCAGGTTAAAGGCGTGCGCAACCCGCGCATTATCCAGCTCGCGCTGCGGCTGACATTCTAAGCACTCCAGTCCGCAACCCCCTGGAGGAAGGACGCGCCGCGCCTCACACACACCCCAGCGCGGCGCGTCCATTTTATACTTCTCTTGGCGGAAGATCCGCCAGGGAACGAATGAATCCTCTCACAGCGGTTTTGCAGCTGCCGCGGGCCGAAGCCGCGCAGCGCGGAGTTGCGCACACACCCCGGGAGATCGGGCAGCAGCCGGAGAGCTGGCGGGCCACGCGGGCGCTCCTCTGCCGCGAGCGTGAACGGCTGAGCGCGTTTTTAACCCGGGCCGGATTCGGACCGGCAGGCGAGGCGGGCAAAAACGGCATTCCCGCCGCGGCACTGATCGGCGCGGGTTCCTCGGACTATATCGGCCGGGCGTTGGCGCCCCTGCTGGCCCGGCGCTGGCGGTGCGAGGCGCGGGCCGTGGCCTCGACCGATCTGCTGTTGCCGCATTTCGAACCGGGGCTGCCCGGCCGGCGTTATCTTTGGATTTCGTTTTCGCGCTCGGGCGACAGCCCGGAGACGGTGTCCGTAATCGAACAGGCGCTACGGCAAAGACCGGAGATTCACCATCTGCTGATCACTTGTCATGCGGACGGGAAAATGGCACAGGCTTTTGCCGGCCGGCCGAATGTCAGCACTATCGTACTGGATGAGGCGGTGAATGACCGTGGCCTGGCGATGACCAGTTCATTTACGAATATGTGGATCGCCGGCCAGAGTTTGGCGTATTTGAGGGATTTCCCGCAATGGGAGCGCACGGTTGAAGCACTGGCCGGCGCGGCCGAAGGCTGGCTGCCACGCGTCGCTGCAGCCGCGGCGGAGGCCAGCGCCCGGCGTCCGCAGCAGGTTTGCGTGCTGGGCGACGGCCCGCAGCGAGCCGTCGCGGATGAAACCGCGCTCAAGCTCACCGAGCTGACAGCGGGAAAGATCCTGGCCTGGCCCCAGACATTTCTAGGACTGCGGCATGGTCCCATGGCGGCGCTGCATAAGGCCACGCTGGTCATGGCGCTGATGTCTTCCGATCCGCCGCGCCGCCGTTATGAATGCGACTTGCTGGAAGAACTGCGGCGCAAGCAACTGGCCCATCATTTGCTGGTCTGGGGCGCCCCGGCGGAGCAAGCCGAGGGGAGCTGGAATCTGGGCACGGATATTGCGAGCATTCCAGATTGCGATCGGCCGCCGCTCGATGTGCTGCCGGGGCAATTGCTGGCCCTGTTTAGCGCGATGGAGCTGGGCCTGCGGCCGGATGAACCCAGCGCCGGAGGCGTCATTACCCGCGTAGTATCACAATTTCCCATCTATGAGCCAGTGATGGAACAGGACGGAATATGAGGCGCAAAATCGAGCCGGCTGTTTTTGCCATGGCCATGAGCATCCTCGGTCTGGCCGCAGTGCATCCGTCGGCGCTTCCGGCGCAGCGCCGCGGCCAACTGCAAAACCGGGAGCTGATCTGGAGATACCGGGTGTGGCGCGGCCAGCTGCGGCAAGTGCGGATCGTGAATCAATTGACCGGCGCCGCGCTGGCATTGCCCCGGGAAAATTTCATCGTCCATCTGGCCAATGGAAGGGAATTGACGGCTTCGGACTTCACCCTGACCGGACCGCCGCGCCTCAAGCCTTTGCCGGCGCAAGCCGCCGCATCGCAAGCCGGCAAGCATGTCGCCGGCCGGGAATTGATTGCCAGCTATGCCGCGCCCCACTGGCATTTGGCGGCCGTGTGGCGGGTCAGGCTGCGACGGGGAGCAAATTATATTCGTGAAAGGCTGACCTTGCGCGCGGTGGGCCGCCGCGTGAGTCTGAAAAAGCTGGTGCTGTTCCAGGAGCCCCTTCCGGGGGCGCGCACGGCGGGCACCGTGGCCGGCTCGCCGATCGTGGCCGGAAATTTCTTTTTCGGGCTGGAACAGCCGCTGGCGCAAAACACGGTCAAGCAAGGCCGGGCGAGCTGCGCGCTCTTGCGCAACGCGGTGCTCGCGCCCGGACATCCGCTGCATGAAAGCCTGGTGATCGGGGTGGCGCACCCGGGCCAGATGCGACGAGATTTCCTGGCCTATATCGAGCGCACGCGGGCCCACCCTTACCGGCCTTTTTTGCAATACAACTCCTGGTACGATCTGCGCAATTACACCACGCGGCAGGCGGTGGGGGCCATCCAGGCGCTGGGCGAAGAATTGACCGTGAAGCGGGGAGTGCCGGTTGCGGCCTATTTATTTGACGATGGCTGGGATAACCACCGCAGTCTCTGGCAGTTTTCCCCGCGGCTGCCCCAGGGATTCGCCCCGCTGGCGCGGGAGGCGCGCAAAATGCGCTCCGCGCTGGGAGTTTGGCTCTCGCCCTTTGGCGGCTATGGGAGGGCCCGCAAAGCGCGGCTGCGCTATGGGCGCGCCCAGGGATTTGAAACCGATGCCGCTGGTTTTTCGCTGGCCGGCCCGAAATATTACCGCCGCTTTCGCGCTATCTGCGAACGAATGATCCGGCGGTACGGAGTGCGCGAGTTCAAGTTCGACGGCCTGGCGGCCGGGCCGCGGGCGGGCGAGGCGGGTTTGACCGCAGATTATGACGCCATGCTGCGGCTGCTCGTGCAGTTGCGCCGGCTGGAACCGGGACTGTTCATCAACCAGACCACGGGCACCTGGCCTTCGCCCTTCTGGCTGCGCTATGTGGATTCCACCTGGCGCGGCGGCGACGATCATAGCTTTTACGGCCCGGGCGATCAGCCCCAGCGCTGGATCACGTACCGCGACATGATGACCTATCGCGATGTGGTTGAACGGGCGCCGCTTTATCCTTTGAATTCGCTGATGCTGCATGGCATCATCTATGCCCGGCTGGCGCTGAGACTCAAACACAGTTCGGACCGGGATTTTGCCGATCAGGTCTGGGACTTTTTCGGTTCGGGCACGCAGACGCAGGAACTCTATCTGACCCCGGCCCTGCTCGACCGGCGCAACTGGCACGATCTCGCCGCCGCCGCGCTCTGGGCGCGGCGGAACGCCCGCACTCTGGTGGATACGCACTGGGTGGGCGGCGATCCCGGCTTAGGCCAGGTTTATGGCTGGGCGGCGTGGTCGCCAGCGCGGGCCATTCTAACCTTGCGCAACCCCAGTGCGCATCCGGCCGTATTTACCGCGGACGCGCAAGAACTTTTCCAATTGCCGGCGGGCGCGGCGCGGACTTACCGTATGCGAAGTCCGGGGAAAAATTCGGCGCGGCCGATGATCCGGCTGCGGGCCGGACAGCCGCGGGTGCTGCATCTGCGGCCGTTTGAAGTTTTAGTGCTCGAAAGCGGCGCCCCGCGCTAAGGTGAAGAACAGTCATGGCGCCAACTCAACCGTATGCGATCGCGGTGGACCTGGGGGGGACTAATCTGCGCGTGGCCGCGTTTAATGCCGGCTTCGAGCGGCTGGAGACGCGCGCGCAAGCCACCCAGGTGAGTGGAGGCGCGGCGGCGGCGGTGGAAAAGCTTTGCCAATGCGTCGAGGAAATGACCGCCCGCCGCGGACCTCCGCTGGGCGTTGGGATCGCCTTTCCGGGACAAGTGGATGGCGAATCGGGCCGCATCCGGATTGCCGCCAATCTGCCGGGCTGGGCGGGGTTTGAGCTGCGCTCGACGCTGTCGGCACGGCTGCCGTATCACATCCGGCTGGAGCATGACGGCACGGCGGCGGCGATCGGCGAGTTCTGGCGCGGCGCGGGGGCGGGCAGTGATTCCATGGCCATGATCACGCTGGGCACCGGAGTGGGCTCGGCGATGATTGTCAACCGCCGCGTCTGGCGCGGGCAGGATGGCGGCGCGCCGGAGCTTGGGCATGTCGCGGTGGACTATAAAGGCCCGGCTTGCGGCTGCGGCGGCCGCGGTTGTCTGGAAACGTATGTTTCCGCTCCCGGGATTGCCGCGCTGGCGCGCCGGCACTGCGGCGAGGCGGTGGTGACCGCGCGGCGCTTATCGGATTTGGCGCAGGCGGGTCATCGCGGCGCGCTGGAGGTTTGGGATGAAATGGCCACGATTCTGGCCGCCGGCCTGGCGGGCTGGATCAACCTGCTTGATCTGCCGCTTTATGTGATCGGCGGCGGGGTGAGCCGCTCCTGGCCGGTTTTTGAATCTAAGCTGCGGCGTGAACTCGAGCAGCGAAGCTTCCGCTACCGCCGCGGCCGGACCCGGGTGGTGCGCAGCCAACTGGAGGAAGCCGGGCTGACCGGCGCGGCGGCGCTGATTTTATCGCCCGCGCTCGAAGATTTCCCCGGGCCGAGCGCCCTGACAAGCGCATAAAATGTGCAAATTCAGGATGAGGGTGTAGCCGGAATCCATTAATTAACGTTAACAATAAAGAAATGTTGATGAAACGGGAGATGCAACAACGGGAGTCCGGGCCAGGCAGACGCGAGATCTGGAGCCGGATGGCCAGGTTCGCCGCATGCGGAATGGTCCTTATGCTGGGCTCGGCGGGAGCGCTGCCGGCGCCGCGGGTATTTTTGCTGCGCCGGCGTCCGCTGGCGCGTCTGCGCGCCCGGCTGCGCAGGCCGCCATTGTCTCCGGCTCTCGCAGCCTTCATGGATCAACTGCAAAAGCAAGCGCGGCGCGCACTGCATGCCGGGCCCTTTTCAGTGATGGATAAAGCTTATATTCCGCCCAGCGGGAACAAACACGATTACATGAGTTGGGCTCCATATTTTTGGCCCAACCCGCGCACTCCCAATGGGCTGCCCTACATCCGGCGCGACGGGCGGCGCAATCCGCAGATTCGTAAAATCACCGACCATGATGAGCTGCACCAGTTGATTCCAGCCGTGGAGACGCTGGCGCTGGCCGGTTTTCTTACCGGCCGCGAGCGCTATGCCGCGCATGCGGCGCACCTGATCCGGGTCTGGTTTCTGGATCCGGCCACGCGCATGAACCCCAATCTGAACTATGCCCAGGGCATTCCCGGCCGGGTCAAGGGGCGCGGCATCGGGATTATTGACACCGCCGGATTTCCGCATCTGATTGACGCCATCGGCCTGCTGGCCGGCTCGCCGGCCTGGACACAGGCCGATCAGGCCGGCATGGAAAGTTGGTTCCAACGCTATCTGCACTGGCTGCGCACCAGCCGCAATGGCCGGGCCGAGCAGGCCGCTAAAAATAATCACGGCACCTGGTATGACGTGCAAGCGGCCGATGAAGCTCTTTTTACCGGCCAAACCGGACTGGCACGGCAGATACTTTTACGCGCGCGCCGGCGGCGGATCGCTCTGCAGATTGTGGCCAGCGGCCGTGAACCGCTCGAAACGGCGCGCACGCAATCATTTCAATACTCGATGATGAACCTGCGAGGGCTTTGCGAACTCGCGCGTCTGGGGCAATTCGCGGGCGTGAACTTATGGCGCTACCGCTCGCCGCGCGGCGCCGGGATTGTGACCGCGCTGGATTACCTGTTGCCCTATGCGCTGGGCAGAAAGCGCTGGCCGTATCACGAGATCACACGCTGGTCGCCGCGCGGCTTGCGTCCCATGCTGTGGGCCGCGGAGCGGCATGACCGGCCGCGCGCGAATGCCTTGCGCGCCGCATTGCGTCAGATTGGATTTTCAACGGAAGAAAAAATATGGCTGAGTCTTGGCTGGCAAAACTGACATTTACGGCCGCGGTGCCCGCGGTGCTAATCTCATTCGCCGCGGCGCCGCGCAGCCGGCGCGCCCACAGTTCCCATGCGGCGCGGCGATTGTATGTATCGCCCCAGGGCGCGGGCAAAAACCCGGGCACGCGCCGCTTGCCATTCCGCACGCTGCGCCAGGCGCGCGACCGGGTGCGGCGTCTGCTGGCCCAAAAACCAGGCGCGGTGGTGGTTGAAATCGCAGGTGGAGTATACCGGCTGCGGCGGCCGCTGCGCTTTCGCGCCCGGGATTCCGGCCCGGCGGGGCAGAAGATCATTTACCGCGCGGCGCCGGGGGCGCGCGTGGTCATCAGCGGCGGCGCTCGTATTATCGGTTGGCGGCCGGTTCCGGGCCGGCGAAATTTATGGAGCGCGGACGCACCTGCCGGGTTTCCGGGCACGCGCCAGCTCTATATCAATGGCGTGCGGGCGCGCCGCGCCCGCGGCCGTTTGCCGGCGCGGCTGCAAAAAACCCCGACAGGCTATATCGCCAGCAACCGCGCGATGGCGCACTGGCGCAATCCCGCCCAGATTGAGTTCGTGTATACCGGCGGCAACGGCCTGTGGTCCGAGCCCTCGGTGGGGCTAGGCGCCTGGACGGAACCGCGCTGTCCCGTGGCGCAAATCCAGGGCCGCGTGATCACCATGGCCGAACCCTGCTGGCGAAACTCAACCGCGCGCATTATGCTGCCGCGCGGTTCGCGGTTTCATCGCACCGCCAATCTGGTGGGGCCGGCGAGCGTGGGCCGCATGCCGGCTTATGCCGTTAATGTCTATGAATTCCTGGGCACGCCTGGACAGTGGTATTTCGATTCTGGACGGAAAAGGTTTTATTACACACCCCGGGCGGGCGAAAACCTGCGCACGGCGGATGTGGAAGCACCCGTGCTGCAGACTTTGATCGAGGGCGCGGGCTCTGCGCGGCGGCCGCTGCGCAACCTGGAATTGCAA
>JAKAZV010000085.1 GCA_021826505.1 Acidobacteriota bacterium | reverse complement strand
GCAGCGCTCGGTCAATGAAGGCTTTTCGGGCGGAGAAAAAAAGCGCAACGAGATTTTCCAGATGGCGGTGCTGGAGCCGCGGCTGGCGGTGCTCGACGAAACCGATTCCGGGCTGGATATTGACGCGCTGAAGATCGTGGCCAACGGGGTCAATGCGCTGCGCTCGCCCGCGCGCGGCATTCTGGTGGTGACGCATTATCAGCGCCTGCTCAACTACATCGTGCCCGATTTTGTGCACGTGCTTTCGGGCGGACGGATTGTGAAATCGGGCGGCCGGGAACTGGCCCTGGAGCTGGAAAACAAAGGCTACGGCTGGCTGGAACAGGACGAAGCGGTCAGCGTGGCCTAGCGGAGCGCCGCTGGAAGCAACCGGTCCGCACCCGAGCGCGAGTGAAACATACCATGATGGCCGTAACCGAAGCCCAAGCCACCGAAACCCGCGGCGCCGCCATGCTGGAGCGTCTGCATGGCCGCATGCGGAAGCCCGCCGCCGGCTGGGCGGCGCGGCGCCAAAGCGCGGCCTTTGAATATTTCGCCGAGCACGGCTATCCGGATCTCAAAACCGAAGGCTGGCGGCATACTTCGATGGCCGCCATGGCCGCCATCACGGCCGCGCCGGCCGCGCTGCAAGCCCGGGACATCGCCGCGGTCGAGCAGAGCCTGCGCCGCCATCCCCTGGCGGGCATGGCCATGCCGCGCCTGGTATTGCTCAACGGACGCCTGGTTGCCGAGCTCTCGAGCGGCGCGCCGGAGCTGGCGAAGAACGGCGTGCGCGCGCACAGCTTGCGCGAAGCCTGGTCGGGACAGGGTCTGGCCGGATTGGCGGAGCAGCATTGGGCGCGCTACGCGGGCTACCAGGGCCATGCCCTGATCGCGCTCAATACAGCGCTGACGGAAGACGGCGCGATGATCGAGTTTGCTTCCGCCGCCGCCGCGCCGCCGCTGCTGCTTGTGCATGCCGTGTCCGCCGGCGCCCAGGAAGAACCGGCGCTGCATGTGAACCGCGCCTTGATCGCCGTCCAGCCGGGCGCGCGGGCAAGCGTGATTGAATTGTTTTTATCGCTCACGCCCGCGGCATATGCCATCAACGCGGTCACCGAGATTGTGGCCGGCGAAGATGCCAGCGTGGATCACTATAAAGTCGGGCATGAATCGGATCTGGCCCTGCATTTTGGCGCGGTGCAGGCGAATCTTTCGCGCCGCGCCCGCTACCGCAGCCACGCGATTCTCCTGGGCGGCGCGCGGGTGCGCAATGAAGCCATCTGCGTGCTGGACGGCGAGGGCGCGGAATGCCTGCTCAACGGCTTATACACCGCCAGCGGGCGCCAGCACCTGGACAACTTTACCCGCCTGGATCATGCCCAGCCGCACGGAACCAGCCGGGAGTTTTACAAAGGCATCCTCGCGGGCGAAGGAGTGGGAGTGTTCAGCGGCCGCATTGTCGTGCGTCCGGGAGCGCAGCGCACCGACGCCATTCAGAGCAACCGCAATCTGCTGCTTTCGCCCCGGGCCTCGCTGCGCGCGGCCGAGCCGCAGCTGGAAATTTATGCCGATGACGTGCGCTGCACGCACGGCGCCACGGTGGGCCAGCTCGACCCCGAGGCGCTGTTTTATCTGCGCTCGCGCGGCCTGGATGGCGAGAGCGCGCGCCGGCTGCTGACTTACGCGTTCGCCAACGAGATCCTGCAGCAGATTCAGGTGGATGAGCTGCGCCGGCCCCTGGAAAACGAATTGTTCAGCCGCTGGACGGGCCACGGCGGCCATTAAGCTCCGGCGCCCTCGGAATTTGCCATGGCTTCATCGCTCCTCAACCCCGCCGCCCGCGCCCAGGCCGCCTGGGATGTTACGGCGGTGCGGCGCGATTTTCCGGCGCTCGAACAGACCGTCCATGGCCATCCCCTGGTCTATCTGGACAACGCGGCCACCACGCAGAAACCGCGCCCGGTGCTGGAGAAAATGCTGGCATTTTACCAGCAGGACTGCGGCAACATCCATCGCAGCATTCATCAACTGGGCGAGCGCGCCACCGAGGCTTACGAAAAGGCCCGGCTGCGCACGCAGGCCTTTCTGGGCGCCGGCTCGGCGCACGAGATCGTGTTTGTGCGCGGCGCCACCGAGGCCATCAACCTGGTGGCCCAGACTTTTGGCCGCCAGCGGGTGGGCGCCGGCGACCGGGTGCTGATCACCGAGCTTGAACATCATTCCAATATCGTGCCCTGGCAGATGCTGTGCGAGGAAAAAGGCGCGCATCTGGATGTGGCGCCGATTGACGATGCGGGCGAGCTGATCTGGGAGGAATTCATCGCCCGGCTCACGCCGCGCACCCGGCTGGCCGCTTTTGCCCATGTTTCCAACGCGCTCGGCACCGTGCTGCCGGTGCGGCGCATGATTGAGGCGGCGCATGCGCAGAACATTCCCGTGCTGGTGGATGGCGCCCAGGCCGCGCCGCATCTGGCCGTCAACGTGCGCGAGCTGGATGCCGATTTTTATGTCTTTTCCGGGCATAAAGTTTACGGCCCAACCGGCATCGGGGCGCTCTACGGCAAACGCGAGCTGCTGGAGGAAATGCCGCCCTGGCAGGGCGGCGGAGATATGATCCAGTCGGTCAGCTTTGCCAGGACCATCTATAACCGGGTGCCGTACAAGTTCGAGGCGGGCACGCCCCATATCGCCGGCGCCATTGGCCTGAAAGCGGCGCTGGATTACGTCTCAACCCTCGGCCTTGCCGCCGCCGGCGCGCATGAAGACCATCTGCTGCGGCTGGGCACGGAGCGGCTGGGCGCGCTGCCCGGGCTGCGGCTGATCGGGCAGGCGCGGGAAAAGCTGGGCGTGCTGTCATTCACGCTGGCGGGCATTCACCCGCATGATGTGGCCACGCTGCTCGATCAGCAGGGCATCGCGGTGCGGGCCGGACATCATTGCGCGCAGCCGGTGATGGAACATTTCCAGGTGCCCGCCACCACGCGCGCCTCGCTGGCGCTCTATAACACGGAAGCGGAAATCGAAGCCCTGGCGCGAGGCATCGAACAGGTGCAAAAGATTTTTCAATAAGAGGCGGACTATGGCGGATTGGCGGGAACTGTATCAGGATCTCATCCTCGACCACGGCCGGCGGCCACGCAACTTCCGCCAGCCCGCAGGCGCAAACCGCCAGGCCGAAGGGTTTAATCCGCTCTGCGGCGACCGCATTCAGCTCTATCTGAAACTGGAAAATGGAGTGATTTCCGATCTGGGATTTCAAGGCTCGGGCTGCGCCATTTCAACCGCCTCGGCTTCCCTGCTCACCGAGCGGCTGAAAGGCAAAACGGCGGAAGAAGCCGAAGCGGTGTTTCAGAAATTCCATCAGCTCATCCTGCGGCCCGAGGCGGCAGCCCCGGCCGAGCCGGATCTGGGCAAACTCAATGCCCTGGCGGGCGTGGCCCAGTTTCCCACCCGGATCAAATGCGCCACGCTGGCCTGGCATACGCTGCACGCGGCCCTGGATGCGGCCGACGCGCCGGTCAAGGTCAGCACGGAATAGGAGCGGCCCTATGAGCGAAACCGCACCCGCCAACCTAACGGACGCGCCCGGCGCGGCTGTGCCGGAGACAACGTTCGAACTCTGGAGCGAAGCCGAGTGCGAGGCGGTGCGGGAAAAAATCATCGCCGAGCTGCGCACCTGCTTTGATCCGGAAATCCCGGTCAACATTTACGACCTTGGCCTGATTTATGAGGTGCGGGTTGAACCGGCGCGCAAAATTTACATTCAGATGACGCTGACTTCCCCCGGATGCCCTTCGATTTTTCAGATGCCGGGCGAAGTGGAAGACAAGGCGCGGCTGGCCGCGGGAGGGGCTGAATGCAAGGTGGAAGTCGTCTGGACGCCAACCTGGACCAAGGATATGATGAGCGAAGCCGCGAAGCTGCAACTGGGTCTTGACTGACTAAGCGATTGGATTCTTCCGCATCGCGCGTGATGGAAGCGACGCCAGAATATGAAATTCAGTTCCCAGGAAGAATATGGCCTGCGCTGTCTGCTGCAGCTCAGCCGGCCGCATGACGGCAAAGCCGTCCCGGCGGCGCTGACCATTCCCGAAATCAGCCGCAGTACCGGGCTTTCGGAGCCGTATGTCGCCAAGCTGATGGGCATTTTGCGGCGCGGCGGTCTGGTGAAAAGCGTGCGCGGCCAGGCCGGCGGCTACGCCCTGGCGCGGCAACCGGAACAGATTCCCGTGGGCGAAGCGCTGGCGGTGCTGGGCGGGCGGCTGTTTGCCTCCGATTTCTGCGACCGCCATCCCGGCCACGCGCACACCTGCACGCAGTCGGATGACTGCTCGATCCGTTCTTTATGGGGCGCGGTGCAGCAGGTGGTGGACCGGGTGCTGAATCACACCACGCTGCGCGATCTCATGGGCAATGAGCGCCAGATGGCGAAGCTGGCGAATCACCTGGTATCCATCAGCGAGAGCCTGCCCGTGATGGCCAAACCGGCGCGCACGCAGTAGGCTTCGGCGCATACGGCCCGGGAGAGCATTGCTATGCCGGCAATCCTGGAAGCTCCGGAAACCATTCCCGAAACTCAGCCCTCCATTCCCGGCGCCGTTCCCTCGCTGCCTCATATTGTTATCGTGGGCGCCGGTTTTGGCGGGCTTTATGCGGCGCGTGAGCTGCGCCATGCCCGCGCCCGCGTCACCCTGCTCGACCGGCGCAATTTTCATCTTTTCCAGCCGCTGTTATATCAGGTCGCCACCGCCGCGCTGTCGCCCGGCAATATCGCATACCCGATACGGGCGATTCTGCGCGGGCAGCCGAATACCCAGGTGCTGCTGGCCGAGGTGACAGGCGTGGATGTGGACGCCCGGCAGCTTGTGCTGGCGAGCGCGGAAGACGAGCCGGAGACGCGGCTGGATTACGACTATCTGATCCTGGCGCCGGGAGCGCGCGATTCCTATTTCGGCCATGATCAATGGGCGCAATGGGCGCCGGGACTGAAAAGCCTGGAAGAGGGACTGGAGCTGCGGCGGCGATTGCTGCTGGCTTTTGAGCATGCCGAACGGGAACGCGACGCCGACCGCCGGCGCGAGCTGCTGACCGTGGCCATCATCGGCGGCGGACCCACGGGAGTTGAAATGGCCGGCGCCATCGCCGAAATCGCGCGCCAGGTGATGCGCCATGATTTCCGCGCCATTGATCCGGCGGAAACCCGGGTGGTGCTGATCGAAGCCGGCGCGCGCATTCTGCCAGCCTTTGCGCCGGAATTAAGCCAGCGCGCGGCGGAGGCGCTGCGCAAGCGGGGCGTGGAATTGTGGCTGCACACGCCGGTCACCGCCATCCAGGCGCGGGAACTGCTGGCCGGCCGGGAGCCAAATATGCAATCCCTGCGCGCGGGTTTAATCGTCTGGGCGGCCGGGGTGCGGGCTTCGGCGCTGGGCGAATCGCTGGGCGTGGCCCTCGAACGCGGCGGCAGGGTGCGGGTGCGGGCGGATTTATCGCTGCAGAACCATCCCGAAGTTTTTATCATCGGCGATCTGGCCTGGTGCGCGGGCACTGATGGCGCGCCGCTGCCCGGCCTGGCGCCGGTGGCGATGCAACAGGGCCGCCATGCCGCCGGCAACATCCTGCGGGCGCTGCGCGCCGCCCAGGCGCGGGGCGGAGATGAATTCGTGCCTGGCGCCGCATTCTACCGGCCTTTTCATTATTTCGACAAAGGCAATCTGGCGACGATCGGCAAAGCCGCGGCCGTGGGCCAGTGGGGACGCTTCAAGCTGTGGGGCCTGCCCGCCTGGCTGGTCTGGGTGGGCGTGCACATACGGTATCTAATCGGCTTCCGCAACCGGCTGGTGGTTTCGCTGGAATGGCTGTGGGCATATCTGACCGCGCAGCGCGCCGCCCGGCTGATCACCAATCAAGTCCGGCGTTAAACGAGATACAGCGAAGCTTCATCTATTCCCGATATTTCTTTTATGATTTAGAATTTTTCCGCTTCTCAAGCCAAATTAAAAAACAAATTGGATAAATGCATGATAATACTACAAATCCAAATACCTTTATGGGCATAAAGGTTTTCCCGAGACGGTGAAAATATAATTCCATTGAACTTAATGTCAATATGACATATGCCTCAAGATAGATAATTTTTTTCAGCTTCGATTGCATCAATTTATACTCCCGGTGTAAGTATCGGCATTTTCACATCTTTTATTCTGCCCTTGCGGCGGCCCGAGCCTTGAAAAATAGACAAAAACCCGGTGATGAAATAGCCCACCACGAAGATCAATAAAAACGGCAGGGTAAGGTAATTTTCGTTGACGATGGCATACCAGGTGACCCAGGCAAAGGCCGTTCCGAGGGCCAGTTCGAGCAGCGGCGACCAGCCGATCTTGCGCCGGTAGCGGATGGCGGCGGGACGGTCAACCGCCTTATCGGCTTTGGATTCGATGCGGAATTTGGGGGTGCGCTTGAACGAGCTTTTAATGCCCAGCAGGGCCTCGATCACGGCCCGTGAATTGGTCACGGTAAGGCCGATGCCGATGGCCATCACCAGCGGCATATAGAACAGCGTCTTGCGCCAGGCGCCGGGATAGAGCTCGCGCTGCGCGGCCATGTAGAACGACGAAATGGACATCGTCGAGGCGATGAACAGCGGCAGGTCCAGATAGAGCATCTGGAACCAGCCCTGATAGAAGCGCACGATCATCGCCGGCAACAGCAGGACGCAGAGCGCGATCATTAGCGGATAGGAAATATTGGCGGTCAGGTGCCACCAGGCCTCCAGTTTCCTGTTCCAGCTCACATCCCGGCGGCGCATGAGCCGGGGAAGAACTTTTTTCGAAGTCTGGATCAGCCCCTTGGCCCAGCGGGCCTGCTGCACTTTAAACGCATTCATCTCCACCGGCAGCTCGGAGGGGCATTCGACGTCGGGCAGGTAAAGAAAATGCCAGCCCCGCAACTGGGCGCGGTAGGAAAGATCGGTGTCTTCGGTCAGGGTGTCATGCTGCCAGCCGCCGGCATCTTCAATGGCGGTGCGGCGCCAGACGCCGGCGGTGCCGTTGAAGTTGAAAAACAGGCCGGCCCGGTGGCGTCCGCCATGCTCCATGACGAAATGGCCGTCGAGCAGGATGGCTTCGATGCGGGTCAGCCAGGAATAATCGCGGTTGATATATCCCCAGCGGGTCTGCACCATGCCCAGTCCGGGGTCGGTGAAGAAGTCAATGGTGCGGCGGAGAAAATCCGGCGGCGGGACGAAATCGGCGTCAAAGATGGCGATAAACTCGCCCCGGGCCTGCTTCATGCCTGCCTGCAAGGCGCCGGCTTTGAAGCCATGGCGGTTGGTGCGGTGCAGATAGACGATGGGCAGCCCGGAGGCGGCGGCCTGCTCGACCGCGGCCCGGGCCACCAGCACCGTATCGTCGGTGGAGTCGTCGAGCACCTGCACTTCGAGCCGGTCGCGGGGATAATCCATGCGGCTGATGGCCTGAATCAGCCGGTCAATGACATAACGCTCGTTGTAGATGGGAAGCTGAATGGTGACGAGCGGCGGCTCGGCAAAACGCCGGGCCGGCTCGCTGGGGCGCTGGTCCCGGTACTTGTAATAGTGGTAGACCAGAATATAGCGGTGAATGCCGTAAAACGCGAGAATGGTCAGCACGCCGAAATAGGCGATCAGAATCGTGAGGTCAAAACTGTTGAGCTGATATAAGGGCTGGCCGGCCAGGCCGCGGGTGAAAGTGGTATTGAACCACTGCTGGCGCATATAATGCAGCCAACCCGGCGAAGCCCAAACCGTGCTCAGTGCCCAACCGCACATAACAGAAATTCTTACGCCGCAGCCTAAAGCCAGCTATAATCCGAACTTTCCATGACCCGCCGCACGCGCATTCTGTTGCTTGGGATTCTGGCCGCGCTCAGCGAGGCCGCATGGCTGGAAGTCTGGCATCATAACAGCGCCCTGGCGCCCCTGGGCGGGACCTCCCCGATGGCGACAGTGGGCTGGGCCCTGGCGGCAGGTCTATTGTACCTGACCGCCTTCTGGGTGGTCTGGCAGCCCTATGCGCCCGGCGCCAACGCACCCACGGCAAATCCGAACCGGAGCCCGGCGGCGGAATTATGGCTGATCGTGGTCTCGGCGGTGCTGTTCCGCCTGACCACGCTGCCCATCGGCCCGGCGCTATCCACCGGGCTGTTGCGGGCGCGCTGGGAGGGCTGGATCCAGTCGTTTTATCCTCCCTTCAACCCTTATGAATTTGCCCCGGTCAACTCCATCTTCCGGCCGATTCAAAGCCGTTTTTACGCCGGGGTGCCGCATCCGGTGATCGCCGCGCTGCATCCGCCGCTTACGGAATGGCTCTATCGCTGGATTTTTGCGCTCTCGCCGCATCTGCTCGGCGAAAAACTCTTCTATGCCGCTTTTGATCTATTGACCATCTGGACGCTGATGGCGCTGCTGCGCCAGCGCGGCCAGCCCGCGGCGCGGGTTTTGGTCTATGCCTGGGCGCCATTGAGCGTGCTGGAAACCACCGCCGGCCATGCCGGCGTGATTGCCGTTTTTTTTCTGGTGCTGGCTTTTTACCTGGCGGGCCGGCAGGATCGCATCAGCGGGCTGGCCCTGGGGCTGGCCATTGGCCTCGAAGGCTTGCCCCTATTGCTGTTGCCGGCCTGGATGGCCAAGGCGCGCAAACGGCGCTGGATCTGGCTGGCGCTGCCGATCGTGCTGGGATCGCTGCCCTATCTGATCATTCAGAAGCGGTTTTTTCTTTTATTCTGGCTGCGCAATCTGCGCGCCTATGCCGCCGGGGTCTATGCGGGACGCGCCAGCAGCATGACGCTGCTGACGCATGCGCTCAGGTTCACGGGCCGTGCATTCCCGCCGGCCTTAGCCATGCTGGCCATGGCGGCGGTTTTGACCGGCGTGGCGCTGCAGTCGCGGCCGGGGCGGCCGCTGGCCGGCGATTATCTGCGGCAGATCTATTGGATTCTGGGCGCCCTGCTGCTGCTGGCGCCGCGCGTGACCCCGGCCCATGTGCTTTGGATTCTGCCCTGGCTGGCGCTTGAGCCGGTGCTGGCGTGGGTTTATTTTACGCTGGGAGTTCTGCTGACCTATCACCTGCTGGCGGGAACTTATTTGCCGCTTTCCGCCTCGTATAACCGGTTATGGCTGTTTTGTGAATATGCTCCGCTCTATGTATTGCTGGCGATCATGGGCATGCGCAAATGGCGAAAACGCTCTCAACCACTCAAGCCTGCCGCGGTTCACCATGACTGAGATTCCACGCCGTATTATTCTCGCTTCCGCCAGCCCACGGCGGCGCGATCTATTGCGCCAGGCGGGCTGGCGGGTGCGCGTGCGTCCATCGCCGGTGAATGAACGTCGGCGCGCGGGCGAAACGCCGCGTCAATATGTGCTGCGGCTGGCCCGGTTGAAAGCCAGCGCGGCGGCCAGAGTTCATGCTTCCCGCTGGCCCATACTGGCCGCGGACACGACGGTGGCTAAAATGATGCCCGGCGGCCAATTCCGCATTTATGGAAAACCCTCACATGCGGCGGCCGCCAAACGCATGCTGCGCGAGCTGAGCGGCGGCTGGCACGAAGTCTGGACCGCAATAGCCTTGCGGGCGCCGGGCAGCGGCAAAATCCGGAGCCGGGCCGTCAAAACCCGGGTCTGTTTTGCCGACTTGAGCGGCGGCGAAATCGAAACTTATATCCGAGCCGGAGAATCGTTCGACAAAGCCGGCGGCTATGCGCTGCAGGGCCGGGCGGCGATATTTATTGCCCGGATCGCGGGCAGCCCCAGCAATGTGGTTGGGCTGCCGCTGGCGGAATTTTACCGTTTATGGAAATTATTTGAAGCTGAACAAAATCAAAACGGTTGAAAAATGATGAATATAAAATTTAAAAAAATCATTTTTTTACCTACACTACCTACACACACTGCATAAGTAATTGAAAATAAAAGACTTAAGTTGTGTAGGTAGAACAATTTCTACCTACACGCACCTACATCTACCTACACCGCCTTTGGAATCAACAACTTGCGCCGTTATTGCGGGCAAAAAATGGGCTTATTTAAAGCCCGGCGCTGAGAGGTTTCAGCTTTTGGGCCTGAAGTTCAGGCGACAGTGCCCGCAGTTGTTTTTGCAGGCCGGCCCATTGGGTTTCGCGCTGCGACAAGGCCGCCAGCCGGTGTTGCACCCGGGTAACCAGCCCCGGCAGGGGCGCGGTTTCGGCGCTGTCGGCGTCTTCGTCATAGCGCGCCAGAGTCATGTTGAGAGGGCCAAAGCCAGGCGCCTTCGGCGTGCCGTGCAGAATTTTTTGCAGCGCCTTTGCCAGCGATTTCATGCTGGCCTGCAGGCTGGCCTGGGCAGGAGTGGGATGGGCAGGTTTGCCCAGGGCGGTGCGGCGGCGCAGCAATTGCTTCCAGGCGGCATGCGCGGCATGAAAATCGCGGCGGCTGGAGGCCAGGGCGGCATCAATTTTCTGTTCGAAGTTCCACAGCGCCCGCAATTGCGCCGTCGTCGCCTTGACCCGTGGATCTTCTTTGACGGTTAAATGCCGGGTGTAAGTATGGCCGGCGACGGTGAGCCGGAGCGTATAGACGCCGGGCACGGCCAGCGCGCCGCGCGGAAAATGACGCGGCGTTTCATGATTGATCGCGTCGTTGGTCAGCGTGTACTCCTCGTATTTGAGGCGTTCGCCAAAGTAGCCGTAGTTGAGAACGCGCGGCGGCGGCTGGCGCAGATCCCAGACGAAGCGCTGCGTGCCGGCGCCCGCCGGCAGGCGGGTTTCAGGCTCGACCCAATGATGCGGCACGTTGGCCAGCAGATGCGGATGCGGCGCCAGCACGCTGCTGAAGCTGCGAATCAGGACGCCCCGGGCATTGGAAATGGTCAGCGTGACGGGCTGGCTGGGCGTGGTTTTCAAGTAGTAGTAGAGAATGGCCCCATTGGGCGGATTTTGGCCGGCGGGGACTTCGGGCGGGAATGGCGTGTCCTGATCCTGGTCCCAGCGCACCCGCAGCGCGGTTTCGGGTTTGAAGAAATAGGCGGGTTGGCTGGCCAGCGCGGCCTGGATCTGGCGCAGCGGCGTGACATCATCCAGAATCCAGAAGCCGCGGCCAAAAGTCGAGGCGACGAGATCGTTGCCAT
>JAKAZV010000084.1 GCA_021826505.1 Acidobacteriota bacterium | reverse complement strand
AGCGCCAGCAGCACCGCCGCGCCCAGTCCGCTGACCCAGGCGCGCAGCCAGATCGCCCAAAATAAATGCATGGCCAGATTATAGAGCTGGCGGCAGGTGAATCAGCGGCCTATGGGCTGGAATAGATGCTGACTTCGAGTTTTCCCTTGCGATTGGCGCTCAAATATTCAATATGATGTGGATCGGAGGCGCAGGCAAACATGGCGCCCCGGCCGCTGGGCATGCGATAGGCTTGAAGAATATTGCCAGTGGCGACATCCACAACCGCAAAAATATTGACGAGATGCATATCATGCCGGGCATCAGTTTTCATGCCCAAAAATTGCAGAAATAACTGTGAATTCCCCATGGAGTTCAGGGATACCAACTGCATGCTGGGAAATTGTGATGTGTCCACTTTGACTTCGCGCAGCACTCTGCCGTCGCTGCTCAAGGTATAAAGCCAAAGGGAAGCCCGGGGGCGCAAAAGGTAAGCGGTATCATCGGGGCCAGGGGCCATGAGGGTTGAAAATGCAACCCGGGGCCAGAAAAGCGGAGGCTTCGTTCCAGCCCGCTGATCCCCGGGAAGATGAACCGCCGAAATTAAATTGCCTTGCTCATCAAAAATGGCCGTAAAGGGTTTGTATTTGACGGGCCGGGTTGGTTTTTGTCCGGGCCTGGGCGGCGGCATCCAAGGATGGAGCAGGCCCGTGACCATATAATTGCCGCCGCCAAAAACGATAAATTCGCCGGCGTCGAATTCCCAATGATGCGGCACATGCAGATGAATTATCGAGTCCAGGCTTCCATCCGGATCATACTGATAGATCACATCTTTCGGGTGTTTCCGGTTCAGGTTTTCAGCATTGGGTTCCAGAATGCGAAAGACATGATCATCGCCGCTCACCGTAAAACTTCCCGGCAGGTCATTAAGATTTGATAATTCCGGTCCGCCGAAAGCGATGACATTTTGGCTGAGAATCTTAAATTCATGAATCGGTTGATTCATGATATTCACCACGGCAAATTGATTTACATTTTTCAAAAGTGGGTTCGCATGGCTGGGCGCAAAAAGCAAAAATATATTGCCTGAGGAATCACAATGATTTTGCAGGGAAATGGCGCGAGGCGCGTACATGGGAAACTTTATCGTTTCAGATTTATGCAGGATGGAAAAACGGGCGGTATTTTTTAAAGCGGATTGATTTTGAGGCTGAGGCGTTATGCCAGCAAGGGAATGACTAAAAACACCCAGTGCCATGAATAAGGGAAGATAAATCATGCCCAACCGCATAAGAATAATCTCCCGAATCTACTGGAATACGAGCATCTGACCAGAAAAACAGTTTACCAAGTTTCAAACTTTTCAAAATTGACCTCAGGGCGCCGGGTCCCAAGATGCCCAACATGGCCGGAACCGCAAATTTCTGAGCCGCAGCTTTATGGAAACAAATTTCATACACTGGTGAAGGCAGGAATTCTTATATGCCAGGCGCTTCACTTTCCATGACCCCGCCCGAGTCCGCGGCCGCGCCGGCCGCGGACTCGGGACTGCGCGACGGCTTCGGCCGCGCCATCGTGGATTTGCGCATCTCGGTCACCGACCGCTGTAACTACCGCTGCGTGTATTGCCGCAGTGGAGAATCCGCCAGCGCCGCGGCGGGGGAGCTGAGCTGGCCGGAATGGCGGCGGCTGACGGCGATTTTTCATGCCCTGGGCATTCGCAAACTGCGCCTGACCGGCGGCGAGCCGCTGCTGCGGCCGGGGCTGGAGGATTTTATCGCGTCCATCGCCGGCCTGGGCTGGGATGATCTGGCGCTGACCACCAACGGCGACAAGCTGGCCGGACGGGCGGAGGGGTTGCGGCGCGCCGGACTGCGGCGGGTGACCATCAGCCTCGACAGCGTCGAGCCGGAAAAGTTTGCCCGCATCACCCGCGTGCCCGCCGGCTTCGCGCGGGTGCAGAACGGCATTGCCGCCGCCCAGGCGGCCGGCCTGCGGCCGGTGAAGATCAATGCCGTGCTGCTGCGCGGCTATAATGATGATGAAATCGAGGCCTTCGCCGATTTCGCCCGCCGGCATGCGGTGGTGGTGCGCTTTATCGAGTTTATGCCGCTCGAAGAGGGCCGGCTGTGGACGCCGGAGATTGTGGTTCCGCTGCGGGAAATTCTGGCCCGCCTGGAGCGCCGGCATCCGCTGCGCGAGCTGTCGCACGGGACCAGCGAAACCGCCTGCCGCTACGGCTTTGCCGACGGAGCGGCGGGCGAAATCGGCATTATCGCTCCGGTCAGCCGGCCTTTTTGCGGCCATTGCAGCCGCATTCGCATGACCGCCGACGGCCAGCTGCGCACCTGCCTGTTTTCGCTGCGGGAATGGGACCTGCGCGCCCGGATGCGCGCCGGCGCAAGCGACAGCGAACTGCGGGATGAAATTTTGCGCGCGGTCGCGCACAAGGAAGAGCGTCACCACATCGGGGAACCGGGTTTTCAGCGCCCGGCCCGCACCATGGTGCATATTGGAGGCTGAACCAAACGGCGCCGCGGTGCGGGAACCGGATCATTGGCCATGAACGACAAATTTTTTACTCTCGAACAGGCGCAGCGCATGCTGCCGGTGCTCGAAGGCCTGCTCAAGTCGGCGCGTGAGGCGCAGCAGAAATTTGAAGAGCTCGAAACCGAACTCCAGCAGATCCTGACCCGCATTCTGATCCTGGGCGGAGTGCAGATTGATCCGGTGCGCACGGCCACCCAGCGCGCGCTCAAAGACCGGGCCGAACAGATGCGCAATGACGCGCTGGGCGAAATCGAGGCCACCGGCGTGCAGGTCAAGGATCTGGAACAGGGACTGCTCGATTTTCCCTGTCTACTGCATGATGAAACCGTGCTGCTGTGCTGGAAACAGGGAGAAAAGACGATTGCCTGGTGGCACGGCCTGGAGGAGGGATTCGCGGGCCGCAAAAAAATTGATCCCGAGCAGTTTTCTCCGCCTTCCGGCAAACCCAACTGAAGCCGGCTTGATAAAACCTTCACGCGTATGGACCCCCAAGAGCTGCAGGAAATCACTGAACACGCCGAGCGGCGCAAGGAAAAGGCCATCGGCCTGACCACCGCGATTTTTGCCGTGCTGCTGGCGATCACCACGATGCTGGGCCATCGCGAGCACACGGCGGAAGTCCTATGGCAGACCCGCGCCGCCGATCAGTGGAGCTATTACCAGGCCAAAAACATCCGCCGCCATATGTATGCCGCCGACCTGCAACTGGCCGGCCTGCAGGGCCGGGCCGGCGAGGCCGCGGGAGATCGCTTCCGGGCCCTGGCCACGCATGAACAGGCGGGTTTGAAAGGCGTCCGGGCAAAGGCGGAAAAATTTGAAGCCGCCAGCGCGCAGTCTGAACACCGCGCCGATCGTTTTGACCTGGCGGAAATTTTTTTTGAGCTCTCGGTGGTGCTCTGTTCGATCTCGCTGCTGGCCGAGTCGCGGCTGTACTGGCGGTTTTCACTGGCCAGCGGGGCGGTGGGCCTGGCACTGCTGGCTTACGCGGGAATGCATTTGATCCGGTAAATCCGCCCCAAAACAAACAGGCTCAATCAGCCTGGATTTTTTTCCGCAGCCGGGCGGCCAGCTCGGCGTGGCGGCGCTCGTATTCCTGGGCGTCAATATCGCCGGTGTTGCGCCGCACTTCCAATAAAAACAGCTCGTTTTTAAGCTTATCCAGGTCAGCATCGGCGGGCCGCGCGGGGGCGGTTCCGGCGCCCGCGGGCAGGGAAGCACCCGCCGCCGCCAGCAGCGGCGCGTCCGGGCGGGAAAGCATATAGCCCAATCCGGCCGCGGCCAACAGCGCCAGGCAAAGCAGAAGCGTGATCTGATGCCGCTCGACGAAACTGGCGCGGGGCGCGCCTGAGGACGGTCCGGCGGCGGCGCTGCCTTGCGCGGTCCCAGGGTTTTCCGCGCCTTCAGCGGATGCGCCGGCCGGGTTTGAGGCCGGCCCGCTTCCGGTATTGGCCTGCGCCTGCATGGCGGCGGGAACCGCCGCCGTGCCGGAAACCTGGGCGATGATGTTTCCTCCCATAGGCGCGGCGCGCTGATAAACCTGATAGCCGTCGGCGGCGCCGCCCAGCGTAAAGCCGGGCGCGGCGAAGCGCATGGGCGGCGGCACATAGACCTGCATTCCGTCCACCGGAAACAGCGCCGTGAGCGGCACCCGCGCCTGCTTTTGGGCATAGGGAATGCGGTAGGAAATCTGAATGCGGGTCTCGCCCGGCCGCAGTGGATAGGCAATCCGGTAGATGCCCGCCTGGCGCGTGGGATGCGGGTTTTTGCGGATGGGCATGCCGTTGGGGCCGATGACCTGCGCGCCATCGGGAATAATGCCGCGCGGCGCCGCGAAGCGAAACATGCCTTTGGGCTGATACCAGGTCACCGGCGGCGAGAGCCGGTTGCGAATGACGAATTCGTTCACCACGGCGAGGTCGCCATTTTCCGGCTGCAGCACGGTGGCCATTTCGTGAATGCGCAGGCGGCGGCTGGAGCCGGTGGCGTTAAAGACCTGCATCTGCGTCTGGCGGGCGGCCGGCGGCAAGGTCTGAAAGTAGTCCACGCCCTGATAGCTGGCCTCCAGCACCAGCGTGCCCGGGTTTTCCGGCAGCGCGAGCTGGAATTTTCCGCCCGCGCGGCTGCGCGTCTGCGCGATGGTTTGCATATTGGCCGCGGGCAGCAGCAGGCGCACCTGCGCGCCCGGCTGCATGCGGCCGGTGGTGCCGTTTTCAACCGTGCCGCGCAGTTGGGCGGTCTGGGCCGGTAAGATCGCGGCCAGCGCCATGACTGCCCAGAAGAGCCGCCCGGACGTGCGGCCTGTTGCGGGTAATTTCATCATGATCGCGTTACCGCTTCGCCCGCGGTCTGTTCGTTCTCCAGCGCTTTGACGGCCCGCGCGGCTTCATTTTCCAGCAGCCGGCGGCTGGCCTGATAATCGGCCTCTGAAAGCTTGCCGGCGAGATGCTCAAAATGCAGATCTTTGAGGTTATCGTAGGCCGCCTGTTTGCGTTCGGCCAGGGCGCGCAAGCGCGCCTGATGCGGCGAATCTTCGTCCGGCTCGGGCACGGCGGAAAATATCCAGTACCCCACGGCCAGGGTCAATAACAGTGCCGCAATGGTGCTGACGGTTCCGGCCATGAAACTAACGATCCTTTTCCTGTTCCGCGACTTCGCGGCGCACGCGCTCGAGTTCGGCTTCGGAGAGCGGCGCCGGGGCCGGCGCCTGACGGGCGCCGCGGCGCAGATACCAAACTAGCAGGCTCAGGCCCGCCAGCGCCGCCAGCCAGGGCATGACCCAGGCCAGCAGGCCAAAACCATGCTGGTGCGGAACGGCCAGCACCAGCGTGCCCCATTGCTGAATAAATTCCTGCTCCACCAGGCTGTCGGAAAGCCCCTTGCCGATATCGCTTTTCAGTTCCGCCTTCATCTGTCCGCGCCAGGAACAGTGGGGAGTATTGCAGGCCAGCACCGTTTGCTGGCAGCCGCACATGCAGATCAGCTTGTGGCCCAGCGTCTGGTAGCGCGCCGCCGGAGTGGCGTCGCCGCGCAGGCCGAGGCTGGCCGCCGCGAGCAGCGCCAGCAGTCCCAGCCAATTGCATGCGCGCGCCAACCGCATACTACGAATGCGCCTCCACCGCCTCGGCGGACTGCGCGGCGGCCGTGAGCGCCGGCCCGGCGCCGGGGTTCATACGGCTCGGCATCAGAGCAATCAGCGTGCCCAGCACCAGCACGATGGCGCCCACCCAGATCCAGATCATCAGCGGGTTGAGATAGGCGTGCAGAATGGGCTGGCCGGTCTGCGGATCGCGCCCGCCATAGACCAGATAAAGATCGTTGAGCGCGGTGGTATGGATGGCCACCATGGATTGCGTCTGGCGCGAGGCCTTATAAAAGCGCCGCGCCGGATAGAGCGTGGCCACTTTTTGCCCGCCCTGGTCCACCTGAACGATCATGGAGCGCGAGCTGTAATTGGGGTTGTCGTTTTCGGTGTACGACTCGGAGATCAGGGTGTAGGGTCCGATCCGCATGTGGGCCTGATACGGCATGGCCGCCTGCAGGCTCTGGTTAAAGCCCGAGCCGGCAATGCCGATAAACAGCAGCACGATGCCGAGATGCACGATATAGCCGCCATAGCGGCGGGTATTGCGCATGACCAGCTGCGGCAGCGCCCGCGCCAGGCTGATGCCGCCGCGGCGGGCCAGCACCCGCGCCCCGCGCAGAAATTCAGAAATGATGATGATGGTGACAAACAGCCCCAGCGCAAAGGCGATGTCAGAGTAGGGATTGCGAATGCCGGCCAGCCACAGCCCCAGAAAGAGCCCCGCTCCCGCGGCGCCGGGCCAGAGAAAGTTGCGCCGCAGGCTGGCCGCCGAGGTGCGCCGCCAGGCCAGCACCGGCCCCACCCCGGTCAGCAGCAGCAGAAACAAAAACACCGGCACGTTGATGCGGTCGAAAAAGGCGCGCCCCACCGTGATCTTCTGGCCCTGAATCCACTCCGACAGCACCGGGAACATGGTGCCCCACAGGATGGCGAAAACCAGCACCAGAAAAATAAAGTTGTTGAATAAAAAGCCGCTCTCGCGCGCCAGCGTGCTTTCCAGGCGCGCCGGGCTGTCGAGAAAATCGCGGTTGCGCCAGAAGGCGAAGCCGCAGACGGCAACCAGCAGCGCGAGAAAAACGATGAACCAGTTGCCGATGGAAGACTGGGCGAAGGCGTGCACCGATTCAATCAGCCCCGAACGGGTAATGAAATCGCCGAAGATCGAGAGCAAAAAGGCGCCGAAGATCAGCCAGACATTCCATTTTTTCAGCATGCCCCGCTTTTCCTGCATCATCACCGAATGCAGAAAGGCGGTGCCCATCAGCCAGGGCATGAAGGAGGCGTTTTCGACCGGATCCCAGGCCCAGTAACCGCCCCAGCCCAGCACCGTGTAGGCCCAGAGTCCGCCCAGCACGATGCCGATGGAAAGAAACAGCCAGGCGATCATGGTCCAGCGCCGGGTGACGTGAATCCAGCGGTCGCCGGGATAGCGGCGGATCAGGGCCGCCAGGGCGAAGGCGAAGGGCACGGAAAAACCGATATAGCCCAGATACAGCATGGGCGGATGAAAGATCATTTCCGCGTACTGCAGGAGCGGATTCAGGCCGTTGCCGTCGGCGGGCGCGGCAACGGGAATGGTGGCGAAGGGACGGGCGGCGAAGTTATTCAGCAGCAGAAAAAATACCTGCACCCCGGCCAGTACGGTCATGGCCAGGCCGCGCAGGTGCGGATGCCTGCGGGCGCTGGTGAGGCTGGCGATGAAGGCGTAGCCGGAGAGAATCCAGCTCCAGAACAGCAGCGAGCCTTCCTGCCCCGACCACAAAACCGGCAGCTTATAGTAAAACGGCAGCGCCCGGTTGCTGTGCTCGGCCACATAGGCGACCGCGAAGTCGTTGCGCAGGATCAGGCCCCAGAGCGAAATCACCGCCGCGGTGACCAGCGGAAAAGTGGCCAGGTCGGCGCGCAGGCCGCTGGCCAGCAGGCGCGGACGGCGCAGCCATATGCCCAAACCGCCGGCCAGCAGGCCGTAGGCCGCGGCCACCAGGGCCAGGAGCAAAACAAAGGCGCCGAACGATTGCATAAAAGCGCAAACGGCGGAATGGCGCGGCGACTGCGCCGGAAATTAAAAGCTAGAGTTTCTCCGCGAATTCGCAGGCCGAGCAGGAAAGATACATGCCGCCGGCGATGCCCAGCTCGCGGTTGCGGAAGCGCTTGACGATGCGCAGCGCCTTGCCGCATTTGGGGCAGCTTTGCTCGGCGCTTTCGGCCGCCTTGGCGCGGTCCGCGGTTTTGGCTACTTTACCCATACAACCTCCCAACAAAATTGCGCGCGGCCGCAACCATACCTCGCGTGCCGGCTAAAGAGTGAAACTTTATTGTAGCGTGAATGCGCGGCGCGCCGCCTTTTAGTTCCCACTCAGAGATAAGCGTCGCGGGGCGGCGTTGGACGCCTCAGGTCAAAAAATCAATTTCCACCGCCTCGCCGCGCCGCGCGCCGGTGCGAGCGGCGGCGGATCCGCCGCGCAGCGCGATTTCCAGATAGCCGGCCGAGCCCCAATAGACCAGCAATGCACCCTCGGGAACATCGGCATAGGCGCCGCTCAAGCCTGTAATCGTAAATTCCCGCAGGCGCGCGCGCCAGTTTTGCGGCGCATGCCCGGGCACATCCCGCGCGGTTACATTCAAGATCAGATTGCCGAAATGATCCGTGTGCAGAATGCGGGCGCGCACGCCCCGGGGCAGCGGTTCCACGGCGGGCCAGGGCAGGCGCATGGGATCGGCGATGACCGGGCCCAGGCGGCTGAAATCGGCGCCGTTCGCCAGATGCGCCGCCACCGGCGCGAAAATGTCGCGGCCATGAAAGGTGCGGGAAGGCCGCGGCAGCCAGAACTCCGATGCGGTCAGCGCGCGCGCCTCAAACTCCGGCTCGCGGGCAAAAACATGCGAGAGCAGGCCGTTGTCGGGCGCGACAAAAAAATGCCCGCCGGCGCGCACTCCCAGCCCGCGCCGGGAGCTGCCGACGCCGGGGTCCACCACCGCCAGATGCACCGTGCCGGGCGGGAAATGCTCCCACGCCTGGGCCAGCACATAGGCCCCCGCCGCCACGTCCCGGGCCGGAATCTCATGGCTGATTGTGACCAGCGTCACGCCCGGCGCCCGTTGATGGAGCACGCCTTGCATGGCGCCGGCATAGCCATCCTGGCGGCCAAAATCCGTAAGCAGGGTGATCAGCATAAAAAATCGGCAGGTAATATTCGGCTGCCGCCGCACGACGGTCTTGGCCTTCATGGGCCATTACAGGTAATCTAAGGATATGCCAACCGTCTCGGCCCGTGGACTCGCGGATGTGGTGGCCTCGCCTTCCGCCATCTGTTACATAGATGGCGAACGCGGCGTGCTGGCCTATCGCGGCTACGACATTCACGATCTGGCCGAACGCTCCAGCTTCATCGAAACCGCGTACCTGCTCTGGCGCGGGCAATTGCCGACCCAGGCCGCGCTTGACCAGCTCCGGCAGGATCTGGCGGCGGCCGCGCAATTGCCGGAACCGCTGGTGAACTGGATGCGGCAGATTCCACCCTCGACCGCGCCGATGGATGTGCTGCGCACGCTGGTTTCCGCCCTCGGTCTCTACGATGCCGAAGCCGGGACCATGAGCGTGGAGGCCAACCAGCGCAAGGCGATTCGCCTGCTGGCGCAAACCCCGATGCTGGTGGCGGCCTGGGAGCGCATCCGGCACGGCCAGCCGCGGCTGGAGCCCGATCCGGCGCTTTCGCTGCCGGCCAATTTCCTCTATCAGCTCACCGGCAAGCGCCCCAGCCCCACCGCCGAACGCGCCCTCGATATTGCCCTCATCCTGCACGCCGATCACGAGTTCAACGCCTCCACCTTTGCCGCCCGCGTCACCGCCGCCACGCTCAGCGATCTGCATTCCGCCGTGACCGCCGCGCTGGGCGCGCTGAAGGGCCCGCTGCATGGCGGCGCGAATGAGGCCGTGATCCGGCTGCTGCTCGAGCTGCACGGCGGCGATCCGGTCGAGATGGTGTCGCAGAAGCTGGCCGCCAAGCAGAAAATTCCCGGCTTCGGCCATCGCGTCTATCACACCGAAGACCCGCGCGCCACGCATCTGCGCCAGATGGCGCAGCAGTTGGCCGAAGCCAGCGGCCATGAGGAGTTGTTCCAGGCTTCGCGCCGCATCGAGCAGTACATCAACCGGGAAAAACATCTGAATGCCAACGTGGATTTTTACTCCGCCACGGTCTATTACAGCCTGGGCATCGCGCCCGACCTGTACACGCCGGTTTTCGCCATTTCCCGCATGAGCGGCTGGACGGCGCATGTGCTGGAGCAATACTCCGACAACCGGCTGATTCGTCCGCGCGCCGATTACACCGGCCCGCATGTGCCTTTGCCTTACAATTCCATTGATCTCCGGTAAAGCCGCGCGGATATGCCCGGAGTAGATGCCATATCCGTATTGCCAGGAGCGGCCGGGCCGGATTGTGGCGGCAAGCAGCAGCTCCCTTTGAAAGCTTCGTCATGACGATTGAACAAGTCCTGCATCAGCACGCGGCCCGCACCGGGGAAAACGGCCTGGTGTACGGGCTGGTCGGCCCGGAGCCGGACTGGCTGCCGCTGGAGCGCCTGATCCAGTCCGTGCCCGCCGGGCTGATGCCGAAGCTGAAAAATTTCGGAGTCTATTTCGTGCCCTGGCTGGTCAAGCAGAAGCGCAGCGTTCTGGTGGCCACCGAGCCGAAGGCCGAAGGGGAAAAGCGCAACGAGCTCTGCCATCATCTCGATTTCCGCTCCCAGGGCACGCTGGCGGTCATCAGCCATCAGTATTATCACGAAGACCTGTACGGGCTGGCGATGGAGTTTTTCGACAAGGTCGCCTACGTGGCCGCCCTGGAAGAAAGCGAAAACGATGCCGCATACGCCGCCCTGCTGGAGCAGCAGGCCGCGCCGGGCGAGCTGACGCCCGATGCCTGGGGCTGGCGTCAGGAACTGGAAAAGCCCGGCGGCCGCAATGAGGAAAATCTGCTCAATTACCGCCGCACCGCTTTTACCGATGCCCTCGGGCTCTACATGGCGGCGATGTTCATGGATGTCTATTACGAAGATCTCTTTGATGCCCGCGACGAGTTCCCGCCGCTGGCGCCCGAGCCGCTGCAGCAGCGGCTGCGCTGGATGGAAAAACAATATCCGCCCAGCCGCGGCTTTCCCTTCCAGGTCTATCGCCAGCGGGAACGCCGCCGCGGCCGGTCCTGAACCAGAAATTCCCTGAAACCCATGAAAAAAACCCGTTCCTCCCAGCCCGCCATCGCCCTGCCCGGGGCGCATCAGGTGGATGCCCGCGCCAAGCGGGCCCTGCTGCGCCGCCGCGTCGAGCCGATTGATTTTGAGCGCGTTTCCAGCGTGGCCGATCTGGTCGAGGCCATGCGCGGCGCCTCGGTGCAGGCCCGCAATCTGGGCCGCTGCGCCGAGGTGCTGCGCAACCTCTACGCCGACCGCCGCCGCCCCACGGTGATGCTGGGTCTGGCCGGGCCGCTCATCGCCGCCGGGCTGCGCAAGGTCATTCGCGATCTGGTGGCCCAGGGCTTTGTGGACGTGATCGTTTCCACCGGCGCCATCCTCTATCAGGATATTTATCAGGCCCGCGGCTTTGGCCATTATCACGGCGACCCCGCGGCCGACGACGGCCGCCTGCGTGAGCTCTTCATTGACCGCATCTACGACACCTACGTGGACGAGGAAAAGTTCATCGCCACCGACACCTGGCTGGGCTACCTGGCCGACGAGCTGCCGCCGGGCAATTATTCCTCGCGCGCCTATCTGGATTTTGTCGGCTCGAAGCTGGAAGACGAGCAGTCCATTGTGCGCACCGCGCACCGGCTGGGCGTGCCCATGTTCGCTCCCGCCCTTAACGACTCCTCGATCGGCATTGGCCTTACCCATCACTATCACCGCGCTAAACTCGCCGGCCGGCCCCGTCTGGCCATTGATTCCATCCGCGACAACTACGAGCTGACCCAGATCGTGGTGCAATCGCCGGAAACCGCCGCCATTTATATCGCCGGCGGGGTGCCGAAAAATTACATCAACGACTCGGTCGTGATGTCGTATATCTTCGAGGCGGAAAAAGGCCATAGCTATGCCCTGCAGCTCACCGCCGATAACCCGCACTGGGGCGGGCTTTCCGGCAGCACCCTGCAG
>JAKAZV010000083.1 GCA_021826505.1 Acidobacteriota bacterium | reverse complement strand
GGCGCGTGCGCCGAAACCCGTCCGGGAGTGGGTGAAGAAAGACTGCAAGCCGCAATCATCAATCCCAGCAAAGCGATGACCAGGCTCGCGCCGGTTCTCATTTTATTTTTCGCCGTCAGCATGGTTGCTTCTCACAGTGGTAACGGCCGAGCCGCACTGCAGCGTCAGCGCGAGATCGCGGGCCGATGCCTTCGCGCGGCCGGGCGTTTATGAAACTGCCTGCGCCGGAGCATTAAAGCGGCCGCGCCTCTTTAATGCTGGGGAGGGCCAAAGCCGTACCGGGCATAAATGCGCCTGGCCGCTCGGGTCCGAAGAAAACGGAGCCAATCCGCCGCCGCCCGCGGATGCGGCGCCTGGGCCATCAACCCGGCGGCGTAGGTCGCGGTGATGTTCTGCCGGGCCGGAATGTTGACTCCGGCAATGGGATGGCCAATTGCTTCCTGGAATCTGACTTCCGAAGCCCAGGTTACGCCGGCATCGCTGCGGCCTTCCATGATCCGCAGCGGCGTCTGGCGGTGATGGATATGGGTCAGGTACGTGCTGCCGGCGCGCAGTTTAGCCGTCATGATGCGGCGCAGCAGCGCCTTCCCGCCGGCGCGCCGCAGCGCGGCCGCAATTTGCCGTTCCACCCCTTCCCAGGCCGGATTCGGCATGGCCACGCGCACTCGCCCGCGGCCCAGATCCCGCAGCCCGCGAATGTGCAGCGGGTTGCCGGCGCGCACCATGATTTCCAGGCTGTTGCTGGCGTAAGTCACATAACGGGTTATCCGTCTTGCCCGGATTTGATCTTGGATCTTGCGCAAGCCGGCTTCGTATATATCGGGAGGCGTGGTCAGCGTCAGGTTGCCCAGCGTCAGGGTGTTGTTGTGTTCAATCTGGCGCAGCAGAATTCCCGGCGGCAGGGTTTCATAAAAAATGCGGCCGCGCAGCCGCGGATGCAGCCGGGTAAATGCGCGAATCAGCCGCGGCATGGCCATGAACTGATTGCCGCTCACGTACAGCACCAGGCCCGCGCCCAGCGGATTGCCGTGCAGGTCGGGCACATTGTCCACCGGTCCCACGCGGAACACAAAACCCTTCCGCGCCGGATCGTTGCCCCGGCTCCAGGGCGGATACCGGCCGGCCCGAGGCCGGGCCGCATACAGCCCGGCGCTCAACCCGGCCATGAGAAGGCCGATCGCGATTTTTTTTTGTGCTGGCATAACATCCTCATTTAGGGCACGGTGATGTAGCTGAAATGCCCATCCGTCTGCAGCAGAGCCACCGCCATCACCATGGCGGCCACAACGAAGGTTTTGGGCTGCAGGTGTGCCAGCCAGTCCCGCACCATGGCGTCAGGCGTAACCGCCAGCTTGAATTTTTTGATCATCACTCGCGACTGTTCTTCCATCGCGGTGTGGCAGGCGAGAAACTGGACCCCGCGTGCCTTGAGCCCGGCGATGCTTTTGTCCTGATAGCGGGAGCGCTCGCTGTCCGGATTGTTGTCGCCGGCCCGGGCGCTGGAAGGATAGAACAAATTGCGGCGCGCCCATTTGCCGGTGCGCGGATCTTTCAGCCCGGAGAAGGCGCCCAGCGGATATTTGTCCCACATGGCATCGCTGAGATTCAATAGATTGGAGGGGCCATGCAGCGCCGCCACCACCTGAAACTGCGCGGGTTTCAGGCCCAGGCCAAACTGGAAGCCATTGAGGGAATTTTTGATGTTATTCAGAAAAATTCCATGGTCAATGGCGATAATGTCGTACACCTGCTTATAGCGCGCCGGTCGGCGCAACAGTTGGAAAAAATCGCCGGCCTGCCAGTCGGCGCGGGTATCTACTAATTGGGCGGAAGCGGCTGTCGTGCCGGCGGCCAATGCCGCCATGGCCGCCAGGCCGCGGGTCAGAAATTGTTTGCGATCGAGGCTCACGTTGGTTCTCCCTGGGTGCTACATCTATTACCTTGGGCCAACGCGAATTCTGCCGTCCAATGATTAAGTTTTATCGCCCATCAGGCCGGCTTATGGCGTCCGGCGCGCGCGGGGATCAAGCTTTACGCCCGTGCGCCGGAGGGGCGGCGGCGCAATTCCCGCCGCAAAAATTTTAAAAAATATCCCGCCAAACCATCCGGCGCGGGCCCTTGCGGATAAACCGCGAACAACTGCCGGCGCAGCGCCAACCCGCGCACCGCGACCGGAAACAGGCTGCCCAGGCGCAGCTCTTTTTGCACCGCCCAGCGTGAGATGATGGCCAGCCCCAGGCCCTGCTCGGCCGCGGTCTTCAGCGCTTCCGTGCTGCCCAGCTCCATGACAATATGCGGCGATGGGCCGGCCGCGGCGCGATGCAGCGCTTTTTCCACCGTCTCGCGTGTTCCCGATCCGGGCTCGCGCATCAGCAGGGGCAAGCTGAGCAAATCGGCCAGGGAAAATGGCTGGCGCAGGGATGCAAACCGCTTTCCGCACACCACGATCAGCTCATCCTGCACAAGGGGTTGGGTTTTCAGGCCGCTCACCCGGCAGGGGCCTTCAATAAAGCCCAGTGGAATCGCCTGCTCCCGCACCCAGCCCGCGACTTGCAGGCTATTGCCGCTGGAAAGCAGCAGGCGCACTTTGGGGCATTCATTCTGGAATCCGGCCAGAAACTCAGGCAATAAATAGCTGGCCAGCGTGCTGCTGGCTCCCAGCCGCAATTCGCCGCTCAACTGCGGCGCCGCGCGCAATTCCAGCTCCATTTCTTCATAGAGGGCTAATATGCGTCCCGCATGCCGGTAAAGGCGTTGTCCGGCCGGGGTTAAGCGCGCGCCCTGCGCGGTGCGGTCGAGCAGCCGTTGCCCATACTCTTCCTCCAGGGCCCGGATCTGCAGGCTGACGGCGGGTTGCGTCAGGCGCAGCCGGGCCGCGGCCCGGGCAAAATGCTGTTCCTGGGCCACCGTATAAAAAATGTGCAGTCGGTTATCGCCCATGCCCCGGCCAGTGTAACAAAGCGGGTCCGCGTTTTATACTTGCTCCCAGGGTTCCATGGCGCAAGCGACTTTGACTCCGGAACTGCTGGCGCGTTTGCGCTCCGGCGACCCGCGGGCGCGGGAAGAATTTCTGGCCCGTTATCATCCGCGCATTTTTTCTTTTGGCCTGATGGTTTGCGGCCATCATGAAGATGCCGAAGACATTGCCCAGGATGCGACCCTGCAGGCCCTGGAGGCGGTCACCCGTCTGCGTTCGGCGGAAGCGTTTTCTGTCTGGCTGTTCCGCATTGTGCGCCATGCCTGCCTGCGCCAGCGCCGCCAGCAGCGGATCGGAGGCGAAGCCGCGCGGCCGCTGGCCAGCTCCGGGGCGGAAGACCGGCCCGACCCCAGCCTGGCCGGGCAGCCGGAAGCTGCCGCCATTCACCGCCAGACCGGGGAGTTGATCCGTGCCGCTCTCGATGAACTGCCCGCCGCCGACCGGCTGCTCATTCTGCTGCGGGATTACGAGGAACTGCCTGTCGGCGAAATCGCCCAGGTGTTGGGCCTGGGGGAATCGGCCGTCAAAATGCGTCTGCTGCGCATTCGCCGCCGGTTGCGGCTGCGTCTGCAGCCGCGATTTTCAAGCTTCCGTCAGGCGCTTCAGAAGTCATGAGTACTAAAAACCTGTCGGATAGGTTCTAAGCCGGCGTGCCGACATGGCCGCGCTCCGATAAAAAATAGAGCACCGGCACGGCGATGCGCGAAATCAGCGTGGACGCGACTTCACCGGCCATCAGGGAAATGGCCAGGCCCTGAAAGATCGGGTCTTTCAGAATCACCGATACGCCCACGATCACCGCCCCGGCGGTCAGCAGCATGGGACGAAAGCGCACCGCGCCGGCATCCACCACGGCGTCCACCAGCGCCGCTCCCTGTTTGCGGCGCAGCTCGATGAAATCCACCAGGATGATCGAGTTGCGTACAATGATTCCGGCGCCGGCGATAAAGCCGATCATGGAGGTTGCCGTGAAAAACGCCCCCAGCAGCGCGTGCGCCGGCAGGATTCCGATCAGCGTCAGCGGTATGGGCGCCAATATGACCAGCGGGATGCGATAGCTGCGGAACCAGTACACGACCAGGACGTAAATCAGCGCCAGCACGGCGGCAAATGCCATTCCCAGATCGCGAAACACATGCACCGTGGTGTGCCATTCGCCGCCCCAGCGCAGCAGGGGCAGGGCATGACCGCCCGCGGTGAGCTTCACATGCAGGCGCCGGCCATCGGGGCTGTGCAGTGTTTCCAGCCGCGGGTCCATGGCCAGCATCGCGTAAATCGGGCTTTCCGCGCCTCCTGCCACATCGCCCATGACATACTGCACCGGCTTCTGGTCCTGCCGGTAAACGGCTGGCTGGCCGGGTTTCCACCGCGCATGCAGCAGCGAGCGCAGCGGCAGCATGCCGCTCGCCGTCGGCAGCATCAGCTCATGCAGGCCCAGCGGAGTGGCGCGCAGGCCGGCGGGCAGCTGCAGCCGGATCGGAATCGGCTCGGGCGCCGCTCCGCGCGCCAGATAGCCCAGCTTCAGCCCATGTTGCGCCATGGCCAGATCCTGCAGAATACCCTCTCCTCGCAGGCCCGCCAGGCTGGCCTTGCGCTGCGCCACCCGGTAGACCCGGCGGGCAATCGCGTCGCCTCCCGTCCAGCTCACATCCACCACGCCGGGGGTGGTGAGGAAAACCTGCCGCACCTGCCGCGCCAGCGCTATTTCCGAGTGAAAATGATCCGCGTGGATTTTCGCCACCAGCGTTTGCCGCACCGGCGGCCCGGGCGGGATCTCCGCCAGCGTCATGCGCCCGCCCGCGGCGGCGGCAATGCGCGCCAGTGGCGGACGAAATTTCAGCGCCAGTGCATGGCTCTGCTGTTGCCGGCGATCCACGCCGGTCAAGTTGACCTGCAAATCGGCTTGATTGGGCTGGTCGCGCAAAAAATAATGGCGCACCAGGCCGTTGAAGCTGTACGGCGCGGCCGTTCCGATGTAGGCCTCGACATCGTTGACCTGCGGCTGCCGGCGCAGATACGCGCTCATGCGCTGGGCCACCGCGGCGGTGGTCTCGCGCGGCGTGCCCGGCGGCAGATGCAGCAGCACCTCCAGCTCGCTCTTGTTATCAAAGGGCAGCATCTTCACCAGCACCAGGCGCAGGGGGATCAGCGATAACGCCAGCAGCAGCAGAACCACGGTGCCCCCCAGAAACCCTGCCCGGGCGCGGCCGTCCGTGAGCAGGCGGCGCATGATGCGCCGGTAAAATCCGGTTCCCGCCGCGGAAGCATGCCGCTCCCGGCTTTGCCGGGGCAGCAGGCGGATCGCGGCCCAGGGAGCGACGATAAATGCGACGCCCAGCGACAGCAGCATCGCCGCCGAGGCGCCCACCGGAATGGGCCGCATATAGGGCCCCATCAGTCCGCCCACAAACGCCATCGGCAAAAGCGCCGCGATCACCGCCAGGGTGGCGAGAATCGTCGGGTTTCCGACTTCCCGCACCGCCTGCACCGCGATCTCCGCGCTGGAGCGACCCGCGTTTTCCGGCAGCCGGATGTGCCGCACGATGTTTTCCACCACCACGATGGCGTCATCCACCAGAATACCGATGGAAAAAATCAGCGCGAAAAGCGTGATCCGGTTGAGGGTATAGCCATGCAGATAAAATAAAAACAAGGTCAGCAGCAGCGTCACCGGAATGGCGATGGCCACAATGCCCGATTCCCGCCAGCCCAGCATGAATCCCACCAGAATCACCACCGAAACCGTCGCCAGCGCCATATGGAACAGCAGTTCATTGGAGCGTCGGGCGGCGCTGGCGCCGTAGTTGCGCGTGATCAGCACCTTCATGCCGCTGGGAATGATCCGGCCTTGCATGCCATGGACGCGCCGCAGCACGCGCCGCACCAGCGTGACCGCGTTGCTGCCCTGAATTTTGGCGATCGAGAGCGTGACCGCGGGAACAAAAAATGGAACGCGCCGCCGCGGCGGGCCGGGAAACCCCGCGCCGGCCGTGAAACGCGCCAGGTCAAAATGGGTTCTCGGCTGTTCCCGCACGCGCGCCACCTCGCCCAGCAGCACCGGATGGCCGGCGTGCAGCCCCACCACGATCCGCCGTGCCTGGCGCGCGGAGCGCAGCAGCCGCCCGGCCTGGACTTGAAATTGCCGGGTGGTTCCCGGGCTGCCGCGTCCCGCCGGCTGGCCCTGATTGATGCTGGCAATGGCTTGCGCCAGTCCCGCCGGATCCATGCCGTACGCCGCCAGTCGCGTGGGGGCGATCCGTATCCGCAGTTCTTCCGGCGCCCCGCCGATGACATGGGTGCGGGAGACATCGGGTATGGATTTGACCTGCTCGCGCACCGCCAGCGCCACGCTGCGCAGTTGTGCGTCGCTATAATTGCCGCCCGTAAACGTCAGGCTGAGCACCGGCACGTTATAGATGGACCGCAGGCGAACCAAGGGTTTTGTGGCGGCCCGCGGCAGCAGATTTGGATGCGCGTAGAGCTGGGTATAAACCTTGGTCAGGCTGGGCTGCACCCGCATTCCGACTCGAAAACGCGCCGTGACCAGCGACTGTCCCGGCGTGGAGGTGGAATAGATATGATCCACGCCGGGAATATCGTGCATCAGCCGCTCCAGCGGAGCGGTCACCTGGTCCGCCACCTGCCGGCTGCTGGCGCCGGGCAGCGCCACCATGATGTCCACGAAGGGCACGCGAATTTGCGGCTCCTCTTCCCGGGGCATGCGCCACAAGGCGATGCCGCCCAGGAATAATGCCGCCAAAATCAGCAGCGGCGTGAGCTTCGAGTTGATGAAATAGGCGGCTAATTTGCCCGCGCCCGTGTGCCGGATCTCAGACATGCGGGGCTCCTGCATTCACGACATAGGTTTCTCCCGCGCTCAGGCCTGCCAGGATCGTGATGCCGCCCGCCACGGCGTTGCCTGCCCGAACCAGCCGCAACTCCGGCTGCCGCTGCTGATTGATCACTAGCATCTGGGTTAATCCGTCCTGCCGGATCACGGCGCCGCGCGGCACCACCAGGGCCGGCCGCTTTGCTCCGGGAATCATCACCCGCAGATAGGCGCCGATGGGGAAGGCGCCCGGCGCCAGCGCGGCATGAATCATCACCGTGTGGCTTTGCGGGTCTTCTGCGGGTGCAATGGCGTCAATGCGGCCCTGGACCCGTCGGCCGGAACCGGCAAGCGCTATTTCCTGCCCCAGGTGGAGATTCATCGCCCAGCTCACGGGCACCCATGCCAGCACCCGCAGCCGCTCCGGCGCTGCCAGGGTAAAGACCGGCATGCCCGGACTGGCCAGATCGCCAATGTTCACGCTCCGGGCGGTAATCACGCCGGCAAAGGGCGCGCGAATTTCCCGGTCCCGCGCCCACTGCCGCGCTTCTTCGGCTCCGGCCGCCAGCGCCGCCTGCCGCGCCAGCGCCGCCGCCCGCGCCTGTTCCGCCTGCTGCAGGCTGGCGCGGGCCTGCGCCGCCGCCGTCCGCACCTGTTCATATTCGTGCGGGCTCACGGCATGATGCCGCCAGAGCCGCGCGTAGCGCGCCGCGGTGTCCTGGGCCAGTTGCCATTGCAGCCGTGCCTGCCGCACGGCGGCGTCCTGGGCCAGGGCGCTGGCCCGAGCGGAGCGCAGCTGGCGCGCGGCACGCTGTCTGCGGGCCCTCAGTTCGGGAGCTTTCAGCACTGCCAGAATTTGCCCCTGTTTTACCTGGCTGCCCAAATTCGCATACAAGCGGGCCACCGTGCCGGCGATGCGCGGGGCAAGCTGGGCTTGCCGCCGGGCTTCGACCACGCCCGCAACCGCGATATAGGTCCGCACGGGCTCGATCCGGGCTTGCGCCAGGCGCGCTCCCGCGGGCAGCGCGGCCGCGGCCGGCGGCAGCTCGCGCGGACTATGCCCGCACGCTGTCCATAAAATCGCGCCGGCCAGCGCCGGGATTAAAAGTCCGAACTTCTGCTTCATGGCTTTTCCCTCAACTGTGTTTGTCCGGATTGCTTCCGGCGGCCCGTATCCACGGCTTGCAGGATCGTGGCCGTTCGCAGGCCGCCCGCCATCATATGCAGCCGGGCGCGGATGAGCTGGAATTGATAGAGCGCCTGGACCCGCTCGGCGCCGGCCCGCGTCTCGGCCGTCTGCGCTTGCAGCGATTGCGTTAAGCTCGCCAGGCCCGCGCGATAGCGTTCCTGAATTACGCCGGCCGCCGAGCGGGCCTGCCGGCGGTTGCTCAGGCTCACCCGCCATTGCTCCCGCGCCAGCCGCAGGTCTCGCCAGAGCCGGATGGTTGCCAATAGTGTGTGCTGGTTGGCCAGGCGTTGATCATCGCGCGCCATGGCCAGTTGCGCGGCGGCCTGGCGCAGGCGGGCGGCATCTTGGCCGCCGCGAAGCAGATTCCATTGCAAGCTGACTCCGGCCATCCAGTTGGAGCCGCCCTGGCCCATCACCTGCATGGAATCGTGTTCCAGCCGGAAAAATCCGCCAGCCTGGGGCGCCCAGAGCCGGCTGCGGGCGGCATGCATCCGCACCCGGGCCAACCGGCTGCCGAGAACCGCCTGGCGCGAGGCAAAACCCTGGCGCCGCGCGGCCGCCAGCCAATATGCCAGCGGACGCTGCGCGCGCGCGGACGGCGCGGCCAGCGGCTGCAAACCGCCGATGGGCGTGTTCCATGGCCGGCCCAGCCGCACATCCAAAAGAATGGCTTCCTCGCGGACGGCGTCCCGCGCCGCCCGCGCGCGTTGTTGCGCCTGGTTCGTGAAGACTTCCGCGCGCCGCAGCTCGGCCTTCACGATCCAGCCCGCGCCGTAGCGCGCGTGTGCGTCCCGCAGCAGCGCCCTGGCCGCTGCCTGGGCTTGCGCCGCGACCCGCGCGTTTTGCCGCGCGGCCTGTAAGCCCGCATAGGCTTCCAGGGTGGTAAACAGCACTTGCTGGCGCGACTGCTCGCGCCCCAGTTGCGCCTCCAATGCGCGCAGCTCCGCGCCCTGCAGCGCCTGATGCCGCGCGCCGCCGTTCCAGAACAGCACATTGGCCTGGATCGCCGTGGTCCAATCCGTCAGCGGCGCCGGCTGATTTAAATGCGCCGTCTGGAAGTCCTGCGCGCTGAAGCGGTGCTGGCGCAGCAGGGAGCCAAAAACATAAACGGGATCATCGCCGCGCGTCCCACTCTCTTCGGCATCCAGGCTCGGGTAAAACCTGGCTTTTTGCGCAGCAATGCCGGCTTGCGCCGCGGCCACGCGCGATGCCGCTTTTTGCAGCCGCGGGCTGTTTTCGAGCGCCAACCGCAAAGCCTGCCGCAGGCGCAGGCTGGAGGCGGGCGCCGTGGGGATGCGGGGTAAATTCCCGGCGTGCTGCCGGCCCCATGCCACCATGGACAGGCTCAGCCCCAGCAGCAGGACTTTGCTGGCATAAGCTTTGCGGCGCATCATGGGCGCGGGGTCCCCCGCACCAACTGCAGAATTTTTTCCAGGGGACAAAATTTTGTGATCGCGGATTGCGCCAGATTGGCGCCCACAAATGCCGTCACCCAGAGCCAGTTCCGCGATACCGTCAGCGCCAGTCCCAGGCTGGTCAATATGAACCCGCCGGCCAGCAGGCGAATCAGCCGTTCATTCGACATCATGGTGTCCTTGTGCCTCCCTCAAAACCTATAGAGACACCTGGTTCGCATTTCGTCACATCCTGAAACTGTCTAACGGCGCACCGGCCGAGTCGCGGGCAAAGCCATGCGAGATCGCGGGCCGAGGGGCGGGATTCCTGTCAGGTCCCGTCCTGCGCCAGTCGAATAAAATTGGGCCACGTTTTTGTTGCCGAGGCCGGGCACTGGAACGGCGAAGCAAAAAAAGCGGCCCCGTCACTGCCCCGCAAAACCGCATACGGCCGCGGGGCAAAGCGTTCTTTCCGCATAACATATTGAGGTGGGGTATATATGCCGAAAAGCCGGACTGTGATCGCCGGGGCGCTTTTGGCCATGGGCCTGGCCCTGACCTGGCCGCATCCGCTCGCCGCCCAGCGGATTTCCGCGGCTTCGCACGGCCCGGCCGCTTCCAGTCTCGATCCCGCTTATGTGCGCGGCTACCAGGAAGGCTACGCCGCCGGCCGCTCCGACCAGCGCGCGGGCGTGCCGGCCAACTTCCATAAATTTCTCGCCTGGCAGTTGGCCACCGATGGCTATCAGCGCGCCGCGGGCTCGCCCAGCGCCTACCAGCAGGCGTTCCGCAGCGGCTTTCAGGATGGCTATGGCGATGGCTACGCCGGCCGCGCCTACGCGCTTCCTTCCCATCCGTCGCCGGCGGGTTCAAATTTGCCCCGCGCCGGCTGGGAACCGCTGCCCGATGCCGCCCCCCCGGCCCCGGCTTCGCCGGCCGCCTCGTCCACTCCGGTTTTTACCGCGCCCGCGCCCACCCCGGCGCAAATTCACCGCTCCATCGGCATTGGCTACCACGAAGGCTACAGCGCCGGGCAGTACGATGCCGATCGCGGTGCGCCCAATGCGCCGCAAAGCCGCCGCGAATACCGCGAGGCCTCGGCCGGCTACACCCATAAATTAGGCAGCTTTGCCGCTTTTCAGAAAAATTTCCGCCAGGGCTTCCGCGAAGGCTACGCCGATGGCTATCGCCGCCGTCTCTATAACTCGCAAATCGGCGTGCGCCACATGACCGCCGCTCCCGCCGCGGCGCCCGCTCCCGCCGCTCCCGAACCGGCCGGGGCTTCTCCGCCGCCCACCGGCGAAAATCTCCGCCTCCGCGCCGGCACGGTCATTCATTGCCTGCTCGATGAGCCGCTCAGCACGAATGACAACTATGTCGGCGATGCTTTTTCTGCCACCGTCAGCATTCCCGTCTATGCCGGCGGGCAGGTGGTCTTGCCTGCGGGCAGCAAAATTTATGGCGTCGTCACCCAGCTCAAGCGGGGCGGATTTTTTTCCGGCTCGGCCAGCATGACGCTGCAATATAAACGCATCAGCGTGCCCGGCGGCGCCTCGTATGCTTTTGCCGCCGTCACCGCCGGCGTGGGCCCCCGCTCCCGCCTTATCACCACCCCCGAGGGCGGAGTCGGCCAGAAGAGCCGCACCGCCCAGGACGCCAAGCGCATCGGCGGCCAGGGCGCGGCCGGGGCCATCATCGGCGGCATTCTCGGCGGCGGGCGCGGCGCCATTATGGGTGGCGTGATCGGCGCCGCCAGCGGCGCCGCCGGCGTGCTCATCAGCCGCAAGCGCGATATCAAGCTCTACTCCGGCGAAGACCTGGCCCTGCAATTAACCCACGGCCTCGCCGTCCAGCCTGTCAACGGCGGTCTTGATTGAGTCACCGAATCTGTGGAGCGATGAACCTGCCGCTCAGGGCAGGCGCCGCAACCGCTCCAGCCATCGCCACTGCGCCCGGCCGAAATAATGCCGGTAGCGATCGGCTCCGAATTCGGTGCTGAAGACGGGATCGCACGGCGGGCGCGCGCTGCGCAAAATCCAGCGGTATTCCCAGCGGCCGTACACTTCATAAATCCGCAGCATCGCCGGCGCCCGCATGCCGCGCATCCCGGGAATCAGCAAAGTGGTGAATAACTGATTGCCCGGCATGGCCCGCGCGAACCGGAATCCATTCCGCGCCAGATCGCTTTCGATATAAGGATCGGTGGCCGGCGTGCCCAGATAGCAGGGAGTGATCGCCGCCGGCGCGCGCCGCCATAGTGCCACTTCCCTGCGCGTATAAGCCGGGGCCGGCGGCCGGGGGTGCGGCCGATGCCGCGCCGGATCTAGCGCCGCCGGCTCAAACCGCCAGCCGGATGCCGCCGTCCCGGTCGCGGTTTTGCCCGATAGTTCATCGCCAATCCGCCGCGCTTCCCGCCGCAAACCGTTTTCCCGCGCATGCAGCCGCGCCAGGCTGGCCGGCAGGTTGGGCGAGATCAGCCAGTTCACATCCGAAGTCGCGGGAATCAGCGCGAAATCCAGGCCCCAGACCATCAGCGCCAAAACCAGCACCGCCCATCCCGCGCCAGCCATCGCCGGCTTCGCTGGCAGTGCGGGTTTTTTCTGCCGCCGCAGAGCCAATTGCCAGCCCCGCAGTCCCGCCCACGTCAGCGGCAAAAAAAACAGCGCCACATGCCGCGGGTTATTGCCCATCACCAGAAACCAGAATAGATAGCCCGGCAG
>JAKAZV010000082.1 GCA_021826505.1 Acidobacteriota bacterium | reverse complement strand
AATCGGCGCGCCATCGGGATGCTCCCCGGCCACCGGGCCGCGCCAGGGCCGCGGCGCCAGCAATTGCCCCGGCACATACAGTCCCGATTTGTGCACATGCACCGGCTGGGCTTCATTATTGGCGTTGGGGTGCTTGAGGTCGTAGGCGCCGGCGATGGACTGCGCCGCCTCGTAGGCTTTAAAGCGCTCATACATCGCTTGCTGTCGGCGCGAGCGCCGCAGCTCGCCCAGGCCGCGATAGCAGAGCATCAGATTGTAGTGCGCGAACAGGTTTTCTGAATCCACCGCCAGGGTGCGCTTAAAGATGGCGATGGCGGGCCGGAATCGCGCCTGCAGAAAACGCAGCCGCCCGGCCTGATTGAGCACGATGCGGTCATGGGGAAACACGCGCAGCACGCCGTCCAGAGCCGTTTCCGCGCGCTTGTAATGACCCTCGGCTTTATAGACCAGGGCCTGAAAGAACAGGGCGCGCGGCAGGCCGGGATGCAGCCGCAGGGCATGGTCAATGTTGAGCAGCGCCCGGCGCAGCTCGCCTTCCTGCTGCTGCGCGCGGCCGATGTTCAGCCAGCCATCCGGATTCCGGGGCGCGATTTTGACCGTCTGGCGGAAGGCCTGTTCGGCCCCGGTCAAATCGCCTTGCAGCAACAATCCAATGCCGTAGTCATTCCAGCGCACCCAGTCCTGCGGGCTGTGGCCGGCCGGGGCGGTGGCGCGGATGTGGCTCGCGAGCGGCAGCACCACGCGCGCCTGGCTGAGGGTCACCACGGGCAGGTTGGGAATATGGTGAATCTGGCCGGCCACGCCCTGCATGCTGCCGTTGAAAAGCGTTTTGCGGTCGTCGTAGTTGAAGGTGAATTTACCCGGCTGCTGCACGCCGGCATAGGAAAAATGATTGAAAAACCAGCCAAATTTCCGGTATTTCAGCTTGGCGATGAGCGTGATCGGTCCCGGCGTTCCCGGCGGCACGCGCAGCTGGTAATGCACGGTATCGGCGGCGCCGGGGGGAATAATGTGCACATAGACCACGCTGCGGGCCAGTTCGGCGTCGCGCTTGTTGATCGGATGGCCATGGGCATCCAGCAGCAGCGAACGGTAAAAATGCGCGCTGGGGTCCACCTTGCCATTGGGCTTGAAAAACCCGCTCCAGAAAATCGGCCGGCCGCGGCCGTCGAGCGCCTTGAAATCCACCCAGGCTTCCTGCGCGTCAATCGTGCCGCCGGGGAAGAAGTGCCCCAGCCGCATGGTGCGGATCACCACATCCACGCGCACCGTCGCGCCCGCTTTTAAAGTTGGCTTGACTTCGTTGATGGGGCCCAGAATCTGTAAATGCCCGCCCTGGCGGTAGAGCGACTGCACGCCAAAATGGCTGCTTTCCTCGCCCTGGCCGAAGAAGTTGGCCGCCTGGGGCGTCTGCGCGCCCCGCGCATGCGTGACTTGTTCGCTCGATGCTCCGCGCACCACCGCGAAAATATCGGTGGTGACGGCGCCGCGCAGGAATTTCTCCTCATCCGCCAGCTGCCGCGGACGGTGATTGACATAGGCCAGGGCGGTGTTGGCGGCGAGGAAGCGGTGCGAGCGAATGAAGCCATCCACCGCGGCCGGGTCATGCGAGCGCACTTTGGGCATGTGGCAGGTGGCGCAGTTTTTGGCCCGCGGGGGATAGTAAAACGAGCGCGCGCCCTGCATCGAGACGCCGCTCGCCTGCCAGGCGTCATATTCATCAAAGCCGCGGATCCAGCGGTAATGATTATCCGGCACGTCCAGATGGACTTTATGGCAAGCCGAGCATACCAGCGCCGTCTGGTGCGTGAAAAAGCGCGGCAGAAACGTCAGGTCATGCGGCGCCGGGTCCAGGTGCAGCACCGCGCGATAGGCCCACTGCACCATGCGGTTGTTGCTGTGCACCAGCGCGTTCAGCCGCGGGTCGGAGATCACATACGAGCCGTTGCCCAGCGTGCTGCGCACGTGCACAATGCCGTGGCAGGCCACGCAGCCCAGCCCCGCCTGCGCCCGCGGCGTATGCAACTGATGAATGATGGGATCTTTCCAGTAGCCCGTCAGCATCACCGCCGGGTCGTGGCAGCCGGCGCAGAGCTGGCTGCCGCGCGTGTTCTCCAGATCAATCTGCTGCATGTACTGGATGGATTTGCTGTAGAACTGATTATTAAAGGAAGAAAAATGATGCGCCGAGGCTTCCCACTCCCGGTAAATCCGCGGATGGCAGCTCTGGCATTCCTGCGAGTTCTCGAAAAACTTCGTGGGAATCGTGTGATTTTTATGGCCGTGCCAGAGGGTTTCGACATCGGAAGGCGCGAAGGGTGAGTTTCCCGTTTCCTGATGCGAGGAAACATAGCCCAGCACCCGGTTTTTGATCACCGCCCAGCGTGCGGGATGGTCCTGGCGATAGTAATGAATGGCGGGGGTCAGCACGAGAACCAGGCCGCACAGCGCAATGCCGCACCCGCGCCACAGCGCGCCCGCGGCCGCGCCGGTTTGCGGCGCGCGCGCCCGGGCGCGGCCCGCCAGCCAGACCGCCAGCAGCGCCAGCAGCAGCGCGGAAAAACCCAGATGCAGCCAGAACCATGCCCGCTCATGCAGCCGGTTGCCGAGGATCAGCAGCACCACGCCGAAGCCGGCCGAGGCGAGAAACGCCAGCCAGAACGCCGTTCCGGCCGGCGTGCGCCGGCCGGCGTGCTTTCTCCAGGCCGCCAGGCCCAGGCCGAGGAGCGCCACGCCCAGGCCGGCGTGCAGCAGCACCAGCGCCACATACCATAAGGCCGCCGCCGGAAAAGCCCATAAAATGCCGGCGCTGACCGCCGCCGCCAGCAGGAATGCTATGAAAATCTTTTCGATTCTGGACATGGCACAGGGGAAACCCGTGTGATTGTAGCTCACCGGTGCTTGCCCGGCACTAATAGATTGGGATTACCCGGAGCATTAAAACAGACTATAGATGGGGGCGGGGGCTGTTGCGAGAGCCACGCCGGTCCTGATGCCATCTATGACTGTGCAGTTTATAACCGTGTCGGGAGCCGAGGTTTTGGTTGACTCATCCGTGAATGTAATTAAAATGACAAATGTTTGGCATGATTTCAGGGGGATGGGTGATGAGATCCAAAATTCTTCCGACGGTTTTCCTGCTTTTCGGACTGGTAACCTGGGGCTGTAACGGAGGAAACCCTCCTGTCGGCTCTGGCGGCAATCCCTCCGGCAACAGCATCCCAGGCTGGACCCAGTTGAATCCCACCGGCGGGCCGCCGCATGAGCGGGATTATGGAGCTACCGTGGCCGGCGACGGCCAGGGCAATCTGATCCTCTTTGGCGGCGCCTATTCGGGCTGTGGCGGGCGCTGCAATCTGAACGACACCTGGGTTTTAAGCCATGCCAATGGCTTGAACGGCACACCGGTCTGGACGCAATTGCTGTCCAACGGCACGCTTCCCGCGGCCCGGGACAATCAAAGCGGAGCGTATGATTCCGCGAGCAACCGCCTCATTATTTTTGGCGGCTGTCTGGGCGGGTGCACGCCGGCGGCGAACGATGTGTGGGTTTTATCCAATGCCAACGGCATCGGCGGCACGCCCGCCTGGACGCAGCTGAATCCCGCCGGCGCCGCGCCGCAGCCGCGCATCAATTCCGCGGTGGCCCTGGATGTGAAAACCGACCGCCTGATCGTCTTTGGCGGCCAGGATGGCGGCGGCTCCGGCGGCGTTTTCACCGATGTCTGGATCCTCACCGATGCCGACGGTCTGGGCAGTGCCGATCCGCTGACCGGCAACAGCACGCCGACCTGGATTCAGCTCCAGCCCTCCAATGCCGGGCCCGCGGCCGGCTATCAAGCCAGCGCGATGTATGATCCCTCGAGCAATGAACTCATCATCGCCGGCGGATCCATCACGGCGGCGAATAACAATGCGGTCTGGATCTTATCCAATGCCAATGGTTCGGGCGGAACTCCGGCATGGAATAACGTGATTGCCGCTTCCTCGGCGTTGAGCGCGCCGCCGGCCTTTTCCTTAGCCTGGCCCGTGTATGACGCGGTTCATAACCGCGGCCTGTTTCCCCTGGCCACCGGCGATCTGCAGCAATGGCTGCTGGTCAACGCCAATAATATCGGCGGCAACGCGATCTGGGTCGATGCTCCGGCTACGACCGGCCCGGCCATTGGCGGCGTTCTAGGTTCGGTGTATGACTCCACGAACAACATCATGACGGCGTGGGTCACCAGCGGATCGGGGTCGAACGTCGCCAATCAGCTCTGGGTCTTCAACAATGCGAATGGTTTAGCGAATTGATGCCGCGCAGCCCGGTTTAACGGGGGCTTACAAAACCCCGTTTGACGGCGAACAGCACCAGTTCGGCGGTGCGGTGCAAACCCAGCGACTGCATTAAATTAGCGCGGTGCACGGCCACGGTGTTATGGCTGATGCCCAGCTTGAGCGCGATTTCCTTGTTCGACTGGCCTTCGGCGACCAGTTGTAATATTTGCTTTTCCCGCTGGGTCAGCCGTTCGTAGGGATCCTCGGGCGAGGCTTCACGCCCGTCGCGCACCACTTCCATGAGCAGCGAGGCCACGCCGGGGCTGAGATAGGGCCGGCCCTCGGCCACGCTCATCACCGCGGAGGCCAGATCCAGATCCATGGCGTCTTTCAGCACGTAGCCTTGCACGCCGACCCGCAGCGCCTGCCGCACATAGGTTTCTTCCGCATACATGCTCAGAATCATGAGCCGGATTTCGGGGTGATGATGCGCGATCTGCTCGGCCGCCTCAATTCCGTTCAGCTCGGGCATGGCCATGTCGAGCACCATGACGTCGGGCGTATGCTGGCGGGCCAGCTCCACCGCCTCCAGGCCGGTGCGGCCTTCGGCGATGACTTGAATCCGCGGATGATCTTCCAGCAGGCGCCGGAAGCCCTGGCGCACCAGGGCATGATCGTCCACGAGAACGACACGAATCGGTTTCACGGAATCAGCTTAGCACTAATGGCCGGCCCATCGTGGCGCGAATGGCGCGGGCGAAATCCGGCCGATGCCGGTCAATAGCATGGCGTAAAGCCGGACAGCGGCTTTCTCTTGTCTCCTCTCAAGGCTTCGGTTAAGGTGAATACAGAGCAGTTTCGCAGTGCAAAAATCTTCCGTTTCCTCCTCTCGCCTGATTGCCCGGCGAAGTAATTCCAGAACCGCTCGGCGGTCCCGCCCGGATTATCCCGTGGATGCGGCCTTCGGCCGGCTGGCCCGCGAGGGCGCTCCGGCGTGGGTCTGTCTTGAGAGCCTGCGCGGCGAACTCGCGGCGCGCTGGCGCGCGGTGGTCTCGGACTATGCCGGGCCCGGCGCCTCCCTGCAGCTGCGCTGCGCGCTGGAAGCCGCGGTCATTGCGCCGCTGGCCCGGCCGGACGGCGCCGCCGATGAGGAAGCGGCGCAGTATCAGGCCCGACGGCTGGCCAAATTATATTTTCCCTTGCCGCGGCTCTCGCAAGCCTGGACGGATCTGCGGCTTTGGATTCGCCTGGCCCTGCGGGCGCGGCAGATGCCGCGCTCCGGACAACTGCTGGCCGCGCTGGAGCGCCGCGACGAACGCCGCCTTTTAGCCGCGACCCGGGCTTACGATGCGGTGCAGCGCGGCGCTTTTGCCGCGCTGCTGGCGGCGATGGAAGCCGAGCATGCGGCCCGCGACGGCAACGATCTGTTCCAGCGCCTGCTAGGCTGCGCGGTGGAAGCCTTCCACGCCCGCTGGGCGGGAATCCTGCTGTGCCAGCCCGGCGGCCGGCTGCGCCACCATGCCTGGTTCGGCGTGCCCCCGCGCACGGCCGCTCTGGCCATGGAGCCCTTCGACGGGGGGAAGTTTTTTCAAGCCTGCCTGCGCCGGCCAGGCCTGGTGCTCGATGCCGCCAATGATCCCCGCCTGACGCATGCCGGCTTTCGCGAATGGGAAATCAAAACGATCTGGGCCGCGCCACTGCGCTTGCCGGCCGCGCCTCCGGCCGTTCCCGGCGGCGAAGATCACCCGCGCCGGAGCGGCGCCGTCATCGGAGTCCTGCATGTGGACTTTGACCGTATCTACGAGTATCTTCCCCAGGAGCTGGACTTACTGCAGGCGCTCGCCGGCCGCTCCGCCCTGGCTATTGAACGCACCCGTTTCATCGGGCAATTGCGGCAGAATCAGGCGCAGTTACAGGCCTTTTCGCGCCAGTTATGGCTGGCCCAGGAAGACGAGCGCCGGCGCATTCAGCGGGAGCTGCACGATGAAAGCGGCCAGCGCCTGATGGCCCTGCGCCTGCGACTGGAGCTGGTGCGCCGCCGGCTGCCGCCCGGCCAGGGGCTGCGGCTGAACGCCGCGCTGCGGGAAGTGGACCAGACCGCCGACGGCATTCGCCGGGTCATGGCCCGGCTGGCGCCGGCCGGACTCGCGCATCTGGACCTGGTGACCGTGCTGCGCCGCGATCTGGCCCGGCTGCGCCGGCAGCACGGCCTGCGCGCCGAGTGGCGGGGCAACGGCGCGGCCCGCGCCCTGCCCGCCGCGGTGCAGACCGTGCTCTACCGCATCGCCCAGGAGGCGCTGACCAATGTCATCAAGCACGCGCATGCGACCCGCGTGCGGGTCGGCATTCATCGCCTCCGCGGCCAGGTGGAATTGCTCATCGAAGATAACGGCGTTGGTCTGCCCGAACGCCTGACCGCGGGATCAGCATCCGCCGCGGCGCCGGACGGCGAGGCGCAGCTTACCGCGGCCGGTCCCGCCGGCCGGCGGCTGGGTCTGGCCGGCATCCGCGAGCGGCTGGAGTTGGCCAATGGCGGCCTGGAATTAACGCCCGCCGGCCGGCGGGGCGGATTGCGTCTGCGCTGCTGGCTGCCGCTGGACGAGACGGGCGCGCAGCCTTCCGGTCAGCTCGGCCTGGAAAACTAACAAATCGAATTTTTTATGCCCAAATACCGAATTCTTCTGACCGATGATCATCTCCTGTTCCGCCAGGGACTGCGCCAGTTGCTGGCTTCCGAGCTCGACCTCGAGGTCGTGGGCGAGGCCCGGGACGGGGAAGAGGCGGTGCTCAAAGCCCGCGACCTCCATCCCGACCTGGTGCTCATGGATATCGGCATGCCCGGGCTTTCCAGCTTTGAGGCCGCCCGGCAGATCCGCAAGCAATATCCCATGATCCGGGTGCTGTTCTTATCCATGTATGACGATGAGGACTATCTTGCCCAAAGCCTCGAAGTCGGCGCTTCCGGTTACGTGCTGAAAGATACTCCCGCCGAGCAGGTCATTGCCGCCATTCGCGAAATCCGCCGCGGCGGCAAATACCTCAGCCCCCGCATGCTCACCCGTTTTGTCGAGGAGCTGCGCCATCGTTCGCCCGAAGACCGCTTGAAATCGCGGCTGGAAATGCTGACTCCGCGCGAGCGCGAAACCCTGAAATTCCTGGCCGAGGGCTTATCGGTGAAAGAAGTGGCGGGGCGGCTGGGCCTGAGCGTGAAAACCGTCGAGGCGCATAAGTTCAACCTGATGCGCAAGCTCGATCTGCATAATAAGGCGCAGCTGGTGCAGTACGCGATCAAATACAAAGTCATCAAGGTCGCGTGAGGCGGGCCGCGATTTCACATTATGGAATTGGGTAAGCCTATATCGAATGGGAAGGTTGGGGTTTTCTGTTTAGCTTCCAGCCCCTCATAGTTATAAGACGCTGAAGCGAAGGGAGAAGCGAGCAGAGCAAGGCGTGAGAAGCGAGGCAACCGGAATGTACATAGGAAGTACATGAGGATTGCCGAGCGACGAACAACGCGGCACTGCGACGCTTATCCCTTCGCCCTATCTATTCAGCTCTGGAGTTGTTCCATCAGCTTATCGAGTGTGCGCCGCAGGTCCGCGCTGACCTGGCGCTCGGCCTCGATCTTGCGCACCGAATGAATCACGGTGGAATGATGCTTGCCGCCGAAATAACGCGCGATTTCCGGCAGGCTGGCGCTGGTCAGCTGCTTGGATAAATACATGGCGATCTGCCGGGGAAATACGATCGGGCGGGAGTTGTTGCGGGCCTTCAGGTCCGGCACCCGCATGCCAAAGGTGTCGGCCACGGCCTTGGCGATGATCTCGATGTCCACCTTGCGCTGCTGCTGGTCAAAAACCGCGCGCAGCGCCTCCTGCGCCACCGCCGGATTGACGGGCAGGCCTTTCAGCGAGCAGTAGGCCAGCAGGCGCACCAGCGCGCCCTCCAGTTCCCGCACGTTGCTCTTAATGCGGCCGGCGATGAATTCGGCCACTTCGCCCGGCAGCTCCGGCGCCCCCGCGGTCTGGCGCTCCAGTTGCGCCTTCTGCATCAGAATGGCGATGCGGGTCTCGAGATCGGGGGGTTGCAGGTCGGCGATCAGCCCCCATTCGAAGCGCGAGCGCAGCCGTTCCTCGAGCTGCACCAGCTCGCGCGGCGGCCGGTCGCTCGAAACCACGATCTGTTTTTCCACTCCATGCAGCGCATTGAAGGTATGAAAAAACTCTTCCTGGGTGCGCTCTTTGTTGGCGATGAATTGAATGTCGTCTATCAGCAGCAGATCAATCGTGCGGTAGCGCTCGCGGAAGGTGATCATGCGTTCGGTGCGCAGCGCGGTGATGAGCTCATTGGTAAAGCGCTCGGCGGTGATGTATTCGACCTTGAGCTGCGGCCGCTGCTGGTGCACCTGGTGCCCGATGGCCTGCATGAGATGAGTTTTCCCCATGCCCACGCCGCCATACAGAAACAAGGGGTTGTAGGCTTTGCCCGGCCGTTCAGCCACCGCCTGCGCCGCGGCATGGGCAAACTGATTGGCCCCGCCGACCACAAAGGTGTCAAAGCGATAGCGGGGGTTCAGGCTGCCCAGCGGGGAATCAAAGTCGAGGCGCTTTTGCAGCGGCGCGGCGGCCGCGCCCGGGGCCACAAACTCGACCCGCTGAATGCTGCCGCGCAGCTGCAGCCGGCTCAGCGCCTGCTCAATCTGCGGGCCGAAGCGCTCTTTCACCCGTTCGCCCTCGGCATTGGGCACGGACACGTACAGGGTGCCCTCTTCCAGCCGTTCCTGCCGTGTGGCGCGCAGCCAGACTTCGAAGCTATGAGGGTTGATCTGCTTGCGCATCTCGCCCAGAATCGCGTCCCAGGCGGTTTCGCGTTGTGCTTTTGCAAATGCCATGCGGCGGTGCTTGAGCCAGCAGCGGGAAAACTCAGGACCGCTTAGGCAACTCCCTTGTCATCGTTTGCGACGATTGTTTGTTGTACCGTTTACGCAAAAAATTTGCAATCAAAATTTTTCAGTTGGGCGCTGCCTGTGCCGCGGCAGGTTATTACGGTCTGAAAGTTCAACCAGCGCGCGAAGGCGCGCCGGGTTTTTCCGCGCCGCGGGCGCAAATTTTTTGCGCCGCGCGGACTTGTGCGCCGCCCCGGCCAGCCCGTATAATAATCTTTTGTGCGGCCGCGGCGCGCGCCCTGTGATCGGGGTTAATGACAGCGCGCCGGATAACGACGGCCGGAGTCCCTTCCGGTTCCGGCCGCTTGCGGAGATTCGTGACCCATGCCGAAGAGAACGTTCCAACCCAACCGGCGCCATCGCGTCAAAACCCACGGCTTTCGCCGCCGCATGCGCACCCAGGGCGGGCGGGCCGTGCTGGCGCGGCGGCGCTCCCAGGGCCGCCGCCGTCTGACCGTCAAGCCCGGTCATCGTCAGTAACCAGTCACCTGCCGGCGGACGCGCGCCTGCGCCGCACGGCCGAGTATCAAAGCGTATATCGTCTGGGGCGGCGGCTGCGCCCCGCCCGTTTTCAGATTGTGGCGGCCCGGCTGCCGGGCCGCGCCGCCGATGCTCCCGCCCAGTTTGGCATCACCGTTCCCCGCCGTCTCGGCGGCGCCGTGGTGCGTAACCGGATCCGCCGCCGCACCCGCGCCCTGCTGGCCCGGTTGTTGCCGCAGGCGCCTCGGGGCTGGGCCATCGTGCTGCATCCCCGGGCGGAGGTCGCGCGGGCGCCCTTTGCGGGGCTGCTCGAAGAATTAAGCCAATCGCTGCGGCATCTGGCCGCTTCCGATCCTGATATGCGGGCCACCCATGATGCCGCTCCAACGAGGCGCCCATGAAAACGCTGCTGTTAGGGTTGATCCGGGGCTATCAGGCGTTCATTTCTCCCATGTTGCCGGCAAGCTGCCGTTTTTATCCCACCTGCAGCCAATATGCACTGGAAGCGATTGAACGCTATGGCGGCGGACGCGGACTCTGGCGCGCCCTCTGCCGGCTGGCGCGCTGCCATCCCCTGAATCCCGGCGGCTATGATCCGGTGCGGTAAAAGTTCAAAAACTGAGTTGGATTGAGGCATGCGCGAGGTACGGTTTTGAAAGACGACTTTAATATGGAACGCCGCTTGATGCTGGCTTTCCTGCTCTCCGGATTATTGCTGCTGCTGCTGGTGCCTTTGATCAATCGCCATGCCCAGCCCGCGTCCCCGGCCCCATCGGCTCCGGCTGCCCGCCCCTTGCCGCATGCTGCCGCCGGCGCGGCCGCGCCGGCACAGCCTTCGGCGCATGCCCGGCCGCTGACGCCGGCCGCGAAACCGGCTCCGGCGGAGACGATCGTATCGCAAGCGGCGCGGCATTATTCGGTCACCACCCCGGTCTACCGCATCGAGTTCAGCAATCGCGGCGCCAGCGTGCGCTCGTGGGTTCTCACCCGCTATACCGATCAGCAGTTGCATCCGCTCGATCTGGTCAACCCGCGGTTTGCCGCCCGCCATGGCTACCCGTTTCAATTTGAAGTGCCGGGCCATCCCGCCCTGACCGGCAAGCTGGCGGGGGCTTTGTTTCATACCGTGCTCACCCGCCTGCCCAACGGGCATACCCGGCTCGATTTCACCTGGGCGCAAAACGGCTGGTTCGCGGAAAAAATCCTGGACTTCGGCCGGGGCTATCAATTGCGCGCGCGGGCGGTTGTGCGCCGGCAGGGCCGTCCGGTTCTGGCCGGACTGCTCTGGCCCGGAGCCTTTGCCGACAGCAGCCTGGAAAACAGCCACATCACCGAGCGCATTTTTGTGCGCGATGGCGGCCTGAAGAAATGGGACCCGAGCCAGGTCGCCAATCACAGCACCTATGCCGCGGATCTGCAATTCGCCGGCCTGGAAAATAAATATTTCGCCCTGGCTTTTTTCCCGCCCGCCCATCAGTTGCTGCGGCTGACCCGGCTGAAAACTTTGTACCACCCCCTGCTCTGGAAATCCGGCCGGCCGCAGACCGCGCCCAAGCCGGTAAATACGCTGGGCCTGGGCGTGGCCGCCGCGGGCTGGCTGCGGGTATTTGTCGGCCCCAAGCGGCTGCAATTGCTGCATCGCGTGGCGCCCCATCTTTCCGCCATCGTCCACTTCGGCTGGTTTGGCTTTGCCGCCAAGCCGCTGTTTCTATGGATGCGCTGGACCTATAACCACTGGATACACAACTACGGCTGGGTGATCCTGTTCGTGACCTTCGTGATCACCATGATCATGTTTCCCTTCCGGCTCACAGCCCAGAAGACCCAGGTCAAAATGATCGCCCTGCAGCCGCGCATCAAGGCTCTCAACGACAAAATGCGCAAGCTGCCGCTGAAAGATCCCAAGCGCCAGCAAATGCAGCAGGAAATGATGAAGATGTATCAGGAAGAGGGCGTGAACCCGCTCGGCGGCTGCCTGCCCATGCTCATTCCGCTGCCCCTGATCTATGCCTTCTACGAAGTGCTCGAAACCAGCATCGAGCTCCGCCATGCGCCTTTTCTCGGCTATCTGCACGATCTTTCGGCGCGCGACCCCTACTTCATTTTGCCGCTGCTGCTGGTGGCCTCGCAGTTCTGGTTTATGTCCATGGTGCCGATGATGGCCGGGACCGATCCCATGCAGGCCAAAATCATGCGCTACGGCATGCCGCTGTTTATGGGCTATATCTTTTTTCTCATGCCCAGCGGCGTGGACTTGTATTATCTCGGCAGCAATCTCATCAACGTGGGCCAGCAGTACGTGATTAACCGCCGTTATGCGCCGGTCAAGCCGGCCGCGCCCGCGGCCAAGGGCAAAAAAGCGCTCGCGCGCAAGAAATAGGAGAGCCATGATGGACACCACCCCCGGCACCGCCGCGGAAGCCACCCAGGAAGCCCCGCTGCGGGAGTTCCTGGATGCCCTGATTCAGTCCAGCGCCCTGCGCCTGCAATACGAGCTGGCCGCCACGCACGATGCCGAAGCCGGCCCGGGCTGGATGGTGAACTTTACCGGCCCCGATG
>JAKAZV010000081.1 GCA_021826505.1 Acidobacteriota bacterium | reverse complement strand
GGGAAAATAATATTTATTTTGAACGCGTGATCGGGCATTTTCTCGATCGCCTGGCGCATGGCAGCCTGAGCCGGACCGCCGTCCGCGGCCAATTAAATGCGATTGAGCGCGAGCAAATTGCCCGCCTGGGATATGGGGTGCGCAGCTTTGCCCGCGCCCTCGAGGAGGCCTACCGGCAGCTGGCGGAAAAACCGCCCAGCGCGGAGGATATTTCCGTCATCACCGCCCTGGCCCTGCAGATTGAACAGGAGCCGGTTCAACTTCTGCCCGATGTGGCCCGCACGCTGGCCGCGCTCAGCCGGCGCCACCGCATGATTCTGGTGACCAAAGGGGATTATGCCGAACAAACTTCCAAGCTGGAGCGCTCCGGGCTCAGGGAATTTTTTGAGCAATGCCATATTGTGGGCGAAAAAAATACCGGCCTTTACACGCAATTACGTGCCCAGCTGCATGCCTCTGTGTCAGGCGCGGCATGCGCCCCGGCGGACGACAACATTTGGATGATCGGCAATAGCCCGCGTTCAGACATCAATCCCGCCCTGGCGGCGGGGCTACGCGCGGTGCTGATTCCACATCCCCATACCTGGGTGCTGGAGCATGAAGATTTGAGCGAACCGCCAGCGGACCGTTTCCTGCGTCTGGAGCAATTCCGGGATTTATGCCTGTATTTTTAAATTCAGGCCGGGACGGGAAAGCTCAATATCGCATTGTGCGCGCCATCCCGCAACAACGCCGTCCGCAATTGCATCCGGGCGGTCAACAGGCGTTGGCGGCAAACCGTGGCTTCCGCGCCCATTAAATCGGCGATGCGCTCCATGGCATATCCTTGCCAATCATGCAGCAGCAGGATGAGCCTTTCGATGGGCGCCACGGCTTGAATGGCGCTCACGAGCCGGCCATCGCTGACGGAGCGCAGGAATGGGCCGCGGTTGCGGGGACGGTCGCGGCCCAGCGGATTCGGGCCATGCCGCCGGGGCAGTTCCTGCACTGCGGCGCGCAGATGAAACACCAGAAAACGGTCAATTTGCTCCTCCACGTCGGAAGCCTGCACACCCGGCTGCAACTGGCGCAGGCAGCCGATAAACACCATTTGTGTCAGGCGGTCGGCGGAATCTTTTTCGCCCAGCATCCAGAGGCATAAGGCATGGACACGTTTTCTGTGCTGGTCAAAAATCCGGGTGCATACTTCATCGGTATGATAGCTGGAAACAATACATTGGAACGTTGCTCGACTGGCCATGGAATCACCTCAAAACAATGGATCTGTGTTCGTGCCTGGGAAAACGTAATCGAAATATAAAATGAACATGCATTTTCAAAGCCATTTTTGTCCGCCATGCTCCGCATAGCCTGGGCTGCCGGCATGCCGGGTGTAAATATTCCAACCGCAACCGGGTTTACCGCTGCAATACAAAGACTTAATCATTGTGTGCGGCCATGGCGAAGCCGCTGCATGCGCGAGCTTCCGCGAGCTTGGAAATGGAATTCGTGGTCATCTGCTGTGCAAAAAATTCGAGGTGACATCCCATTCCGGGATTGGCATTTTTTGTTCTTCCATTGGCCGGGGCGCCCAGGCAATCCTGCTTTCCGGACCGGTTATGCTGAAAACATGCGAACCAGTCCTTGCCTTGCGCTCGAACCCGCTGGCGAGCGCGCCCTTTACCGGGGGAGTGAGTTGATATGGCAATTGCCGGAAACAGCCTCGATCGGAGCCCGATCCTCTGACCGGGACCCGCCGGTATTCTGGGACTGGAGCTGGCGCGCGGTATTGCGAGCCCAGGGCCCCGATGCCCGAAAGTGGCTCCATGGCATGCTGACCGCCAATGTGCGTGATTTGAAGCCCGGTCATCATGCGCCCGCCCTCGCTTTGAATGCCCGAGGCCACATTTTGGCCACTCTCAATTTGACTTGCATCGCACCCGACACTTTCCTTTTGCTCACAGAAGAAACACAACGTTCTTCACTTTATGCCATGTTGAGGCGATATATCATTCGGGAAAAAGTCGAGTTTTGCGATCTGGAAGAAAACTTCTGTTCCCTGGCCATCGCCGGCAATCCGAAAAGTGTCCACTGGCCCGGCCTGCCGGATATCCGCCCACAATCAGGTCAAATTTTGACTTTGCAGGATCAGCAATCCTACCTGGCTTGCCATACCTGGCCGGATATGGATTCCCCGCTTCAAATTTATGAATGGCTCGCGCCTCCGCCGATGCTTCTGGAAAAGGCACGGCAATGGACTTCCGGCGCGGGACCGCGTTTTGAACCGGCGGCCATGCAGGAACAGCGGCGCATCGAAGCCGGCCTGCCCATGTGGCAAACCGATATTCAGGAACGAATGCTGCCGCAAGAGGCCCGGCAATCCTCGGCCGTCGATTTTCATAAAGGCTGCTATCTCGGACAGGAGATCGTGGAACGCATCCGGGCGCGCGGACAAGTGCATCGCGGATTATTCCGCATCCGCTCCGGGCAAGCTTTGCGGGCGGGAGATTCATTGCTGCGCGGCCAGGAAACCGCAGGTGAAATCACCAGCGCGATGGCATCGTCTACAGAACTCTGGGCGGCGATCGCGATTCTGCGCCATGGACAGCCCGGCGAGACATTAAAAACTTTAACCGGCGGCTCAGTCACGGTTTTGGATTGAGTTGGTGTGGGCTGATCGCTTCGCTCAGCCGCTTGCGCGAGCCGGATCAATGCCGATAATCTGGTTATGAACCCGGCAATTCTATCTTTGGAGTGAGTGGAGATGCGTCCCGATTTGACCGTGTTGTGCGATCAGCACCAGCGGCCGATGAAGCTTTCGGTGGTATTTATTGAAAACACACCCAGCGGACAGAACTGGAATGAAGTTTATGTCTGCGGCGACTGCGGTCGCCAATATCATCCGCAGTTTGGCTATTTTCAGCTGGAAGGCTTCCGGATAAAGGAAGCCGGCCAGTCCCGGCACGATTGCCCCCGGCACGCCGGCCAGGCCCTGTACTTGCGTTCCCGGACCGGCCAGGGCCAGGATTGGGTCTGCCTTGAAGAAGGCTGCGCCGGCGGCACGGGGGCCATCAATGCGCCCGTGGCATTGCCCTGAGCCCGCAGTCTTCCGGCTCTCTGCAGATTTCGTTTTCAAACTGAATCGTGGAATGGCGAATGCCGAATCGCCGGGCCAGAATTTCCTGCGCCTGGTTTAAAATCGCGCGGCTTTGCGAAGGCGGAATGTCGGCGATGGCGATGTGGCAGCTCAAGGCATGGGTGAGCGAGCCCAGGCTCCAGACATGCAAATCGTGCACCGCCCGCACGCCCGCCAGGCTCGACAGGGCGGCTTCCACTTCCACTGGATTCAGCTTGCGGGGCGTGCCTTCAAGCAGGATCGTCACCGTCTCGCGCCACACATCCCAACTCGACCAGAGAATCAAGCCCACAATCACCAAGGCCAGTACGGGATCCCAGAACAAGCGGCCCGTCCAGCGGATGGCCAGCGCGGCCACAATCAGCAGTGCGGTGGAGACGGCGTCTCCAACCATATGCAGAAACGCGGCGCGAATATTCACATCATGGCGGCCGCGCTCCAATGCTCCGGCAATGCACGCATTCATGGCCAGCCCGATGGCCCCCACCCACAGCATCCCGCCGGTGGCAATCACGGCGGGATGGCGCATGCGCGCGAAAGCGGCGATCAGAATCCCCACCGACAGACCCGTCAGCAATAATAAATTTAAAAACGCCGCCAGCACGCCCGCCCGGTGATAGCCAAAAGAAATCCGCGAGCTGCCCGGTTTCCCTTGCAGATAAACGGCAAAACCGCTGAGCGCCAGCGTCAAAAAATCCGCCAGATTATGGCCCGCTTCCGAGACCAGCGCCAGCGAATGCGTCCACAGGCCGGCCGCCAGCGCCAGTCCGACATATGCCAGCGTGGCCATTGCCGACCAGCCCAGAACGCGGCCCGAGGTCTGATGCGAATGGGTATGCACGGGAAAACTTTCGCCGCGGATATCGAATTATCCCGCCGCCGGGGCCACGGGCGCGGCGGCCGGCGCGCAATAGCGATCAAAGGCCTGGGTCAGATCCTGGGCGATCGCCTCCGCATCGCGGCCTTCAATCTGATGGCGTTCGAGCATGTGCACCAGTTTGCCGTTCTGAAACAAGGCGATCTGCGGCGAAGAAGGCGGATAGGGATGAAAATAGGCGCGCGCCCGGGATGTGGCTTCCATATCCGCGCCGGCAAAGACGGTGATGGCGCGGTCCGGGCGCCGCGGGTTGGCCAGCGCGCGCCGCACCGCCGGACGGGCCCGGCCGGCGGCGCAGCCGCAAACCGAATTCACCACCACCAGCAGCGTGCCCCGCGGGGTTCCCATGGCGGCATCCACCTGCTCGGCCGTGCGTGTCTCTTCGATTCCCAGGCGGGTCAGCTCTTCCCGCATGGGCAGGATCAACAGTTCTGGATAAGGCATGATTTCGATCTCCTCTCAGTTCGATTTTAATCCCACGCCTGGTCCACGGGAAAATCCCGCCGCCAGAATGTCTTGTATTCAGTTATGCAACCTTGGCGAGCGCTTTCGGCTGGCATCCCCCCGCCCTTCCACCCAAAATAAAATGGAAATGCAACCCTCCAGTCCAGATTTGAGGTCGGACATCGAACGTTTTTTATTGCACCTGCAGGCAGAACGGCGCGCCAGTCCGCATACCTTGCGCAACTATGCCGCCGACTTGCGGCAGTTCCGTGAGTTTCTGGGCCCCGACACCCAGCTTGCAAACCTGGATCATATCCGCATCCGCCAGTTTCTTTCCCACCTGCATGCCCGCGGCGCGCAAAACGTATCCGTGGCGCGCCGGTTGGCTGCGATTCGCAGTTGGCTGCAGTATTTGACGCGCGAAGGGCGGCTGAGCGACAACCCCGCCCGCCTGGTATCCAGCCCCAGGCGACCGCATAAAATTCCGCTCATTCCCCGGCCCGAACAGGTGGGTTATTTACTGGATCAGGCCGCCGGGGTTGCGCCGGCGGCGTTTCCTGAACGCGATCATTGCGCCCTGGAACTGCTCTACGGCTCTGGCTTGCGGGTCAGCGAGCTGACGGGATTGAATCTTGAAGATATAGACTTTGAGGAGCGCACGCTGCGCATCCGCGGCAAGGGCAATAAACAGCGGCTCACGCCCTTTGGCGGCAAGGCCCTGGCCGCGCTGCAAACTTATCTGCCGGCCCGGCGGCAACTGGCGGTGCGCCGCCGCACGGCGGATGCCAATCCCGCGCCCGTATTCCTGAACTTACGGGGTGGGCGGATGGATCCGCGCTCGGTGCGGCGCATGGTCAAATTTTACGCTCTGCGGCTGGGCCTGCCTCTGGATTTGCATCCACATTCGCTGCGTCACGCCTTCGCCTCGCATTTGCTGGGCGAAGGCGCGGACCTGCGCGCCATTCAGGAAATGCTGGGACATGCCAGCCTGAGCACCACTCAGCGCTATACCCAGACCGACCTGCGGCAACTCATGGAAGTCTATGATCGCACCCATCCCAAAGCCTGAATGAATGCGGCCGGCGGGACGAATCGGCCAATACTGGTATTCTGGTATTTCACCCCCTGCCATGATTCCCCGCTACAGCCGCGCCGAGATGACCCGTGTCTGGTCCGATGAAAATCGTTACCGGCGCTGGCTGGAAGTCGAGTTAGCCGTGGCCGAGGCACAGGCGCAGCTGGGCATGATTCCTCCCGAGTCGGCTGCCACGCTGCGCGCCCTGGCCAATTTCGACATTGCCCGCATCGAAGCAATTGAAACAGAAGTGCGCCATGATGTGATCGCCTTCACTACCGCGGTAGCCGAGCAGGTTGGACCGGAAGCTCGTTATTTGCATTATGGCCTTACATCCAGCGATGTGCTCGACACCGGCCTGGCGCTGCAATTGGGTCAAGCCTATGAAATTCTGGCCCGCGAACAGGCGAAACTGAGCGAGGCGCTGCGCCGTCGCGCCCTCGAGCATCGCCATACCCCCATCATGGGCCGTACGCACGGCATGCATGCCGAACCGCTGACGCTGGGCATGAAATTCGCGCTTTGGTACAGCGAAAACCAGCGCAATCGCCAGCGCCTGGCGCATGCGGCCCAGGGCCTGAAGGTGGGTAAAATCAGCGGCGCGGTGGGCGCCTTTGCCCATCTGGCGCCGGAGGTGGAAACGCAGGTTTGTCAGCGGCTGGGCTTAGCCCCGGCGCCGATTTCGAATCAGATTTTGCAGCGCGACCGGCACGCGGCCTGGGTCTGCGCCCTGGCCCTGGCCGGCGCCTCGCTGGAAAAGATTGCAACTGAAATCCGGCATCTGCAGCGTTCCGAGGTGGGAGAGGCGGAAGAATATTTTGCCCCCGCGCAAAAGGGATCTTCCGCCATGCCCCACAAACGCAACCCCGTCACGAGTGAACAAATTTGCGGTCTGGCGCGAGTTTTACGCGGCCATGCCCAGGCAGCGCTGGAAAATATCGCCCTCTGGCATGAACGCGATATCAGTCACAGTTCAGTCGAGCGCATCATTTTACCCGATAGCGCCATCCTGCTCGATTACATGCTGGCTAAAACCACGCAATTAATCGAAAAATTAATAATCTATCCCGAACGCATGCGGCAAAATCTTGACTTGACGAAGGGGCTGATCTATTCCGGCCAGCTTTTGCTGGAGCTGGCGGAAGCCGGCATGAGCCGGGAAGACGCCTATCGCGTCGTCCAGCGCCATGCCCAGGAAAGCCAGCGCTCCGGCCGCGAACTGCGGGAACTGCTGGAAAATGACCCCGAAATCCGCGCCCGCATCAAGCCCCAGGCCCTGGCCGCCGCTTTTGATCTGCGCCGGCAATTGCGCCATGCCGACTTCATTATTGACCGCGCTCTTGCGAGCGAATAATCTTCACACCAAGGAAATGCTTCATGGCTAACTATCAGATTGAACCCGCCCATTCCGCCGTTCATTTCAGCGTGCGGCACCTGATGATCTCCACTGTCCGGGGTGAATTCACCCGCATCGCCGGCACAGTGCAATATGATCCTGCTCAGCCTAAGTCCACCCGCATAGATGCCGCCATCGATGCCGCCTCGATTCATACCCGCGATGCCCAGCGGGATGCGCATTTGCGCAGCTCTGATTTTCTGGATGTGGAAAAATTCCCCAACCTTGAATTTCATTCCACTCAGGCGGAAACCGAATCGGCAGGTTTGCGCGTCTCCGGCCAACTTACCTTACATGGAATCACCCGGCCGGTTACGCTGACCGTCCGCGATATCACCCCCGAAATCAAAGATCCCTTCGGCGGCGTTCGCATGGGTGGCACGGCCAAAGCCCGGCTGAACCGCAAAGACTTTGGCCTCACCTATAACATGGCATTGGAAACCGGAGGCGTGCTGGTAGGCGAGGAAATTGAAATCCAAATTGAACTGGAGCTGGTTCGTCAGGCCGGCTAGGAACTGACGCTCCCCTGATGATCTGGAAAAGCCAGCTTTATGTCATCACTACTGAACTTCATTCTCATTCCCCGCATTGACTGGTTGCTGGCGTTGGCTATATTGGCCGGCGGACTCGTGCTGGCGTGGCGCTACCGGCAGAAAAAGCAGCGTGAGCGCTTACGGCGAACTCTCTGGGACCCCATGGCCACGCATCTGGAAACATTTTATCGTGGCTTGGTGACAACTCGTGCGCCCATAGTGGAATTGCACGAAGAAGATACCGGCTGGCGCCCAGTGCTGCCGCCGTTTGGCAGCGATCCTCGCCCTGAATGGCAGGCACAGGCTAAATATGCTCCCGAGCTCTTCACAGCCTACCAGCAGTTTGTGGATCATTATGCCCAGATTGCCGCTGAGCTTATGGCCTGGCTGCAAAATTTAGCCGGAGAATTGACCGCCAAAGCGGCGGATTTGGCGCCGCATATCCGGTTTCAGGCCCCAGCGGCCGCCTTTTACCTGTATTTACGCCTGAATGGGATGACGCAAGCGGTTCCGGAGTGGAACGCGGCGGGACAGTTGAAGGCGGGCCAGCTCCGTTTGGCCGAGGCGCTTCAGGGCATGAATTCCCAGGAAGCCGAAACCCTGGCCAGCGCGTTTTCGCTCTGGCTGCGGGAACAGCTCAATCCCTATTTACGTTTTCGCGATCGCATCACAAAATTGCAGGTGACGCACGACCGGCTGCTCCATCACTTGCGCGCATTGGGGCAACCGCTGCGGCCTTTTGGGCAAAAGCATGTGTAGGCATCTTAGCAAGGGATCAAGGGATAGGGCGCCGCACAACGATTCAGCTAAATCAAGCTGTGGCTTGCCGCCGCGGCGCCCAAGCCCAGAGCCGCGCCTAATGCGCGGGCCTCTCCATAATGCTGCACCGCTTGTTTCGCATCGCCGCTGGACATTTCCAAATCTCCCAGCTTCCGCAGCACAGCCTGCTCGTTAGTGAGATCTGCCGCAAAATGAAAATGATCCCGCGCCGCGAGCAGATGCCGCCGCGCCTGGGCTAGATCCTGCCGTTCCCGCTCCAATTCGGACAAAGCCAATAATGCCCGGCCCTGATCGCGCCGGCGGCTGACCTGGGCATAGAACTCAATGGCCTGGGTGAAGGCTTTTTCCGCACGTTCTGATAGTCCCGCGGCCTGATCGAGTGTGCCCAGCCCCATCAAAGCATCGGCCTGTCCCCAGGGATCCTGCAATTCTTTATAAATATCATGGGCAAACTGATAGAGCTGCATGGCGGTATCGGACTGACCCTGTGCCTGTTCGACTTGCGCCAGCAGGCGAAAAACGTGGGCCCAGCCACGGCGGGAATTTTCTTTTTGATAGATTTCCCGTGCCTGATTAAGATACTGGCGCGCCAAATCGTAATTGTTTTCCTTCAGCTCCAATTCGCCAAAGCCCACCAGGACATGGGCTTCAGCCTGGCGGTCGCGTGTATTCGCCAACAATCGCAAGGCCTCGGCATAGAGCGTGCGAGCCGAGGCGGGATCATTTTCCTGCTCTAAACGGGCCCGGGCCCGCAGCACGCCCGCTTCCCCGGAAGCATCTTTCAGCTCATGGTAGAGTCGGCGGGCATTGTCATAATGAGTGAGTGCAACCGCCCGGTTTTCGCCCTGCAGGCGCTCCAAATCTCCCAGGGCCAGCATCACTCGGGCCTGGCCGCCCACATCATCCACCATCTGAAACAGCCTGGCCGCTTGCCCCAGGCGGGTGCGCGCCTGATCGCTGGCGCCTTCCAGCACTTCGCATTCGGCAAGATGCAAAAGAGTATTGGCCTGGCCTTTCCAGTTTTTGGAATCCTGATAGATGCCATGGGCCTGCAGCAGCCATTCCCTCACCTCATCGCCTCGGGCCGAGGCGGGAATATTGCGCGCCAGGCTCAGCATGGTATGCGCCTGACCAACCCGGCAGCCGATATCGCGGTATATCTGCAAAGCAATCCGGAATTTCTCTTCCGCCGTACTCAATGATCCGGAGCGGGCTTCCAGTTCCCCCTGCCACCATAAGGCATCGGCTTCGCCTTCGGGATAGCCCAGCTCGCGGGCCAGGGCCAATGCTTGTTCGCAGCGCTTCTTGGCCCACGGCAGATTACCGGTCAAATAACGGAGCTCTACAATTCCCAACCAGGCCTGAATCTTGGGCAGTGGCATGCGCAGGCGTTCGAGAGCTTCGATGCCGCTTTCAAATAAGGTTTCGGACTCCGCAAAATGCCGCAGCCGCATGGCGGTTTTGGCGAGCCCGATCTGCGTTTCCGCCATGCCGCGGCCATGGCTCAGGGCACTGTATAAGCGCAGGGCGGTGCTGTCATACTCTTCCGCGCGATGCAGGTTACCTCGCCGGCGTTCAATTTCGGCCCGCAGGCGCAATAAATGGGGGCGTCCCAGCACTTCCACCCCTTGGAGGCGGACCTCGGCTTGTTCAGCCAAATCCAGGGCAAGATTAAAATTGCCGGTGCTGTGTTCCAATTCCGCCAGACGATAGAGCACCCAGCCTTCGCGTCCACGCTGGCGGCCGGCGCGGCTCAACTGCAGGGCCTGTTCGTACATGGCGCGCGCCGACTCGAGTTGCCCGCGCAAACGGGCGAGTTCGCCGCGATGCTCGAGCAAAGCCGCCTGATCCAGCGTGGCCGAGTTGGGGATCCAGGCCGAAGCCTGGTCATAAGCTTCCGCGGCGCTGGCCAGTTGCCCGCGTAACAGCGCGATTTTACCGCGCACCAGCGCCGCACGGGCTTGCCGCCGCGCCTGGCCGCTGGCCTCCGCGAACTGCGTCGCACGCTCGGCGGCCGCGGCCGCCTCCTGCAAAGCGCCTTGCCAGATTAATGCCTGGGCCAGCAGCGTCCAATGCAACGACCGCTCCCCCGGCGAGGCTACCCGATCCGCCAATCGGGCCGCCTCTTCCAGGCTGCGGCGCAACTCCAGCCGGAAACCCTGTCGGGAAAATCCCTCGGCTTGTTTGCGCAGCTTGCGCAAATGCCAGCGGCCCTGCCAATATCGTGGCTGCAAATTCATGCGAGCTTGATCCCACACTCCTGCCAGCGTGCCTTCAACCGGGGGGGAAGAAGCGGTTTCGGCTAGGGTATCACTGAAACACCTATTTCGGAGCAGGACCCTGGGTCACTTCCACGAAGCCCAGCGGACGCACCCACTTCCTGAATGCCTGCTGCACCTGCCGCGCAGATAAATGGAAATAGATCCGGGCGGCAATTTCAGGTTCATTGAGTGGCAAGTGCAATAACGAGCGCGAAAGCAAACCATTGGCAATCGCGCCCACACTGGCCTGAGCCAGTGGTAAATCACGCAGAATCTGGGCCTTAGCCTGGCGCAATTCAGCCGCGGTCACGGGCGCGGTCTGCATCTGCCGCAAGTCGCGGACCACGATGGCCTGGGCCTGGCTCACCTTATCGGGATCGCAGCCATAATGAATGCTGTATATTGCCCGGCTGCGGCCCACCTGGAAAGAGGAATTCACATAGTAAACCAGTCCGGTATTTTCCCGCAGATCCCGGTATAACCGGGAGGCAAAAAGTCCTCCGCTCAGCACCTGATTGCCCAGTTGCAATGGATAATATGCCGGATTATACCGGTTTAATCCCAGGGTTTCTGCCATGGTGACGCTCACCTGCACACGGCTGGGATCGGGAACATGAGTTGTGGCCACAGGATTGGCCGGCACTGGCGGCCAATCCGTTAATGGATGCGGTCCGGCAGCTTTCCAGGCGCCAAAATCTTTCTCAACCGCGGCCCGCGCTTGTGCTGGCGATATATCGCCGATGATCACCAGGGTCGTGAGGTCGGGCCGGAAAACCTTATGGAAATATTGGGTGATCACTGGCAAAGTCAAATGCATGACGGTCGCCGGAGTGGCATGCCGCTGTTCGGGGTCATGCGCGGGGAATAATCCATGATTCAAGGCCAGTTGAGCCAGAAAACCCGGCGAATGCAGCTCACCCATGACTTCGCCCGCGGTTTGCCGCTGCACAATTTGAAATGCCGGCGCCGGCAATGCCGGGTGCAATTCGTTATCCGCCAGTAATTCTAAGCCTCGTGCGAAGTGTGAACGCAGCACTTGCAGCGAAAAGCTTTCGCCCGCCGATTCACTGGCGCCAATGTCATCAAGCGCCTTTTGATACGCCAGCCGGTTGAGTGATGTTGTGCCCCAGGAGAACAGCTGATTCAGGACGCTGTCTTCTCCTTCCTGGCCGGCCGGTTCTTCCAGTTGTGGATTCGAGCGGATCTGCCCATAAACGCTGACGGTAGGGCTGATTTTTTCCGGCACCACAATCAGCTGCAACCCATTCGGCAATGTGCTGGTCACAGGTTGCAGATTCCAGGCTGGAATCTGCAGGCGATTCAGCGCCCGCGCCGCCCAGGGTGGCAGCGTGACCAGCTTGACGTTTTTCGGCGCAAACGACTCCAGCCCACCGAATTGTGCATTGGTGCTGGGCTTGCCCGTGGCGGTGGGCGTGAGGATACCGGTAATGGCATGATGCAGATTCAGATACTTGCGGGCCACGGCATTGACCTGGGACACGGTTACTTTTTGGATGGCCCGGATATTATCCTGCGGTGAATGGCGGCCTTCCACCGCCAGCGCATCGGACCATAAAAATGCCAGCCCGGCTATTGAGTTGGCATGAAATTCCGCCTGCGCCAGCTCATCTCGTTTGGCCGCAGCGACCAGATCCGCGGGCACGCCCTTCCGGGCGTATTGCCTTAAAACCTGCCGGATCAGGTGCAGCAGAGGCTGGCCTGGTGCGCCTTTGGGAAAAACGCCATAGACCATGCCCACGCTGGCTCGCGGCAGTTGATGATTGGAAAAAAAGCCGGTGCCCAATGCCTGCCCATGCGCGGTTA
>JAKAZV010000080.1 GCA_021826505.1 Acidobacteriota bacterium | reverse complement strand
GCTATAGATTTCCCGTCCCTGGCGGCGAAGAATGCGGTAGGACCAGCCGTGGGAACGCCAGTGTAAATCGGGATGAACGCGCAGGATGTATGACTGCGCCGCGGGCACCGAGGCCAGGCCCATGGGCGTGCGCAGCTCGCCGGCTTCGAGGCGGTGACATTGGATGCAGGCGGGAGAGCCCGCATAGCGCAAGCCCCGCGGAGCGCCGGCGGAAGGCCGCCAGGCTGCCGTGAATTGCGGGCCGCGGGCGACCGGCCGGAGGATGGGCAGACCGAAAAATCCGGCCCATGCGAGGACCAGCCAGCGAAGCGAAGATCTAATGCCCATATTTTTGCAGAGCGCGGCGGAAAGAGCGGCGCAAAACCCGGTCGGTGTGGGCATGCTGCCGCGTGCGCAGCCGCTGAAAAATCTGAAACTGGCGGTGGGCCGCGGCCGCTTGTCCTCGGGCAGCCAGCGCGCGGCCATACAGATAGTGCGGGGCCGGTTGGTCGGGCGCTAGCTGGATCGCCGTGCGGAAATCGGCCAGCGCGGCCGGCATTTGATGCCGGCGCTGGGCGAGTTGGGCGAGATAAAACCAGGCATTGGCAACCGTTGCGGCATGCGGTTCACCGGCTTGTAAATGGCGGCCGCCGAGCGCGATGGCTCGCCGCAGATGCCGCGTGGCGGCGGCATCGGCATGGAGCAGATATTCACTGGAACCCGATTCGTAATAGCAACTCAAACAATCCGGGTCGAGCCGCTGGGCGAACTGAAAATGCCGCAGGGCGCGGCGCAGGCGGCGCTGTTCGAGCCAGCTCAACCCCAACTGCAACTGAGCCTCGGCCAACCGGGGCGCGAGAATCAGGGCCTGATGGAATTGCGTCCGCGCGGCGCGGACGCGGCCCTGGTCGAGCAAGGCCTCGCCGAGCAACAGGTGCAGCGTGGGCTGATGCCGGTCCAGCCGCAGCATGTAGCGCAAAGTGCGGCGGGCGGCGCGGGGCCGCTTGGCCATGGTTTCAGCCGCGGCCAGGGCATAGAGCAACGATAGACTGGGCCGCGGCTGCCGCTGTTGCGCGGCGGTGAGCGCGCGCACGGCGGCGGCATAGCGGCCGGCATTCAATTGGCTGATGCCCAGCAGCTGCAGCAGGCGGGGATTGCCGGGCACTAAGCGTAAACCGGATTCGAGCGGCGCGATCGCGCGGGCGTAGCGGCCGGCGGCGATATAGACCAGGGCCAGATCCAGTGCGACGGCGGGCGCGCGCGGGGCCAGTGCCCGTGCCCGTTGCAAAGCCCGGGCGGCTTGACGATAGCGATGCAGGTGCTTGAGCACATTGCCGTAATTGCCCCAGACCGGAAGGGAATCGGGCGCCAGCCGGGTGAGCCGGCGGTATTGCAGCGCGGCCTGTTTCCAATGGCCCAGCTTTTGCGCCTGTTGCGCCGCGTGTTCCAGCCGCGGCACTGAATCCGGATGAGGCGCGGCCTGCGCCGCGGCCAGCGAAGGCAACAGTCCGGTCCATGCCAGCCGGCACGCGATCCGCCACATGGAAAATCGTTTTTTCACATTACGCTTTCTGCTGGGGATGAGGCTGATCCTTTGTCCGGCACAACCTACGCGATCCGGGGGGCGGCGAAATAGTGCTGCAAGACCATGGCGATGGCGCCGCGCAGACGCGGCTGGTCGGCTTCATTGGCGGCCAAAAGCTCGACTGCCTGATACATGCCGCAGCGCCGCCGCACAATTTCCTGAATGATGGCGGAAACGCGGGGCCAGGCCTGGGTGATTTCTCCGATCACCACCACGCGTTCGGGCGCAAAGCCGGTCACTAGCATGGCAATGCCGACGCCCAGATAATGAGCCGCGCGATCGAGCGCGGCGGCGGCGGAAGGCTCGCCTTCGGCCGCCCGCTGCATGAGCTCGGGAAAACTCAGGCCATGCATCGCTTCGGGTATGGCCTGGCGTTTGTGTTCGAGCTGGTGATGCCAATCGAGGGCGGCGGAGTTGGAGGAATAGCGCTCCCAGCAGCCGCGATTGCCGCAAGGGCAGGGCAGGCCATCTTCGACCAGCGTGACATGGCCAAATTCTCCGCCCGCGCCGCTGGCGCCATGCACCAGTTCACCGTTGAGAATGATGCCGGTGCCGATGCCTTCGGCGACGGTGACCGTGATGAGATTGCGCACCGGCGCGGCCCGGCCAAACCAGATTTCGGCCAGGGCGCAGGCATTGGAGGCGTTTTCCACCGTGACTCCCAGGCCGGTGACCTGCTTGAGCTCGTGGCTGAGGTCCAGATCGCGCCAGCCGAGGTTAGGCGAAAAAATGATGCGCTGCGTGCGCTGATCCACGGCGCCGGGCACGCTGATGCCGATGCCCTCCCAGCGAATGCCGGGCCGGGGAGCGAGAAAAGCCCGCACCCGGCGCGTCAACTCGCGCACGAAGTGCTCGGGGTCGCGGGGAGTGAGAAAACTTTCCTGGGCATGGAAGCGGCCGTTCAAATCGGCCTGGGCGATGGTGGTTTGCAAAGGCCGGACGTTGATGCCCAGAATGCCGGCGCGTTCGAGGTTGAGCTGCAGCAGGCGGGACTTGCGGCCGCGGATATTGCGCCCGGCTTCGCCTTCTTCAATCCAGTTCTGGGCGATGAGCTGATCGGCGATCTGGGTGATGGTGCTGCGCTGCAAGCCGGAGCGGCGGGCGATGTCGGCGCGCGAAATGGGCTGCTGGGTGCGGATCAAATCCAGCACGATGCGGCGGTTAATATCGCGGGTCGTAAAATTGGTCGCGGTTTGGAACGCGGACAAATCAATCTTGCGCATGAAATCCGCAATCTCTGCAATGGAATTATAGAAGAAGTGGGAAAAAGGGAAAGAAAAAGCAGGGCAGGATCAGGAAATTTTAATTCCGGGCCGGAATCGGTTGGGGCGGACCAGCAGGCACAAGAGCAGTGTGCCCAAAGGCAGGAACAGGCTGGTGGCCAGCAGCATGGGGCGATACGAAAAATGATCCACCACCCAGCCGGTGGACAGCGTGAGGATGCCGGCGCCGCAAGCCCCGGCCGCGCCGGCCAGCCCGGCGATGGAGCCGACATAACTCGTCGGGTAGAGATCGCTGGGCAGGGTCTGGACGTTATTCACCCAGAATTGAAAGCTGAATAAGAGCAGGCTGATCAGCGCCAGCGCGGCGGCGGGCGAGCCGGCGCGGGCGATGAAAAATCCGGAGCCGGCCAGCGCGGTGGCAAACAGGATGGCGGCGCCGCGGGCGCGATATACGGGCCAGCCGCGGCTGAGCAGCCAGCCCGAGCTCCAGCCCCCGAGCAAACTGCCCAGATCGGCGGCCAGATAGGGAATCCAGACCGTCAGGCCGATCTGAACGAGCGAAAAACCGCGCGTGGCGTGCAAATAGAGCGGCAGCCAGAACAGATAGAGAAACCACACCGGGTCACCGAAAAAGCGGGCCAGTACGATGCCCCAGATATCGGCATGGGTCAGAAGCTGGCGCCAGGAGGGCGGCGCCGTGCGCTCTCTCTCCGCTTGACCTTCCAGGATGAAGGCGCGTTCCCGCGGCTGGAGAAGGCGATGATGTTCGGGCAGGCGATAGAGCAGCAGCCAGAGCAGAACCCAGACAAAGCCCAGGCCGCCGGTGATGGCAAAGGCGCCGCGCCAGCCGAAATGCAGCTCCAGCCAGATGATCAACGGCGCCGAAAGCGCCGAGCCGAGCGCGGCTCCCGAGTTCACAATTCCCATGCCCAGCGCCCGCTGCCGGGCGGGGAACCACTCGGCCACGCTTTTGGTGGCCGCCGGCCAGTGGCCGGCCTCGCCCAGACCAAGAAAAAAGCGGAACAGGCTCAGGCTGAACAGGCTGCGCGCCCAGGCCTGCGCGGTTTCAGCCAGCGACCACAGCGTCATGGCGAAGGCAAAGCCGCGGCGCGTGCCGATGCGGTCGTGCAGCTTACCGAAAAAACTCTGGCCCAGGGAATACGTCAAAAGAAACCAGGTGTTGATGCCGGCATAAGCGAGATTGCTGAGACGCAGGTCGGAGACAATCAAAGGCGCCAGCACGGCCACGGTCAGACGATCGAGATAGCTGATGACCGTGGCAAGAAAGATGAACCCGGCGATCCACCAGCGCAGGCCGGCGATATGAAAGCCGGAGGCGGCAACCGGATTTTCAGCGGCCTGCATGGGGGCTTACTCAGGGTGACCGCTTTATTTCATGACGCCGGCAGGATGCCAGGTATGGAGATCGCGCGAGCGCGACAACGCCAGCCGGTTCCAGCCGCGATGGCGGAAGGAACGGATATCGTTGCGGCCGGCGTAAATCACGTAGATGTAGCCGTCATGCCGGCGCCAGTTATAGATGGCGCCGGCATCGTCGGCGCGATGATTAAAGCCTTGGCGGGCGAGTTTGAGGTCATATCCCGCGCCCCAGGCGAGCCAGTTGCCGGGCTGGGACTGGGTATAGAGCACCTGATGACGCACGCCATGGCCATAGTCGCTTGCCAAAAGGCGCCAGCGGCCGCCGATGCGCGAAAAGGTGAAATTTTCGTGGGTTAAGCCGTCACTGCGGCCATTGGCCATGGTCAGCCGGGGCAGGCCGTTGCCCACCCAGCGCCAGGGGCCGCGCAGATGGCGCGCGCTGGCCAGGCGCGGCCGCATGTGATGCCAGCTTTGCTTCCAGATCAAATAATAACGATGCCCGGTAAATGCCAGGGCGGAATCAATGGCGCGGCGGCCGCGGGTGAGCTGGGGGGCAAGCGGATGGCGCGGCGACCAGTGCACGAGATCGCGCGAAGTCATATAGAAAAGCTGATTGGGATGCCGCCGCGCATCGCCCCAGGAATTAAACGAAAGCTCGTAACGCCCCCCCCGGGCGTGGCGCACATCGGGCGAGCACATGCCGTCAAAGCCCTGGCGGCGGCCGGAAATATCGAGCAGGGGCCGGGAAAAATGCAAAAAATCACGGGTTGAGACTTCGACCACGTGGCTGCGGACCTGGCCGCGATCCCGGTAGAAAGCGGAAAAAAAGATATAAAAACGGCCCTGATGCCAGGCCATGGCGGAGTCCTTAATGGACCAATGCGGATAGGAAAGCACCGGGTTGCGGAGCTTGCTCCAGGGTAGAAAATGAGGCCGGGCGGGAAGCGCCGGCGAGAGCAGCCCCAGCAAAAAGACGAGGGTTTTCATGCGGCACACTCCTTCATGCCTGACAATTGACTAATACGTGTATGGCCTCGCCGGCGGCATCGTCGCGCAGCTCAAATGCTTTTTGAATTGCGCTCAGCGGCACTTCATGCGTCACAATCCCGCCGGTGTTCACCAATCCCTGCGCCACCAGCCGCAGGCCTTCGTCAAACCAGCGGCGCATGTCAATATCGCGCTTGGGCTCGGTGGAAAAAATGTCGAGGCGCTGACGGTGGACTTTGAAGAAATCGAGCGGCTTGTGGCACATTCCGATGCAGCCGTACAGCACGATGCGGCCGCCAAAGGCGGCGCAATGAATGGCGTCGGCCATGCCGTCGCCTTCCAGCAGGCAGGGAATCACGACTTCAAAGCCATCGGGAAAATCGCCGCCGGCGACGGCCATGGTGGGAGCATCGCCGCCGGGCAATTGATAGGCATGTGTGGCGCCATAGCGGCGGGCCAATGCGAGATTGCGCGGCTTGAGATCGGTGACGGCCAGGGTCTTGGGGCTGAACAGGCGCGCCACCTGGGTCATGATGAGTCCACTGACGCCCTGACCCATGATCAGCACGCGTTTGTTCTGATCAATGGCGCCCAGCTCGGCGGCATGCAGAATGCCGGGCAGCACTTCAATCAGACTGGCATCGCGCAGCGGCATGCCATCGGGCAGCCGCAGCAGATTAAAGGGGCGGCAGACGATGAACTCGGCAAAGGCGCCCCAGACGTAGCGGCAGACGACCCGGTCGCCGGGCTGAAGACTCTCGACCGCGACGCCCACGGAGTCAACGGTGCCGGCGACTTCGTGGCCGAGCCGGGCTGGGGTGGTAAGAAATTCCGGCTGACGGGTGCCGCGAAAAGCCTCGATGTCGGAGCCGCAGACCCCGACCCAATGCACCTTGATCCGCACCTCGTCGGGGCCGGGTTCGGGAATTTCGGCGTGGGCCAGGATCAGCCGGCGCGGGGCTTCGAGCACCGCGACCCGTTGCGCGCGGGGATGTCCGGCGGGCACCAGGCGCAGGTCGGCGGTGGTCATGCGGGAAGCCATGGCGGTAAAAGCAAGATTGATTATAGGCCCAAATGTTTTCGTTAACGATAAGGGAATTTTAACGGGCCAGCCAGCCCCCGTCCACGGCCAGCACCTGGCCATGGATGTAATCGGCGGCGGCGGAGCTGAGAAAGACGGCGGCGCCCGCAACCTCTTCGGGCCGGCCCCAGCGGCCGGCGGGAATCCGCTCGAGAATCTGGCGATTGCGGACGGGATCGGCGCGCAAAGGGGCGGTGTTGGCGGTTTCCATGTACCCGGGGGCGAGGGCATTGACGTTGATGCCGCGCGCGGCCCATTCATTGGCCAGGGCCTTGGTGAGCTGGGCCACGCCGCCTTTGGCGGCGGCATAGGCGGGCACCAGGATGCCGCCCTGAAACGAGAGCAACGAGGCGATGTTGATGATTTTTCCGCTGCCGCGTTCGAGCATGTGCCGGGCCGCCAACTGCGACAGCTGAAAGATGGAGCGCAGGTTGGTGGACAGGACCGCGTCCCAATCCGCCAGGGAGTAATCCGCGGCGGGCGCGCGGCGAATCGTGCCGGCGTTGTTGATGAGAATGTCGAGCCGGCCGCAATGAGCAATCGTCCGTAAGATCAAGTCCGGACAAAATGCCTCATCCGAAACATCGCCGGCGAGATAGAGCGTGCGCCGGCCGAGCTGGCGGATGCGGTCACAGGTTTCGCCGGAATCGGCGTGCAGGCCGTGACAGGCCACATCGGCTCCGGCCCGAGCCAGCGCGACCGCCATCGCCGCGCCCAGTCCCTGGCGGGATCCGGTGACCAAAGCAACCTTACCGGCCAGGGAGAAGGGGGAGTTTTCCATAAAAAAATCCACTCAACCCGCCGGGCTTAGCGAACGGAAGGCGCCGGGTTGCGGCCGCTTTCGAGGCCCGAGCCTCCGGTTTCAAATCCGGACTGGATGTTGACCACTCCGAATTGCCGGCCGGATAACTCTGCATGCGCCGCCATGGCCCAGATAAAACCCACCCGATGCCCGGGGCAGGCGACATTGGGATGATATCCCGAGGGCATGACCACGGCGTCGCCGTCGCGGACGATGGCTGCCGCGAGCGGAGTTTCGGGATCGGTATAGACCAGCTGCACCGCGAAAGCCGGCGGCGGCATGTCGAAATAGACGTAGACTTCCTCCAGCAGGCCGGCATGCTCGTGCGGCGGCCAACTGGTCCAGTTTCCAGGTTCGGAAAAAGTAAAGCCGGCGACCAGGCGGCCGGCCTGAATATTTTTGCCCAGCAGCATGTGCAACTCGCGCGAACAGGCGGGTCCGCCGGCGGTGAAGTGCAAACCGGGGTCGCGCAGAATTTCCGCATAGCGCACCACCTGCAGGGGGTACGCGGCGGCTACCGGGGCGGAAAACTCGGCCACATCGGCGGCCGGGCTGGAAGCCGTCATTTGAATGTGCGAGCCGCGTGGAACGTAGAGCGCATCGAAACGCCCCAGCGAGAATTGACGGCCGCAGGTGGTGATCGTAACCTCGCCGGAAACGACGATGAAGCCGGTTTCCTCATTCTGATTGCCGAACTCGATGGAGGGCCGCGACGGCCCGAGGCGAACGCGGCCGTAGCTGAGATGGCGGGTGGCGCTGTTGGCGGGCGAAATCGAGATGTGGCGGCCGGCATGGGCCTGCGTGCGGCGGAAGACCAGGGCGTCCGTTGGGGATGACATAAAGATTACGCCGGCGGCGGGGCGGTGGATTGGCGCTCGAGCAGCGCGGGGCGATAGATAATGTCGGCCGGGGCGCGTTCGGGCTGGGCGATGAGCTTGAGCAGCAGTTGCCCCGCCTGCTGCCCCAGTTCCATGCGCGGCCAGTCCATGGTGGTCAGAAAAGGATTGGGGTGATTATCTCCCTCGATATTGCCGGCGCCCATGATCGAGATTTCCCGCGGCACGGCGATGCCGGCTTCGCGGCAGGCCAGGATCGCGCCAAACGCCATGGGATCGTTGGCGGCAAAGACGGCGGTGGGCCGCGGGCGCAGGCGCAATAATTGCTTCATCGCCTGGGCGCCGCTGGCGATATCAAAAGCTCCGCCGACGACCCAGGCGGAGGGGACGGCAATGCGCCGCTGGCGCATGGCCTGGCGATAGCCGCGCAGGCGCAACTCGGCGGGGCTGAGCGCGGGGCCATGCAGGTGGGCGATGCGGCGATGGCCCAGCCGCAGCAGATGCTGGGTGGCAAGGCGGCCGGCCGCCACGTCATCCACGCGCACCGAGGGCAGGCGCAAGGCGGGAAAATAACGATCCACCAGCACCAGCGGGGTGCGGCGGGCGAGCAGGGCGCGAAAAAACTCCGGGCCGGGCTGCTCGGACGCCACGATCAGGCCATCCACGCGGCTTTCCAGCAGCATGTTGATTTCCTGGCGTTCGCGTTCGGGATCCCGGCGGGAATGGCAGAGCAGCAAGTCGTAGCCGGCGTCTTCGATGACGGGCTCGACGCCGCCGGTGATTTCGGCGAAATAACCATGGCTGATATCGGGAATGACAATCCCGATGATCCAGGAACGGCGGCTGACCAGGCTGCGGGCCCAGCGATGCGGACGATAGCCCAGGCGCTGGGCAACCTGATTCACACGCTCTCGGGTGCGGGGCTGCACTTCCGGGCGGCCGCGCAAGGCGCGCGAAACCGTCATGGCCGAAACGCCCAGTTCGCGGGCGATGTCGAGAATGGTGGCGGAAGGGGCGGAAGGGCGGCGCGCCATGGCAAGCCTTATTGTACGGCAGGGGGGTACCCGCGGCCAGCGATGCGGGATATCCGGCGGCCGCGAAATGAACGCCGGCGGAAATTTTTCTTGCTTCGAATTTCGAATGTGTTAACGTAATCAAGTCTGAAAATGAGCACCTTCACCTCACTCTTGCAGGCGCCGCGCCGGTTGGGCCGCACGGAAGTGCGGGTTTCGGCACTGGGTTTTGGCGGCGCGCCTTTGGGCGGGCTCTATGAGCCGCTGGAAATGGATGCGGCCGGGCGGGCGGTGGCGCTGGCGCTGGAGTTAGGCATCCACTTTTTCGACACTTCGCCCTACTACGGCGATGGGCTTTCGGAAACGCGGCTGGGCGAGCTGCTGGCCGGCCGCCGGCCCCAAGTGGTGCTGCAGACCAAATGCGGCCGCTATGGCCGCGATGAATTTGATTTTTCCGCGGCCCGCCTGCGCGCCAGCTGCGAGCTCTCGCTGCGCCGGCTGCGCACCGACTATGTGGATGTTCTGCTGGCGCATGATATAGAGTTCGGCCGGCAGGAACAGATTCTGGGGGAAACCCTGCCGGCGCTGATCCGGCTGCGGGAGGAAGGCAAGGCGCGGGCGATCGGGGTTTCCGGCTACCCGCTGGAAGTCCTTTCCGAAGTGATCGAATCTTCCGAAATCGATGTGGTGTTGTCGTACTGCCATTTCAATTTAATGATTTCCCAGCTTGACGCGCAGCTATTGCCGCTGGCGCGAGAGCGACAGATAGGACTATTGAATGCCTCGCCGCTGCACATGGGGGTGCTGACCCGGCTGGGCCCTCCCGCCTGGCATCCGGCGCCTCCGGCAGTGCTGGCGGCCGGGCAACGGCTGCTCGAACTGGCGGAGTCGCGGGGCTTTGATCTGCCCATGCTGGCGCTGCGGCATTGCCTGGATCATGAAGGCATCGCCAGCACGCTGGTGGGCATGACCCGGCCGGAGCAGGTGGCCGCCAATGTGGCGGCGGCGGGCATGGCGATTCCACCCGAAATCCGGGCGGAAATAGACGCTATCGTGGACCCGGTGCGCAACCTGACCTGGGAACCGGAAGATCAGGTGGCGCGCTGGCGGCAGGGATAGGACCGCGGCATCGCGGCTGAACCGAAGGTTACGCGAGGACCGGCATGGATGATGCAGTGACCCGGCGTGATTTTCTGACCCAGGGCGTGGCCGCGGGTCTGGCCTGGCCCGGGCACGAGCGGCGCGCCTCCCGCGCCGGCGAGGCCGGTCCATCGCCGAACGGCGCCCGCACTCTCGCAGAATTAATCGGGCGGGCGGATATCAGGCTGGAGGCTCCGGTGTCCCGGCCGGAAGCCGGTTTGCCCATCGGCAATGGCGCGATGGGAACCTTGATCTGGACCTCACCAACAGCCCTGCACATGCAGATCAACCGCTGCGATGTTTTTGGCGCGGGCGCGGCCACGCTGAGCTTTCCCGAGCGGGACACCGATTACGCGGGCGGCTGTGGTTTTGTTGATCTCGATCTGGGCGGCGCCGGCGAAGACGTTTTCACGGCCGGCGCGATGCGCCAGCACCTGGCTCTGCATACGGGCGAGCTGCGGCTCAACGGGGCCGGAGTGCGGGTGCGGGCACTGGCCTGGCCGCGGCAAGACGTGATTGCGCTGGAAGTGGAAGACCAGCGGTCCAGACCGCAGCCGGTCGCGATCGAGCTGCGCATGTTGCGCTACCGGCATCAATATCTGCCCGGGCAGAATGACGCTCTGGCCCAAGCGGGGGTGGTCGAGGTGCGGCACCGGAACCAATCGGCGGCCTCGCAACTGGAAATCCGCGGCCGGATCGCGATTCTGTCGCAGCGTTTTCGCGAGGGTAAATTTTATTCCGCTTCCGCGGTCGCGGCCTGCATTCTGGGCCGGCCGGCGCGCGCCCGCCGCGCCAGTGACGCCGCGGTGCGGGTGGCGGGAGAAGCAGGACGGGGAACGTTCACGGTGCTCATCGCCAGCGCCGCCAGCTTCGACCCGAAAGCGGACGTGGCGGCGTTGGCGCTGAAAAAATTAGCCGCGGCCCGGCGCCGCGGCGGCCCGGGAATAGCCCAGGATAACCGCGTCTGGTGGCGCGCCTATTGGCGCCGGGGCTGGATTGCACTGCATAGCGCCGACGGCGCGGCCGAGGAAGTGGAGCGCAACTACACCTATTTTCTCTATCTCATGGCGGCCTGCTCGCGCGGCGCCTACATGCCGCGCTTCGGCGGCCTGCTGTTCATGACCGACGGCGATCTGCGCATGTGGGGTTCGCAGTACTGGTGGTCCAATCAGGCCTGTTATTACGATGGCCTGATGCAGGCGAACCGAAGGGAATTGCTGCAGCCGGTCTTTAACACCTATACCGCCATGGCGCCCGCCCTGCACCGGGCGGCAGAGCAGCAGTGGGGCTCGCGAGGCATCTGGATTCCGGAAACCACCTGGTTCGACGGGGAAGAAGAGTTGCCGGAGGAGATCGCGGCGGAGATGCGGGAAATCTGGCTGGCGCGCAAGCCCTGGCGCGAACGCAGCCGCGCCTTTGATGTCTATGCCTGGCCCAAACAGTCGGGAAATTCACGCTGGAATTACAAAGCCAAGGGACGGTACGAGGCGGGCCGGTATGTGTGGCGCAGCAAGGGGCACGGCTGTTTTGGCCACACCTCGCACATTCTCAGCAGCGGCGCCAAAATTGCCTGGCAGTACTGGCTGCGCTATGCCTACACGCGCGACTTGCAGTGGCTGCGCGACCATGCCTTTCCCATGCTGGCGGGCATGGCCGAGCTGTACCGCAATTTTCCCAATCTGCGGCGCGGCGCCGACGGGCATTACCACATTCATCATGTCAACTGTTCGGAGCCGGTCTGGGACGCGCAGGACACGCACGAGGAACTCTGCGCCATGCGGGGCCTGTTGCCACTGGCGATCCGGGCCAGCGAATTGCTCGGCGAAGATGTAAAACAGCGGGCGCAATGGCGGGAATTGCTGGCGCACCTGGCGCCGCTGGTGACCAACCGCGATCTGCCAGCGGAGTTCCCGGAAGCTGAATTCAAGCCGCCGTATTGGGTCGCGGCGCGGCCCCCCGCCGGACACGGGAACGTGGCCGCGCCCTGGCTGTTGCCGGCGCTTTATTACGACCTATGCACGGCCAACTCCACCGATGCCGCCGTGCGCCAACTGGCGGAAGCCACCTATACCCGACTGTATCCCCAGGGCGTGAACACGGCGACCCCCATCAGCGAACTCAATCCCTACGCCAGCGCCGCCGCCCACCTGGGGCGGGCGGAAGATCTGCGTCACATGCTGCTCAATCAGATTCGCTGCCTGGATCCCGGCCATGATTTTTGCGATTGGAAGGGCAGCGGGAAGCAGACGGTGGTGATGGAAAACCGCATGACGCTGCGGGAAGGGCCCGGGGATGTG
>JAKAZV010000079.1 GCA_021826505.1 Acidobacteriota bacterium | reverse complement strand
CGGCTCAATCGCGATGATCAGCCGCCGCGGCCCCGACGGCGGGGCATGATCAATGGCTTCCTGCACGGTCGGATAATTGCCCGTGCCATTGGCCGCGACCACCACCCGAATCGGCGGCCGCTGCGCGCGGTGGCCCGCGCCCCACAGCGTCAGCCCGCAGCCGAGCGCCAAAGCCGGCGCCAGCATTTTTCGTAATTGCATGATCATATGGAATCCTGAGGATGCACCAGCGGCGTTCATATTGTTGCGGCAATCAGTTCCCGAATGAACCTGATTTTTTTCTGAATTGCGGATTTAATTCCATGAATGGTAACGGCTATATAATATCTTCGGAAACTGGTTATCGACGCTTGTGCGTTACGGTTCATGCTGAAATATTGGGAGCCGTTTATGAAAACCCTGGACCACGCCCCACGCCTGACAATCGCCGCGGCGCTGCTTTCGCTGGCGCTGTTTTCCTCCGGTTTTGCCCTCAAAAGCAAGCCCAAACCCAAAAAACATAGCTCCGTCGTCTATGTCTGCGCCTGCCTGGGCACTAAATCCTGCTCCTGCATGACCGAGGCCAAAACCGAAGGCCCCTGCGCCTGCGGCTCGCGCGGCGGTCCGCCGATGAAAGCGGTGCCGGCCAAATGCGCCTGGGCCATCCATAACCGCCAGGCGCTTTCGCATTAGGAACAAAATAGAGCGGCGAACTCCAGGACCCGGTTTTCCGCCCAATAGGCGTCTTCTCCCCGCGCGCCGGGATGCATGAACCCGCAGTGTCCGCCATGCGATAAAACCCTGAATCGAATCGCGGGGTTGGCTTCCAGCCGCTGTCTTGATTCGGGCGTAATCACGATAAAAGGATCATCGCCGGCATGCAGAATCAGCGTGGGCACGCGTATGCCGTCGGCCACGCGCGCCGCGCTGGCCCGGAAATAATACTCATCCGCTCCGGCAAACCCCATATGCGGCGCGGTAATGCGCTCATCAAATTCGCGGATGGAGCGAATCTCATTCAGCGGAGGCAAGTGATAGATCTCGGGATAGGCCCGTGCTTTGCGCTCCACCCTGCGCTTCAGCGAGCGCAAAAACCTGCGTTCATAGAGCCAATTGCGTTTCAAATGCAGCCGGTCGGCCGAAGCCGCCAGGTCCAGGCTGGGCGAGACCGCCACTGCGGCCACGCAGCCGGCTTGCGCGCCCTGCTGCCCCAGATAGCGCAGCAGCATATTGCCGCCCATCGAATAGCCGCACGCGGCCAGCCTCGTGATCCGGGGCTGACTCCGGGCCCACTGGATGGCGCGATCCACATCCTGGCTCAATCCGGAGTGATACAGCGAGCGGCACCGCGCTTCCGATATTCCGCAGCCGCGCACATTCAGCCGCAGCGCATGCCAGCCCCGCTCCCAGGCCTTGGCCGCCAGCCCCCGCATATACCCCACATTACTGTGGCCTTCGAGGCCGTGCACCAGCAGCAGCGCCGGCGCCGGCCGGGACTGCCAGTTGGCTTCGATGCAGAGATCCACCCCTGGTTCCGCGGCCAGCCAGACCGCTTCGGCCGCGGGCAAATCCACCCGCCGTCGCCGCAGATACGAATAAATCGTGTTGCTATGCCCGCTGCGCAGCCACAACGGCGGCCGGTATTGATCTTCGATTGCGCGGATTTCCATGTGCGGGGGTGGGAGATCGGCTGCGCCGCCGGCCGGCGGTTAATCGCTGAGGTTGAGCACCGCCAGAAAGGCCTCCTGCGGAATTTCCACCTTGCCCAGTTTTTTCATCCGCCGCTTGCCTTCCTTCTGTTTTTCCAGCAGTTTGCGCTTGCGGGTAATATCGCCGCCATAGCACTTGGCCAGCACGTTTTTGCGCATTGCCTTCACGGTTTCGCGCGCGATCACCTTGCCACCGATGGCGGCCTGAATCGGCACCTCGAACATCTGCCGGGGAATCAGCTCCTTCATCTTCAGCGCCAGCGCCCGGCCGCGTTCGTAGGCCAGGCCGGCATGCAGAATGAACGAGAGCGCGTCCACCGGCTCGCCAGCCACCAGGATATCGAGCTTGACCAGGTCCGACTCCTGATAGCCGCTCAAATGGTAGTCCAGCGAGGCATAGCCGCGCGAAACCGTCTTCAGCCGGTCGTAAAAATCCAGCACCACCTCGTTCAGCGGCAGCGCGTAGCTGAGCATCACCCGCCCTGGCCCCACATATTCAAACCCTTTCTGCACGCCGCGCTTTTCCTCGCACAGTCCCAGAAGTCCGCCCAGATATTCCTCCGGTGAAATGATCGTCGCGGTGATGATGGGCTCTTCGATCTGCTTGCGCTCGCTGGCCGAGGGCAGCTTGGCCGGGTTATCCACTTCCAGCACCGATCCATCCTGCAAAATCACCCGGTAGCGCACGCCCGGCGCGGTCACGATCAAATCCAGATTGAACTCGCGCTCCAGCCGTTCCTGCACGATTTCCATGTGCAGCAGGCCGAGAAAACCACAGCGAAAGCCAAAGCCCAGCGCGGCGGAATTTTCCGGCTCGAAAAAAAAGGAAGCATCATTGAGCCGCAGCTTCTCCAGCGCCTCGCGCAGCACCGCGTGCTGGTCGCTTTCCACCGGATACAGGCCGGCAAAAACCATGGGCTTGACCTGCTGAAAGCCGGGCAAAGGTGCGGCCGCGGGATGGACGGCATCGGTAATAGTGTCGCCGATCAGGGCATCGGCCACGCGCTTGATGTTGGCCACGATCAGACCCACTTCGCCCGCGCCCAGCCGTTCAATCTCCACCGGCTTGGGAGTGCGCACGGCCAGGTTTTCCACCGCATAGGTCTGGCCATTGGCCATCAGCTGAATCTTCTGTCCGCGCGTAATCTCGCCTTCCACCACACGCGCCAGCAGGATCACCCCGCGATAGGGGTCAAACCAGGAATCAAACAGCAATGCCTGCAGCGGGGCATCGCTGCGGCCGGCCGGCGGCGGCATGCGGCGCACGATCGCCTCCAGAACATCCTGAGTGCCCAGGCCGGTTTTGGCGCTGGTCAGGATGGCGCGGCTGGCATCGAGGCCAATGACGTTTTCAATCTGCTGCCGCACCCGTTCGACTTCGGCGCTGGGCAGATCCACCTTATTGATCACCGGCACCACTTCCAGATTCTGATTGACGGCCAGGTAGGCGTTGGCCACCGTCTGCGCGGCCACGCCCTGGGCCGCGTCCACCACCAGCAGGGCGCCTTCGCAGGCGGCCAGGCTGCGCGAGACTTCATAGGAAAAATCCACATGCCCGGGCGTGTCTATTAAATTCAGCACATAGTTCTGGCCATCCAGGGCTTGATAGTTGAGCCGCACGGCGTGGGCCTTGATGGTGATGCCGCGCTCGCGCTCGAGATCCATGGCATCGAGCACCTGTTCCTGCATTTCGCGCGCCGCCAGCGCGCCGGTGTATTCCAGCAGCCGGTCGGCGAGCGTGCTCTTGCCGTGGTCTATGTGGGCCACGATGGAAAAATTGCGTATATGTTGCGGGTCCATGCGAAAGCGGCGGAAACGGATTAAAAAAATCGGCAGCCGGAATTTTGGCTGCCTCTTTCTATGGTAACGGTTCGGACCGCTTCTCCGCTTCTTGGCTTTTCTTCCACGCGGCGCCCGGCTTCGCCGCCCGCTCCGGGCTTGCTTTAATTCTTCGTTTTTCCGCTTCCGCATTTCTTCATGCCAGCGGCAAATGCAGCCGCGCCAGACAGCCCGGATGGTCTTCGCGGTTGCGCAGGCTCAGCGCGCCCTGATGGGCTTCGGCAATCTGGCGGCTGAGGATCAGGCCAATGCCTGATCCGTTGGGCTTGGTGGTAAAAAACGGAACAAACAGATTGGCCGGGTTAGCCAGTCCCGGCCCGTCATCTTCAATTTCCAGCCACAATGCCTGCCCCGCGCGGCCCCAGCGCACCCGCACCCCGCCGCCGGTCTCGAGCGCCGCATCCACGCCATTGCGCAATAAATTGATCAGCAGCAGATCAAGCTGATCGGCATCGGCTGCCAGCGTCAATTCGGGCCCTGCGACAATTTCAATCGCCAGCCGCGTCTCCAGCCGCGCCACCCGGGTAATCCAGGACCTCACCGGCAGAGGAGCCAATTGCGGCGGCGGCAGGCGCGCCAGCCGGGTATAGGCCTCGACAAAGCGCGCCAGCGCGGCGGACCGGCTGGCAACCACCTCCAGGCTGGCCTGCGCGTCCTCGCGCCAGTCGGCGGGCAAGGGCTCGCGCCGCAAGAGTTCTCCCAGGCTGGCCGCCAGCGATTGAATGGGCGCCAGCGAGTTATTCAGCTCATGTCCCAGCACGCGCAGCAGCCGCAGCCAGGCCCGCCGCTCTTCCTCGCGCAGGGCGCGGCTGAGGTTGGTTAACAGCAGCAACTGGTAAGGCTCGGCGGACTGGCGGAACCTGCCCCGGCGCATCTCCCAGCGTCCGGCGCCGCCGGGCAGCGCCAGCTCCAGCGTGCGGTTGGCCTCGCCCGCCAGGCAGGCGGCCAGCCCCAGTTCCTGCGCCCTCCGGTTCAGGGCTTCTTCTCCCCGCTGCAGCAGGCGTTCCCCGGCCGGGTTCATCAACTGCAGCCGGTCGCGGGCATCGAAGGCGAATATCGCAATATCTATTTCCGCCATCACTTGGCGCAGCAAGACCCCGGCCTCCAGCGCCCCAATCCGCTGCTCCCGCAGCCGGTGCGAAAGGGCATTGAACTCATACATCACTTCGCCCCAGGCATCGTCATGCCGGGCGCCGCGGCCGCGCACCGAATAATCCCCTTCGCGCAATCCTGCTAATAGATTGCTCAGCGTCTGCAGCGGCCGCGCCACCCGCTCCCGCAGCATGCCCGCTCCGATCAGCCAGGTTCCGGTCAGAATCACGCCCAGAAACCAGCGCAGGGGTGGCGGCCATGGCCAGACAAAAAGCCCATAGATCGCCAGCGCCAACGCCGGCAGCGCCAACCCCAGGGCTTGCAGGTAAATCCTGGTTTCGTAGCGCGAAGGTTTGGATGGCGCGGCGGCGGGCATAGGGCGAACCAGATTGATTTTAGGCCAGTTCTGTGCCCTCTCGCCGAGCTTCCGGTAGGCGCGCCTCGGCCGCCGTGGCACGCACCCTCAGGGACGGGAGGGACCGGAAAGCCGTTGATTTTTTCGCCTTGCTTCGCGGAATGGAATCATCGGCCGCGCCCTGCACGCCATTTCGCCTTAGCTTGCGCTATTGTTACTTATTTTTCATCATATTGTAATAATAAAGAATCTAACTTCTAACTGTCATAGAATTGTAACAGGCGTTCTCATGTTTCCCCTTCATCCTTATGTCTGCGGTTCTTAACGAGGAGAAAACATGCGGAAACTATTTTTTGTGGCGTGGATTGCATGGCTGGCCCTGCCGGCGCTGGCCCTGTCGGTGCTGGCAATGCCCGGGCCGCTCGGCACGGTACGGGGCGCGGTGCGCGACACTTCCGGCCGTGCTGTCGCCGGCGCGCGCATCAGTCTGCTGAACCTGCGTTCAGGAGTGCGGGTCAATGTCAGCAGCGGCGCCGCCGGCCGCTTTCGGGCGCGCGTCGGGGATGGCGTCTATCAGTTGGTCATCCGCAAAACCGGATTCACCACCTACCGCCGCCAGCTTGCCGTCACCGGCGCCAGCTTGCCGCGCATCCACGCCACGCTGGGCCTCAGCGCGGTGACCCAGATCGTGACCGTGCATGCCCGCACCGTCATGGGCGCCACCGTTGAGCCCAGCCAGGATATGGTCTTTCACAGCAGCCTGTCCAAACGCGTGCTGAACCGTTTGCAGATGGATGCTGCCGGACCCGAAGCCGGCGCCGCCCAGACCCTGGCCTATGCGCCCGGCGCGGCCGTCACCGGCTATGGCAACACCGGAACCACGAAATACACCGTCCTGCTGAATGGCGTCATGCAAGGCTGGGGTGGTTATGGCGGTTACACCCAGGATGGCTCCCTGGGCGTGACCTTTGACGGCATTCCCGTCTCCGATCCCTCCACCAATCTCTGGCAGTCTTCGACCATGCCGCAAACCGAAATGCTGCAGAATATCACCGTCACCTACGGCCCCGGCGATCCAGTCGGCCGCTGGTATAACAACGTGGGCGGCGGCATCGAATACACTCCGGTGCAGCCCACCGTCCATCCCACCCTGGGGCTATGGGCCAACTACGGCAGCTACAACCAGAAAATTCTCTTCGGCCGCTACACCACCGGCCTCTGGCATGGCTGGTCGAGCGTCCTGGCCGGCGGCTGGGGCGGCGGCGACAGCTTCCGCAAAGGCCCGGATGGTTTTACCAACACCAGTTATGACCGCTCCGTCTATGGCAAAACCAGCAAAAGCTGGACTCAGGGCGTGCTCGAAATCGGCGGCTACTTCGATTACACCTCCGGCTACCGCCCTCAGGTCATTCCTGTGGCCGCCAATCCCGATATCACTATGAACGGCCAGCCCGGGGCGCCGATCTATAGTCAGGCCACATCGGGCTTTTACAGCACCCTGCCGTTTGCCAGTTATAACAAAAATGATTCCAACGAGCTGGCCACCATTTATTCCCGGCAGTTAATGAACCTCGATTCCAGCACCACTCTGCACAATCAGACCTGGTATATGCTCATCCGCCGCACCCATCGCCGCATTAACGATGCCTATAATCCCGGCGGGCAGCTCCAGGAGTGGAACAACCCCCATACCGCGTCCGTGGGCGATGAAATCTGGTTATCGCACTATTTCAATGGCAATACCCTCGATTTCGGGGTTTACTATATCCATAATCTTTTTAACACCCGCAATAATTTCTTTAACCCCGCCGATGGCGGCGGCCCGGGAATCGTCAACGCGGGTGGCAAGTTCCGTTCCTCCTATTTTGCCCAGGACGACTACGCCCTCTTCGCGCAGGATAAAATCCATCCCTGGACCTGGCTTTCGATTACGCCCGGCCTGCGTTTCACCGGTTTCCGGGTGGACTACACCACCGATCCTTTCAATGATTTCAGCTTTGTTCCGGGAGTGACGATCAACGTACCCCAGCTCAACAGTTGCCCCCTCGATGCCGCCTTTACCGGCAACCCCAGCTCAACCGCGGCCAAATATCAGGGCTCGCTCTGCGGCGCCCATGCCTCGCGCCACGGCTACGAGCCATCGTTCAATGTCGGACTGCGGCCCCTGCCCTGGCTGAGTGTCTACGGTGGCTATATGGAAACTCTGCGGGCGCCCGAATTAGGCGGCGGCGGCGGCTTATTCCAGGCCGTGGAACCATCCACCTATCAGCTCTCCAAAGGCGAATACTCCCAGGCCGGCGTCAAAATGCACTTCTATCAGGCCGGTCCATTACAGGAAGTCCTGTTCGGCGCCAACTATTTCCACCTCAATTATCTGGATCAGGAAATTGACATCGGACTCGCCAACGGCGACACCATCTTTGCCAGCGGCAGCTCCAAATACAACGGCATCAACGCCTTTTTCGACAATTCCCCCGCCGCCCGCACCCATGTTTTTGTCAACTTCAGCGCCACCCGCGCCACCTACACCAATTATCAGGCGGCCGGTTACAAGGGAACCCCGCCCGTGCCCTACGTCCCACAAGAACTGTTAAACATCGGCGGCTACTACAATTGGAGCTACGGCAACGACCACGCCATCCAGCCCCGGTTGTGGTATCAATGGACCGGCGCCCAGCACATTTTCGACAATACTGTAGCCGCCCCCAGCAGCCAGACCATGCCCAGCTTCGGCACCCTGAATCTGGCCTTCAACCTGCCGTTCTCCCGGCATTACAACTTCCGGCTGAATTTTCTCAACCTGCTCAACGCGAAGTACAACCAGTACGAGTACATCTCATCGGGCGGCTACTTCGGCACTCCCACCGGCGGATACCTGCTGGCCTATCCTGGCGCGCCGTTTACCGCCTACGGCACATTCAGTTTGCACTTCTGAATTTCCAGCCACTGGGGCCTGAGAGGGGCGGGATTCATTCATGGATTCCGCCCTTTTTTTGGCAATCACAAACGTGCTGATTAGTACATAAATTTGTCGCATTTGTCTTCGGGGGCGAGATGGGGGCAGATGATTTCGATTTATCTGGCCCCCATTTTCATTTGATTCTAAAGAACTTAACCCTCGGGGGGGGCGGGATGGACAGATACTTTTGGTTTTTTTGATTTTTCAAGGTTTGAGCAGGCGTAATTTTCGCCTCCGTTTTTTCAAATAGAATCCAGGAATCTTTCAGGTTGTTCTGAATTTTTCGCCACTCCGGCCCAGCTCGATCGCTGAATGCATGTAACGTTTACGGCCGTTTCGCATTGGAGCATGGTCCTGGCCCTGCAAAGCGGCAATGTTGTGTATGGCAAAGGCCCTTCCTTGTTTACCACTGAAATCGAACGCTGAAATTGTGAAGCAAAACAACTGGTCCGGTGCGTGTCAATGAGAATGAGACACCCGGCATAAGAGTTTAAAGAGTTTTTTCTTCCTTTTTAGGCGGGTTGATCCAGACCTGCGATGGGAGGTCCGGCGGGCGGGGAGCCCGCCGGACGAAGCGTTCCGGGTGGGCCTCGAAGGCGGCGGTAAGAACGAGCTGCCGCTGCGCCAACAACTGCGGCGCCTGGCCGTAATGCACGGCGGCTGGGGTGAGCAGGCCAAGGCCGGTGTGGTAGTGATCGTGGTTGTACCAGTGAAAGAACGGGTGCATGTGAGCGCGGCCGTGCTCGATGGAGCCAAAGCGATCGGGGAATCCGGGCTGGTATTTGAGGGTACGGAACCAAGCCTCGGAGTAGGGGTTGTCGTCGGCGACATGCGGCCGGCTGTGGCTGCGCAGGACGCCGAGATCGGCGAACAGCATGGCGTGCGTCCTCGATTTCATCGAAGAGCCGCGATCGGCATGCACGGTGAGCTGGCCGGGTTGGACGCCCTGGCTGCGGTAGGCGTGCTTGAGCAGGCGCTCGGCCAAAGCGGCGGTTTCGCGATAGGCCAGCATCCAGCCGACGACGTAGCGGCTGAAGACATCGAGGACCACGTAAAGGTAGTAGTAGACCCATTGGGCCGGACCGCGCAGCTTGGTGATGTCCCAGCTCCAGAGCTGGTTGGGGCCAGTGGCCAGCAGTTCCGGCTTCTGGTACGGCGGATGAACCAGCTGGGCGCGCCGCTCGCGGCTTTCCCCCTGGGCATCGAGTAGGCGGTACATGGTGCGCACCGAGCAGTGATAGCGGCCCTCGTCGAGCAGCGCTGCGTAAACCTGGCGCGGTGCGCAGTCCTGAAAGCGCTCATCGTGAAGGCAGGCTAAAATCCGGGTGAGTTCCTCGGCCCGCAAGGCCCGGGGATGCGGCTTGCCACGATGGCGGACTTGGGGTGGCCGGCGGTGCCGGTACCAAGTCGCGCGCGGCACGGCGAGCACATGGCAAGCCTGGCGCCGCCCTACGAGCGGCGCCAGTTGGTCAATCGCGACCAGGATCATTGGTCTCTGCCCGGGATCTCGGAAGCGGGCTTGCGCAACAGCCCGGCCACTTTTTTTTGAACCTCGATGACGATCTGCGCCTTGCGCAGCTCTTCCTCGAGCCGCTGATTGCGGTGGCGCAGCTTCTCGATCTCGGCGGTCTCGGCGCTGCGCTTCGGCTTGGGGCCACGCGGCCGCGAGAAGGCTTCCTGGGTCGCAGCCTCCCGCTCCTTGCGCCACGCGGTCAGAGCCGATGAATACAGGCCCTCCCGGCGCAGCAAGACTCCCAACTCACCTCGCCCCTTAGCGGCATCGGCTTCGCGAAGGAACGACCGCTTGTACGCCGCCGTGAAGGTGCGCCGCTTCGGCTTGCCGTCCACCTCCGGGTCCGGCGCATCGCGCCGCAGCTCCTCTGCGGCCGCCGCTCCACTCCGTGCTGCCTCGCCCGCTATCGCGGTCTCAGCCGCGCTCCGTCCCGCGGCGGCCTCAGACCCAACCAGACCGACTCCGTGCCTGCTGGTCATGCTGATCTCCTGACTTGCCCTGCTCGGTAATTATCGCCAGGCAATCGGTCTCAGCATCATAGGCACAGAGGGGGTCAGCCATTCTGGGCTTTTTTGTTTTTGTAAAATATGCAAAATGTCCGGAATTGCTTATTCCTTTGATCTGGACCTTCGTTACCTTTGCATCACCTGGTTCGTACAGTACGGGTGTTAGGTCAAGCCAGAAGGTTGAATATTCAGCTTCCATTCAGCTTCCCGTTTTCACACCGCCGCTTTCTGCTGGCTGTGGTTTTACTTTTCGCGGCCGTGGGTTTAACGGCGCAGACTCCATCAGCGCCACAAACCACATCCGCAAAACCTGATTTTCCCGCTCATTGGCGGCCCAAATTTGGCGGCCCGCCCGGCCTGCATTACGTCGGCGCCAATGTCTGCATTCAATGCCACCAGAATGAAGCCTCGCAATTGCAAACCCCGATGGGACTGGCTGGAAAACGCCCGCAAGCAGTGGGGTTATGGCAGCGCCATCGCAATCTGCGTCTGACGTATGATGGAAAAACTTTTCAGTTCCTGCACTCAACCCAGGGCGAAATCTATAGTGATGCCGCGCACAATTTAGCCGATGCCCGCAAGCTGCTCTGGGCTTTTGGTGACAACGTCGAAGGCCAGACCTACATATACCGGAAAAAAGATCACTATTACGAAAGCCGCATCAGCTATTATCCGCGCATTGCCGGGCTCTATACCACCATGGGTGACATTCCCTTGCCCGCCTCGCTCTCCGGCGCCCTGGGCCGCAGGCTTTCGCCCGACGAGACGCGGAAATGTTTTGTCTGTCACACCTCCGGCAGCTACTTGGCCGGCAGATTCAATCCTGATCAGGCAAAACCGGGAGTGACCTGCGAGGAATGTCATGGCCCGGGCTCGGCGCATGTGGCCGCCATGCGGGCGGGAAATTTTTCCCGCTTGCACATATATGATCCCGGCCGGCTTTCTTCCAATGGCCAGATCGAATTCTGCGGCTCCTGCCATCGCACCCCCGGCATGGTCTTCAATTTGCAGATCATGGGCATTCCGGATGTGCGGTTTCAGCCCTACCGGCTGACTTTGAGCCGTTGCTGGAATCCGGACGACCGCCGCATTGGCTGCCTGGCCTGCCACAACCCGCATCATCTGGTTCATGCGAATCCTGCCTGGTATGACTCCAAATGCCTGGCTTGCCATGTCACTCAGGGTCAGCTTCCCACTCTTGCCAAGCCCGGCCGCGCCTGCCCGGTCGCGCGGCATAATTGCGTCACCTGCCATATGCCCAAAACCCGGCTCCCGGGCGCGCATTTCCGCTTTGCCGATCACTTTATCCGCATCGTTCGCCCCGGCAAACCCTATCCCGGCTGATTCGCTGCTTCGCTCTGCATGCGGTTTTTTACTTCCCCGCATCGCTATGAAGCACCGGCCGAGGCCGGTAAAGCCATGTGAAATCGCAGACCCGGGGGCACTGTCCCGCGAAGCGGGATGGGGTAAATAGCAACGGCCCCGAATGCTGCATTGGCAAAACCAAAAAAATGCCCCCCACTCTTGGTTTTTTCGTTTTTGTTAAATATGCAAAATGTCCGGAATTGCTTATTCCTTGATGTGGACTTTCGTTACCTTTGTCCCCCCTAGTTCGTACAGTACGGGTGTTAGGTCAGTTCAGCAGATTGAATATTCAGCTTCCATCCAGCTTCCCGTTTTCATGCCGCCGCTTTCGGCTGGCGGTGATTTTACTTTTCACGGTCATAGGATTAACGGCGCAGACTCCATCAGCGCCACAATCCGCACCCGTAAAACCTCATTTTCCCGCTCATTGGCGGCCCAAATCTGGCGGCCCGTCCGGCCTGCATTATGTCGGCGCCAATGTCTGCATTCAATGCCACCAGAATGAAGCTTCACAGTTGCAAACCCCGATGGGATTGGCCGGAAAACGGCCGGCCGCGGTCGGACTCTGGCGGCGGCATCCGGATTTGCGCCTGGCCTATAGCGGGAAAGTTTTTCAGTTCCAGCACACGCCTCAAGGCGAAATTTATAGTGACGCCGCGCACAATTTGAACTATGCCCGCAGGCTGCTCTGGGCTTTTGGTGACAACGTCGAAGGCCAGACCTACATATACCGGAAAAAAGATCACTATTACGAAAGCCGCATCAGCTATTATCCGCGCATTGCCGGGTTGGATCCGACCATCGGCGATGCTTCTTTGCCTGCCTTGCTCCCAGCCGCGCTGGGCCGCCAGCTTGCTCCCGACGAGACCCGGAGGTGTTTTGTCTGTCACACCACCGGCAGCTATCTGGCCGGCCGGTTTCATCCTGATCAGGCAAAACCGGGAGTGACCTGCGAGGAATGTCATGGCCCGGGCTCGGCGCATGTGGCCGCCATGCGGGCGGGAAATTTTTCCCGCTTGCACATATATGATCCCGGCCGGCTTTCTTC
>JAKAZV010000078.1 GCA_021826505.1 Acidobacteriota bacterium | reverse complement strand
TTCCATTTCTTCCTATACTCTTTACTGTGAACCCTTGCTCTTTTTCCTCCCGCCTGGCCTGCATATTCCTTGGGACAGCCGGCATCGCCCTCGCCCTTCCCGGCCTGCGTCCGATTACGGCCCATCGCCGGCTCCGCCGTTTTACATTTACGTATCAGATCAAACTCGCCAACCCTCATCCCGGCGACGATCTCCGGCTCTGGATCCCTCTGGCTCATTCGGACGCGCACCAGCGGGTGCGCATCGTTTCCGTCCATGGGTCGGCGCCGCTGCGGCGGTATCATGAGCCGGCCTTCGGCAATCAGGTTTTTTATCTCCACCTCGCGCATGCCCGGCGGCGGTTCTATCATTTCCGCATCGTCTATGCCGTCACCCGTCTGGAGCATCTGGGCCTGGCGGGACGCAAAATTCCGCCCGCGTCGGCGCAAAATGCCCCGCTCGGCCCGCGCCTGCGGCCCTATCTGTTGCCCAACCGTCTGGTGCCGGTGACGGGCTTGCCGGCGGAGCTGGCGGCGCAATCGGTGCGCGGCCTGCGCACCCGTCTGGCGAAAGCCCATGCGCTTTACGAATACGTGCTGCATCACATGACCTATTCAAAAACCGGCGCCGGCTGGGGACATGGCAACGCCCTGTTTGCCTGCACCGCGCATCACGGCAACTGCACCGACTTCCATTCGCTTTTCATGGCCATGGCGCGCTCGCAGGGCATTCCGGTGAAGTTCAAAATCGGCTTCCCGCTGCCCCGCCATGCCGCGCGCGGCGCCATCCCTGGCTATCATTGCTGGGTCAATTTCTATATTCCCGGCCTGGGCTGGCTGCCGGCCGATATCTCCGAAGCCTGGCTGCAGCCGCGCAACCGCCGCTTTTACTTTGGCAACATTGACGCCAACCGCGTTCGTTTCACCAGCGGCCGGGATCTGATTCTGCGCCCCCGTCAGGCCGGGCTTCCCTTGAATTTCTTTGTCTATCCCTATCTCGAAGTCAACCGCCGGTCCGACGCCGCGGCCGTCACCAGCCGTTTCGTTTTTGCCAATGACCGCTAATTAAACTCGATCCAGTTCAAATTGCCCAGCCCTCCGGTGGCGCCCGCCGGAGCTTGAAACACGGCATAGACGTCATGCACGCCGCTGGCCCCGCTCGCCGCGCCGCTCACCGTCTGCCAGCTCTCCCAGCCGCCGGTGGCGGGAATCGTGAGCGAGGCCACCAGCGGCCCGGTCAGGCTGTCGAGATGAAAGTCAATGCTGCCGCCGCAACTGCCCTGGCTGGCGTCGCAGGCCAGCCGCGCGCTCACCCCGCTGACGCCCGCGCCGAAATCCACATTGCGGAATTCGAGATAGGACCCCGCGCCGGTATAGCCGATATCGAAGCCGCCGTTGACGTCGGCGGTGTTTTCCGTCTCCACGCCGGAGCTGGCGTTATAGCTCGAGGCCATGATTTCATTCGTGGCCGGAACCGTATAGGCGGCGCTCGCTCCCGAACTGGCCGGCCCCGTCCAGGTGAAGGTAATGCCGGCATGGCCGGGCAGGGAATACGAAAATTGCTGCCCATCCCATTGCGTCTGAAAGGTGATCGCCGCGGCCGTGGTGTTATAGACGATCAGCGCCCGCGTGGCGTCCGGGTTGAGAAAGGCGGCGGAAACCAACCCCGGCGCGTTGCTGGAATAGACCCGGGTCGCGCCCGGCAGAATGAAACGGCTGAACTGCCCCAGCGTATAAAATTCGATATCGCGCGTCACCGCGCCGGTCTGCGAATTCACCGTCACCAGCGGCGTGCAGTTGCCGCAGCCGCCATCGTGCGGGCCGTCGTTTTCATCGAGCGCCAGGCTCCATTTCACATAGGCCTGGCCCCAGTTGCGCAGCACCTGTATGATTTCGGGAAAATCCGCCTGTACCTGATCGCTGTTCCAGAGCCCGCCCGAGTGTTCGGTCTCGTAGTTGCCCATCGCGGGGAATTGGTGATGCAGCAGCGTCATGGCGCCGGGCGTGCCCCCATAGCCATGCCAGGCAATGCCGGCGATCTGCTGCGAAGCCGCGAGCGCGGGCGTGCTGAAAACGGTTTCGGGATAACCCGGCTGATCCCAGTTATGGTCATAAACCAGCACCCGGGTGGGCAGTTGGGCCGCCGCCAGCGCCGGCAGCACGTTATTGGCTAAAAGCTGCGCCTGGGTGGCCGCGTCCATGGACATGCCGGGATAATTGGTGGGCACATAAAGCGGCTCGTTCTGCAGTGATAAAAATTGCACCGGCGCGCCGGCCGCGGCATAGGCTTCGAGGTACTTCACCAGATAACTGGCAAACGGAGCATCCATGGCCGGCAAGAGCGAGCCGCCGATCATCGCGCCGCTCGTCTTCATCCAGCCCGGCGGGCTCCAGGGATTGGCCATGAGCTGCAGGCCGGGCTCGAGCCGGCGCGCTTCCAGCACCAGCGGCAAAATGTCGGCCTCGTCATGGGCAATCGAAAAATGCGTCAGTTGCGGATCGGGCTGGCCGCCGTTGTCGTCAAAGGAATATTCGCTGCGCGCGATGTCGCTGGCGCCGATGGGATTGCGCATGAAGTTGAGGCCAATGCCGCTTCCCGCCCGGCTGAACAGATCATTCACCACGGCGCGGGCCGCCGGGGTTGCCACTTCATTCAGCAGATAGCAGGCCGAATCGGTGAATGCGGCGCCGAAGCCGGCTATTGTCTGATACGCCTGGGTATCGTCAATCAATATGGCCGGCAGATTCCCGCCGGCCGCGCCGGCGGTGAAGCTGGTTCCGGGCTGGGGCTGCAGCCCGGGCGGAGGGCCGTCACTGGTCATCCAGGCCGAAACCATCGGCCCCGCGCCCGCGGCCACATAGTAGGTGCCGGCAGCCACCGGGCTGGCTTCGTCCCCCGGCACGGCGCCCAGCGCCTGAATCACGGTGTTATTGCCGGCCGCAATCGGGCCGGAATATACCGCCGAGGCCGTGGTGGGCAGGCTGCCGTCGGTGGTGTAGTAAATCACAGCCCCCGGCGTCGCGTCGGACAAGGCCACGGACTGCCCCGCCGCATACGTCCCCGGCGGCGGGTTGAATTCCGGCGTCGCGGTAACGGGCGTGATCTGATATTGCAGGCTGGCCGCGGGGCTGGGAGCAAAGCCGCCGGCCGTGACCATCGCCGTCACGGTGGTATTATTCGCGACCGTGATCGGCGTGCCGTTATAGACCGCCGAGGTCAGACTGGGCGTGGTCCCATCGGTGGTGTAGTAAATGGTCGCGCCCGGCGTGGCATCGCTCAGGGTCACTTGCTGCGTCCAGGTATAAGTCCCGGCCGGAGGCATGGCCGCCGGCGTCGCCGCCGGGGTTAAATCCGGCGCGGGACTTCCGCTCACCGGCGCGCCCGCGCCGCCGCACCCTGCGGCGATCACCATGGAAATCAACACCCAGCCTGCCAGAATTTTCATATGGATCAAGGGTAATTGCCTCGGGGCTTCTTGAATAGATCCATCATCTATGGCCCATCTGCTTCAATCCGGCCGTGGCCTGCGCCGCATCGGCCGGGCTCACGCCCGGCAGATGCAGCACATACTGGTATTCCCGCCGGGCGCCGGCGAGCGCACCCGCCCGCCGCAGTTGCCGGGCCTGCGCCAGCAGCCGCGCCGCTTGCGCCGCGGCGGGCAAGGCCCGTGCCTTCGCAATCGCAAACTCCGACATTACGGTTTCCATCTGCTGAAAGCGGCGCAGCGGAAACCGCCGGCTGGGCTCTTCGATTTGCCCGGCCAGCGCCTGCAATCCGGCGCTTGAGGGCGCGGGAGTCTGAGTAAGCTGCTGTATCAGCTTTTGCCAATGCGCCTGCATCGCGTCGCCGGAGGGCGGCGTGGGCCCATCCGCCAGTTTGCGCAGCCAGATCAAGGCCTCTGCGGGCTGATCCCGGCGGCAGGCATAGCCGGCCAGATTGGCCCGGATCTTTTGCCGCGTGCCGGCATCGGCGCCCGCCGCGCCCCTGGCCCGCGCAAACAAATCCGCCGCCCCCGGCTCGCCCAGCCGCGAAGCGGCCAGCGCCCAGTCATTGAGCACCTCCGGCAGCGGCAGCACGGCGGCAATTTCACGGAAAAATTCCGCCGCCCGCAGATTCTGCCCCAAGGCCAGCGCCGCAAATCCGCAGGCGAACTGGGCCCGCCAGTAATGCGGATCGCGCGGACGCACCCGCGGCAGCCAGCGCAGCGCCCCCTGAAACTGATTGCGATGAAAATGCCACAGCCCCAGCCGGTAGATCGCCGCGTCGTAGCCCGGCTGCAGATGCGCCGCCGCCCGAAAATACTGGAGCCGCAGCCGGGCCGAGGACGCGAGCAGCCCGCGCACATAGCTCTCAAACGCCGGCAGCGCCACCGGCGGCTCCCGGCGCCAGAAATCGGCGAACGCTTGCGGCTTGACGGTGTTGCGATGCCGGATAAAAGCCAGAATCTTCCAGCTCAGCCGCGCCTGCGCCCATTGCAGCCGGTCCAGGGCCTGGGGCGCGATCTGAAACCGGTGTAAACGCTCGCGCCGCAAATCAATCAGATCGGCCTGCACGCTCAGCTTCCGGGCCTGGTACCGGTACCGGCCCACCACCAGCCAGCGTGCGTCCACATTCGCCGCCACGCTCATCAAAGTGGCATGGCTGAGGGTGGGCACATCGGGAATCCCTTCCCGGTTAAAGGCGCGGTGCATTTCCCGTCGGCCCAGCACGGAAACCGCCGAACCGCGCAAGGCCTGCCGCAACCCTACTGCAAAACTTTCGCCCAGCCAGAACAGCCCCGGCCGCGCCGCGCGCCCGGTGAACGGCATGACCATGCAGGCTCCGGGATGAAGATTGCCCGGCGTGACCGGAGGTGCGGATGGCCCGCGCATGCCCAGCCCCAGCAGACTTAACCCGCATCCGGCGCTCAGTAAAATGTTTTGAATTCGCATGCTCGAAGCCATCCGGAGATGGCATTGAATTCCCTTTTTACTAGTATTCTTCGATAGGTTGCAGTATAACCGGGCGAGACCGGCCCCCGGCCGCGCCACGCGAGTAAACGCTATTGGGATGAAATTAAAATTGTGATGCCCGTTAAAACTGAATCCGCGGCATTGCGGCGCAGCTTTCTTTCCCGCCCGGAGCTGGCCCCAGCGATGGTGGCCGCGCTTTGCGCGCTGGCGGCCCTGGCGCTGGTCCTGCTGCCCGATTTCTGGGCCCGCCTTCATTCCGGAAGCTGGTTCTGGCTGCCCAATCACGACGGCTGGATTTATCTGCAATTTTTTTTCTCCCACCCGCCATCGCCTTATCCCTGGATGCTGTTCGCGCCCGCGCGCGGGCTGGCCCGGTTATGGAACGGCGGCGCGCCGGGTCTGATTCTGGCGTGGAATGCGCAGGCGGCGCTGCTCACCACCCTGCCCTTGTTTGCCTGGCTTTATTCCCTGCTGGGTGATTCTGACCGGCCCCGCGGTTTTGCCTTTGCTCTTCCGCCCGCGATCATCACCTTGTTTTTTATATTTGACACCGGAGCCCTGCGCTATGCTCCGCTGCTGCGCCAGATCGGCGTGCTTTGGAACCTGACCCATGGCGCACAATGGCTGGGCCTGCCCTACCCCCCCGTCTTCACGCAGTGGGATGTGCTCAGCCCGGGCTTATGGCTGGGCTATGCCTTTCTGTTTCTCTGGCTCGTCCGCCGGGCCCAAATCATCCCCAGCGGGCCGCGCAGATTGGCCGCCATGGCCGCCCTGGGCGCCACATTCTATGTCTTTTTTTATTTATGGACGGCATTGTTCGGCGGCTTGCTGCTGCTCGCGCTGTTTGATCGCAAAGCTCATGCAGTCGCGGATGCCCAGCCTGCTTCCAATGATCCGCCGGCCGGTTCCGGCTGGCTTTTCTGGCTGCAAATCGCCGGCGGCGGACTGATTCTGGGCCTGCCGCAACTCGTCTGGCTCTGGCGCCGGCACTCTCTGACCGATTGGCTCCATCGCAATAACCTCGGCGTCGTGCCTTTTCGCCTGTCGCCCTTTCATCCCGGCAATCTGCTGCTCTATGGCGTTACGCTGTTCTGGCTCTGGCGGCGCGCCCGCGGCCTGTTGCCGGCCTGGTGCGTCAGCCTGGCCGCCTGGCTGCTGTTTTACTTCCAGCCGCTGCTGAGCGGCCGCGAATATCAGAATTTTCACTGGCTTGATCTCCGCAATCCCCTGCTCTATTTGATCATTCTGCTGCTGCTGGCGAATGAGTGGCAGTGCCTGCGCCCGCCCTGGCGGCGATGGGGCGCCGGGGCAGCGGGTTTCATCTTATTGGCAATCGCGGTCAGCGGCATCTATATTCGTCTGCGCCAGGCGGCCGGCCCGGGTTCAGTGCGGGCGCTGCGGCAATGGCGGAGCTGGCCCCGCGCCTGGGAGCGGGACCGGACTCCGGAGTGGCGCACCGGCGCGGTGATCGCCGGCCCGCGGGTGTTGCTGCGCCTGGCCGCCATTCGCGCCGGCCTCGATCCGCTGGCGGGCGATGCCGTGCTGCTGAATACCGCGCTCAACAATGCCGCCTGGCGGCGGCGGCTGGCCTTGAACTTTTATCTGCTGCATGGCCCCCGCCGCGCGGCGGCGCGGCGGGCCATCGCGGCCTGGCTGCGGCACGAACTGTTCCTGCATTCGGAGCTTTCCTGGACCTGGGTTCCGGCGCTCCGGCAGCGGATGCAGACCCAGCTCATGGCGGATTTTCTCCGCATCCGGCGGAATCCCCGGCCCTGGGTGCGCCGCGATCGGGTTCGCTATCTGGCCCTGCCGGTAAAATCAGGCCGGCCCGCATGGATTTCCGGCTGGCGCCTGCTGGCCTCGAGCTCGCGCTGGCGAGTTTACCAGCGGAATTAAAAATCGCGGCACGGCGCCGCTCCTCTCTTCGCCACTTCCGTTATCATGCAAGCATGCACCCCCAAGCCGCGCATCCTTCCCTCACGCAAGCTTCGGACACGGCCGCCGAAGTGCATAAACGCTACTATCAGGCCCTGATCAACCAAAGCCTGCCGGAGATGGAAGCGCTATGGCTGGCCGGCCCGGAAAGCCGCTGTGTGCACCCCGGCTGGCCGCCGCTGCGCGGCTGGCGCGCCATCCGCGCCAGTTGGCAGGCGATCTTCCATGATCTGCGGGAAATTAAAATCGAGCCCGAGTCATATTGGAGTGTCACGGACGGCGATTGGACCTGGTTCCAGGGGGAGGAGCACATGACCTGCATCAGCGCGAACGCAACCCGCGGCTACCGGCTCGCGGTGCAGCGGATTTTGCATTGGCGGCCCGGCCTGGGCTGGAAAGTGGTGGTTCTTCACGCCGCCGAGATGCGGCCGGGCGCATTCATCGATTCATCGCATTCACCCTTTTAATTTCCTTGCCCCCACGTTCCCCATCTGCTTCCCCCTGGCCCAGGGCCGATCTTTACCTGATCGACACGATGGGCTATATCTTCCGGGCCTTCCATGCCCTGCCCCGCATGGCCAATGCCCGCGGCCTGCCCACCCAGGCCGCGCTCGGCTTTACCCACATGCTGCGCAAGCTGCTGGCCGAGGCGCGGCCCGAATATCTGGCCGCGGCCTACGATCTGCCCGGCCCCACCTTTCGCGACGAGGTGTATGCGGAGTACAAAGCCAACCGTTCGGCCATGCCCGAGGAACTGGCGCCGCAGTTGCCCTATATTCGCCGCCTCATCGAGGCCCATGGCACGCCCATCCTCGAAGCCGCCCGCTTCGAGGCCGACGACATCATCGGCACCCTGGCCGCGCGGGCCGCGCGGCAGGGCCGGCGGGTGGTGGTGGTTTCGAGCGATAAAGACATGCTGCAACTGGCCGCGCTGCCCGGGGTGGTGATTCTCAACCCCTCGCGCGAAGCGGTTTATGACGCGGCCGGGGTCGAGGCGCTGCTCGGCGTGCGTCCCGATCAGGTCGCCGATCTGATGGCCCTGCGCGGCGATGCCATCGACAATATTCCCGGCGCTCCCGGCATCGGCGAAAAAGGCTCGCGCGAATTGATCGCCCGCTTCGGCACGATTGAGAATCTGCTGGCTCATGCCGCAGAGGTCGAGCGCAAAACCTACCGCGAGTCGCTGCTGCAGAACCGGGAGCAGATTCTGCTCAGCCGCAATCTGGCCGCCATTCATCTGGACGCCCCGATCGAGCTTGACTGGACCCAACTGGCCCGCCGGCCCTTCGATCCCGATGCCTGCCGCGAACTCTTCCGCGAACTCGAATTTCACCGCCTGCTGCGCGAGCTGGAGGCAACAGCCGGCGCCGCGGAATCCGCGCCGCGGACGCCGCCGGCCGTACCCGCCGCATCGAGCACCCCGGCAATTTTGCAGCCCACGCTCGAGGAGCTGGCGGACTGGCTGGCGCGGGCGCCGGAGCCGCTGGCGCTGATGCCGACGCCGGAAGAAACGAAAGCGCCGGAATTAGAACACGCCGCCGGACCCATCATCGGATTGGCCGCATCCGCCGCCGCGAACTCCGAATCCCTGCCCGCGCTGGCATTGAGCGCGGCCGTGCTTGCGCCCCTGCGCGCGCTGCTGGCCGATCCGCGCCGCCGCTGGGTGGTGCACGATCTGCGCCGCGTGCGCGCGGCCCTGGCCGCGCTCGGGCTGCCCGCGCCGGCTTGCGATCCGCAAACGGTTTTCGACGCGCAGATCGCATCCTATCTGCTCGATCCCACCCGCGCCGGCCATCAGCTCGATCTGCTGGCGCGCGCCTATCTCGAGGGAGAAACCCCGCTCGCCGGCCCGGGAGCCCAGGCGCTGGCGCTGATTCAACTCCACGCAGTGATGAATCCGCAACTCGATTCTCTCGGGCTGCGCCGCTGTTACGGCGAACTCGATCTGCCCCTGCTGCCCGTGCTCGAAGCCATGGAGCAGGCCGGCATCGGCGTGGATCTGTCCCAGCTCGCCCGGCTTTCTACGCAGCTCGGTGAAGCCTGCCAGCGGCTGGAAGCGGATATTTTTTCGCTCTCGGGCGCCAGCTTCAACCTGAACTCGCCCAAGCAAATGGCCGAGGTTCTGTTTGAGAAGCTGGCGCTGCCGGCGCCCGCCCGGCGGGGCAAATCCCAGAATCTTTCCACCGCCGTGGACGTGCTGGAAGAGCTGGCCGGGGCATATCCCATCGCCGCCAAAATTCTCGAATTTCGCCAGCTCTCCAAACTCAAATCCACTTATGTGGATGCCTTGCCGCCGCTGGTCGGGCCCGACGGCCGCCTCCATACCTGCTTCAGCTCGACCAATGCCGCCACCGGCCGGCTGTCATCGAGCAACCCCAACCTGCAGAACATTCCCATCCGCCGCGAACTGGGCGGCGAAATTCGTTCCGCCTTCCGCGCCGCGCCCGGCAACCGGCTGATCGTCGCCGACTATTCACAGATCGAGCTGCGGCTGCTGGCCGATGCCAGCCAGGACCCGCGGCTGCTGGACGCCTTTCAATCCGGCGAGGATATTCACCGCGCCACCGCCGCCGAAGTCTTCGGCGTTCCGCCCATGCTCATCACCGAAGAGCACCGGCGGCGGGCCAAGGCGGTCAATTTCGGCATCGTCTATGGCCTTTCGGCCTTCGGCCTGGCCAAACAACTGGCGATTCCGCAGTCCGAAGCCGCAGAGTTCATCCGCCGTTATTTCGAGCGCTACGCCAAAGTCAAGCAATATATCGCGGCCCAGATCGCGCTGGCCCGCGCCGAAGGCGCCACCCGCACCCTCTGGGGCCGGCGACGGCCCATTCCCGGGCTGGCCAGCCGCAACCCCGCCGAGCGCGGCTTTGCCGAACGCACCGCCATCAACAGCCCGCTGCAGGGCTCGGCCGCCGATCTGATCAAGCTGGCCATGATCCGCGTCCACGCCCAGCTTCCCGCCCCCGCCCGCCTGCTGCTCCAGGTGCACGATGAACTGGTGCTCGAAGCCCCGGCCGCGCTGGCCGAAGAGGTCGCGCGGATGGTCAGGCATGAAATGGAATCCGCCGCCCGGCTCTCGGTTCCGCTGCGGGTGGAAACCGGAATCGCGGAGAACTGGCGCGATGCCTGATGCGGGGCAATGCTAAAATGCGATTCAATGCTGAATGAAAGCCTCAGGGGCGGGCGTAGAGGCCGCGGAAAAACAGAGCCAGATATTGCCGCGTCAATTCTTCTTCCTTGATCAGGCCTTCCGGCCGGTACCACTGGTAAATCCAGTTGATCATGCCCAGTAAAGCAAACGCCGCGACCCGGGGATGCACGCCCTTGCCTTCGCCATGCCGGGCCTGAACTTCGGCGATCAGCTTTTCCAGAAACACGATATAGGATTTTTTCCGGGCGTTGATCTGGCGTCCGACCTCGGCCGGCAGCGCCCGGTTTTCGTGCAGAATCACCGTGATTTCCCGGTCGCGTCCGCGCAGCACCAGTTGGATATGCAATCGAATGCAGGCGCGCAGCTTTTCTTCCGCGTCGGCAATGCCGGCAATGGCGCGCAAGACCCGCTCCTCAAAAATATCCATGCCATAGGACATGATTTCAAAGAGGATCTCCTCCTTGCTTTCGAAGTGATGATAGAGCGCGGCTTTGCTGAAGTGCAGGGCGCTGGCCACGTCCTGCATCGAGGTCGCGTCATAGCCGCGCTCCTGAAACAGGCGGGCGGCGGCGCGCAGGATTTCACTGCGGGAGTCGGTCATGGGGACGCGGGGCATAGAGATGGCTAGAGCGTTTTCGGATCCGGATAGCGGCGCTGGGGATAGGCAAAATGAAACGCCACGAACAATAATGCGATGACCGCGAAAATCAGCACGCTCCCCTCCGGCCCCACGCTGCCGCCGCTGATCCAGGGCGAGCCCTGAAAATGCGCCCGGAAGAGGACGCCTTTCGAAACCAGGCCGCTGTCGGGCGTGCCGAAAATAAACGACTCGCAGTAGTCCCACATGAAGTGCATGCCGATGGCAAACGCCAGGCTGCCGGTGCGCCACAGCGTGAAGGCGAAAAACAGCCCGATCAGCCCGGCGCTCATCAAGCCCACGATATCTTCGCCGAGATTGCCGTGATGGCCGAAGCCAAATAACAATGAGAGCAGAATCGCGGCCGGCCAGAAGCCGATGCCGGTCGCCAGCGTGAACTGGGCGTAGCCGCGCATGAGAAACTCTTCCGTGCAGCCCACCAGGATAAACATAATCGCCCATAAAATGGCGTCGCGCGCCAGGACGCCGCCGTGGCTGGAGAGCATGCCCAGGCTGTAATCGCCCGGAATGCGGATCAGCAGCAGCAGCAGGCTCAGCGCCAGAAACCCCCAGCCGATGCCGGTAAAGAAGTTGCGCCACCAGCGGGCAGTGACCGGAGCGAAATAGATGCGGAACTTGCGGCTTTCAATCACGCTCATGATGGCCGCCGCCGCCAGCGCGATAGCCAGGGTCAGTCCCTCGCCCAGCATCGCCCGCTCCGGCGTGAACGGCCCTTTGGCCGCCGCGGCGCTGCCTTGCAGCTGCATCAGGATGAGGCGAATTCCATAACCCAGAGTGGCGCCAATTCCGATAAAGATCAGCAGCCGCCAGCCCGCGCGAATGCCCCGCGCATTGGTAAAGATGAGCTTGTCCCATTCGCGTTTTGGCGGAGCTGGCTCCGGCGAAGCTGCCAGCGAGTTTTCGGGAGATTGGTTCTCGTAAGAACCGGTGGGGGATGGAGTGTCGTTCATGGCCGCCTCCGCAAGCGAAGAAGATAGCACGCCCCGCGCCTGATGTGAAGCGGCTCAAGGCCCATGGCCGCTGTCCCGAGTCCTGCGTTGCCCCACATAAGCGAAATCAGCTTGCGGTGGGGGAAAGGCCGACTCAAGCGTATTTTGCTTGCTTGTAGAACGGTCCACATATTATGTGTGAATTTTCCCCGTAGTGTTTCAACCCTCCGCTAAAATCGAGCGCCCTTCCACTACGTGACGCTTTTTGCCGCCTTTTCATCTGGTTGAAAATCCAGCCATTTATCCTGAATTATCATGTAATTATCATAAAATAATCATAATATTGTTACGTAATTATCATATTCATATGATAAATCCTGTTCGCGATGAAATAAACGCAGCAGTTTCAGTCATTTGCCGGAATTTTGGGTAGTTTTCACCCTGCAATTTTCTGATGCATTTCATATCCTTTATTATCAATGGCTTATCCGGGGCCTCATTGCGGTTTTAGATTTTTCCCGTTTTGGTGCTCCTGTATCTTATTGATTCCATGTCTCTTATTTTGAAATACAGTTTCAGCCATTTCGATCTGATAGACTTATCTTAAGTAAGGTCGGAAAAGCGGCTTTTGGCTGCTGGTATTTCACGCACTTTGAGGTCGTTCTCTGCTTGAGTTCTCCGCTCGCCGCGATCCCTCCCGGGATCGCTTCTTCGTTCGATATGTCCGCGCCCGGCCTTCGGCCGGGTTCCATTCCATCAAGGAAAATATTTATGTCTTCAACACCGGAAAACACTCCCG
>JAKAZV010000077.1 GCA_021826505.1 Acidobacteriota bacterium | reverse complement strand
TCCCCGCAGCAGCGCGCCCGTGGGCAGCGCGGGCGGGTTCAAATGCGGCGGTCCCGCCGCGGGCAAGGGCAGCGGCACGTCATTGCTGAGAAAGGAGCTGACGACCAGCGCCGCGGGCCGCCGCCGCGAAGGCCGGTAACTGATGCCCTGGGCCAGGTGCAGTTGCAGCGCTCCCGGCCCGTCCGGCACGATCCGCCCCCGCGCCGCCAGCGTCAGCATCGGCGCCTGTGGATGCGTCATGTCGGCCACCAGCACCTGCCGCCACTGGCTTCCGCCCGCGCGCGTATCCCCGACATACACCACGACTTTGGGAATGCTTTCGATGAAGACCCGCGGGTGTACCGCGTACGCGATCTGGGAATTGCGCAGCGAGGCTTCCAGATCCAGCAGCCGGCGGTTCGCCCAGGGTGTCAGCCAGAGGCTGGTGAACAGCGCCAGCCCGGCCGCGCCGAGGATGACCGCCATCAGCGGGCGAACCAGCCGCCACGTGCTCCAGCCGTTCGCGCGCAAGGCCAGAATTTCGTTGTCCGCCGCCATCCGGCTCAGCCCCGCCAGCAGCCCCACCAGCACCGCCATGGGCACGGTGAAAATCAATGCCGTGGGCAATAACAGGGCAACGGCTTCGAGCACCCGGGCTGAGCTGCTTTGCACCACAATCTGCAGCAGTTGCCCCAGATGACGCAGAAAAATGACGAAGGTGAAGATCCCAAGCCCCAGACCGGCGTGGGTCAGCGCTTCACGCCGTAAATAGCGGGGCAGAATCTGCATCGCTTCATTGTAGGTGCTGAATTGCGGAGAAGGGAAGCCGCGCAAGGGGCTTCATAGCAAGGAAGTGACCGTTGACGCAAGGTTACGGCAGTTGAAGTGACTAAACTCACGTTTGAGCAAAACTGGCTTGGCAGCCGCCGGAATTGCCGGTATGCTTTCGTTGGACGCGGCTTTCCAACTCCAACGGGGGGCCGGCGGCGTCTGGCTTGAGGGCTTTGAATGATTATAGGCATTCCGAAAGAGATCTATCCGGGTGAGCGCCGCGTGGCGCTTACCCCGGCCGCATTACCCGCGCTGCTTAAAAACGGCTTTGAGGTGCTCCTCCAGACGGAAGCGGGCCTGGCCGCCGGCTTTCCCGACGCCGAATATCAGGCGCGCGGCGCCAGAATCGCCGCGACCCGGGCGGAAGTTTTCAAGTCCGGCGACATTATCGCCCAGGTGCTGGCCTGGGGCGCCAATGACGTCAATGGCGGCGAGGATTTGCCCTTGCTGCGCCGGGGCCAGTACCTTACCGGCTTTCTCCGCCCCTTCGGCGAACGGGCCACGCTCGATGCTATCGCCCATAGCGGCGCCATCGCGCTTGCCCTGGAGCTGATGCCGCGCATTACCCGCGCGCAGAGTATGGATGTGCTTTCTTCCATGGCCACCGTCAGCGGCTACAAGGCGGTCTTGCTGGCGGCCAATCTGCTGCCCCGCTTCTTTCCCATGCTCACCACCGCCGCCGGCACCATCACCCCGGCCCGTGTCTTGATCATCGGCGTGGGCGTGGCCGGGCTCCAGGCTATCGCCACCGCCCGCCGGCTGGGCGCCGTCGTCTCGGCTTATGATGTCCGGCCCGCGGTCAAAGAGCAGGTGCAGAGCCTGGGCGCGCGCTTTGTCGAGCTGCCGCTCGAAACCCAGGGCGCGGAAGACAAACGCGGCTATGCCGTGGCCCAGGACGAAGCCTTCTACCGCAAACAGCGTGAGCTTTTAGGCAAAGCCGTCTCGGAAAGCCATGTCGTCATTACCACCGCCGTGGTGCCCGGCCGCAAGGCGCCCGTGCTGGTCACCGCCGATATGGTGAAGGCCATGGCGCCCGGCGCGGTGATTGTGGATCTCGCTGCCGAGCGCGGCGGCAACTGCGAGCTGACCCAGCCGCGCGCAATCGCCGAAGTCCAGGGCGTGCGCATCGTCGGCGAGGTGAACCTGGCCGCCACCGTGCCCCACGACGCCAGCCAGTTGTATGCCCGCAATATCTCCACCTTTCTCCAGCACGTCTTTCCCAAAGGCCAGAATCAGCCCGCCTGGAATGACGAAATTCTGCGCGAAACCCTCCTCACCCGTGAGGGCGAAATCGCGCAGCCGCGCATTCGCGAATTTCTGCAGTTGCCCCCGCTTCCGGCGGGCGCATAAGAGTAAGGAGTCATTATGCCTCCCGGCTTCATGGACAATCTCTACGTTTTTGTGCTCGCGGCCTTTCTCGGCTTTGAGGTCATCCGCCGCGTCTCTCCGCTCCTGCACACGCCTCTGATGTCGCTCACCAACGCGCTCGACGCCATCGTCGTGGTGGCCGCCATCATCATCTGCGCCCGCGCCGAAACCACGCTGTCCACCGTGCTCGGCGCCATCGCCGTGGTGGCCGCCTTCAGCAACATGATCGGCGGCTTTCTAATCACCGACCGCATGCTGCGCATGTTTAAATCCAGCGGACGTAAAAAATCATGAACGCGCTTGTTTCCCAGCATCTGGCCGATCTGGCCTATGTCACCGCCATTGCCCTTTTCATCCTGGCGCTGAAATGGCTCAGCTCTCCCGCGACCGCCCGGCGAGGCGTGCTGGCCGGGGAAATCGGGGCCGCGCTGGCCGTGGTCACCACCTTCTTTAACCCCACGCTGGTTGAGCTCAAGTGGGTGCTGCTCGCCATGCTGGCCGGGTTGATCGTGGGCATTCCCCTGGGCCTGGTGCACATGACCGCGGTGCCGCAGCGGACCGCCGTCAGCCACGCCTTCGGCGCCCTGGCCGCGGCGGTCATCGGCATCTCCGAATACTACGTTCACGTCCCTCACATCACTCCCTTCGGCATGACCGAAATCGCGCTGGAGGTCATCATCGGCTCGCTCAGCTTTACCGGCAGCCTGATCGCCGCCGGCAAGCTGCAGGAAATCCTGCCTCAGCGCCCCATCACCTACCGCGGCCAGAACTACGTCAGTCTGGGCGTGCTGGCGGCCGCGGTCATTCTGGCGCTGGTGCTGATCGTCCATCCCGGCATGACCGTCCTGTTTCCCGCCATCGTGGTGATCTCGCTCATCTTCGGCGTCTTGCTGGTCACGCCGATCGGCGGGGCCGACATGCCCACCGTGATCTCGCTGCTGAATTCATATGTGGGGCTTTCCGCCGCTCTGCTCGGCTTCGTGCTGAACTCCAAGGTGCTGGTCGTGGCCGGCGCGCTCGATGGCTCCAGCGGCTTCATCCTCTCGGTCATCATGTGCAAGGCCATGAACCGCTCGTTCACCAACGTGCTCTTCGGCGCTTTTGGCCAGATTCAGGTGAGCGCAAAAACCGAACGCGAACAGCGCCCGGTGCGCTCGGCGGTGGCCGAGGAGGCGGCTGGCATTCTGAGCGCCGCCAATACCGTGGTCGTGATTCCCGGCTATGGCATGGCGGTGGCCCAGGCGCAGCATAAAGTGCGGGAGTTGTTCGATCTGCTCAGCCAGCGCGGCGTGGATGTCAAGTTCGCCATTCATCCCGTCGCCGGCCGCATGCCCGGCCACATGAATGTGCTGCTGGCCGAGGCCGATGTGCCCTACGACAAGCTGATTGACATGGAGTCGGCCAACTCCGAGATGGCCCAGACCGATGTGGCCCTCATCATCGGCGCCAACGACGTTACTAACCCCGCCGCGCAAACGCAGCAGGGCAGTCCCATCTACGGCATGCCCATCATTGAGGCCCATCGGGCGCGTACCATCATGGTTATTAAACGCAGCCTCAGCCCCGGCTTTGCCGGCATTGATAATGATTTATATTATTCTGACCGGACGCTCATGCTCTTCGGTGACGCCAAGGCTTTTGTCAGCGATCTGGTGCGTGAAATTTCCGGCGGCGGTGGCCATTAACGCCGCGTCTTGTTTGTATGAATATGAAAATCGGGTGGGCGGGATTTTATCTGCTCTGCGCCTGCGCCGCGGCTGCACAAATCGCTCCGGTTGCGCCAGCGCCGGTCTACACCAGCATTGCCGCTATTCGCCGGCTCCCGGCCGGCATTCTGTCCCGGAAGCCAGCCTGTGCGGTGCGCGCTACGGTGCTGTTTTACCGGCGGCGGGGCGAGCCGGCGAGCAGTCCCACGATATTGATGGTCGGGCAAAAAAGTTCGGCGATTTACGTGTTGCAGCCTAAACCTCAGCCGTTGCAGGCTGGCCAGCAAGTCCTGATCCGGGGCAATGTGAATCCGGGATGGGACAAGCCAATCATCATGGCGCATCAGATCGAGATTACCGGCCGCGGACCCCTGCCGGTTTCCCGCCACATTGCCTCCGTGGCCGGTCTGCTGGGCCAGCGCCATAATGCGCAATGGGTCGAAGTGGAAGGCGTCATTCGTCAAATCAGTCCTTTCCACCAGGGTTGGATTTTAGGTTTGATGAATGGCACTTCCTGGCTCGAACTGGATGTGCATGATGCCTCGCGGCCGCCGCCCCGGTTGATCGGCGCCGTGGTTCATGCTCAGGGTGTAAGCTCCTCGGTTTACAACGCGCACGGCTTGCGGGAACAAAACTATCTGCTGGTTCCCGGCTGGCGGCAGTTGCGCATTCTGTCTTCGCCGCCCGCAAATCTGCTGTCCTTGCCGCGGATTTCGATCCGTAAAATCGGCTTGGTTTCCAATCAGCGTCTCCAGCCGCTGATCCATGTGCGGGGCATGCTGACGCTGCAGTATGGCACAACGGCTTATTTGCAAACCCGCCAGTCCGCTCTTTCTGTCACGCTACAAAATCCCATGCGTCCGCTGCCCCGCTGTTCCCGCGTGGATGCCGTGGGTTTTCCAACGGTGGCCCGCGGCGGCCGCATCCAACTTCGCCATGCCCGGCTCTGGTATGAGGGAGCGGGAAGCTGTCCGGCGCCGTTTCCCTTTGTGCCCCGGGCTGGCAGCCGGTTGAACGATCATATGGTCTGGTTGCGGGGCCGGGTGCTCCTCCGTGAGTCGCTGGCCCAGCCTCGCCAGCGCCTGCTGGAACTCCTCACCGGGCGCTATCTCTGCCGCGTGCCGCTGCATTTTGCCGGCGCGGCCCGGGTGCTGAACGGCATCTCCGTCGGCAGTGAAATTCAAGTTACGGGAGTGCTGCGCGGACTGAATTCGGGGACGGCTTACCATATCAGCCTCATCCCCGGAGCGGCCGGCGATCTGATCTTGCTGCGCACTCCCGCCTGGTGGACGGTGCGGCATCTGAGCTGGATCGTCGCGGCTGTGTTGTTGCTGGCCGTCCTGATCTTTGCCTGGAATCTATCCCTGCAAGCTTCCGTGCGCCGCCAGAAGCAGCTCATGGCCGATCAGGCCGAGGAACAAAGCCGCATCGAAGCTCATCTCGCCGAGGCCAATCGCATGGAAATGGTCGGCCAGCTGGCCGCCGGCGTGGCCCATGATTTTAATAATTTGCTGACCGTCATCATCGGCCGCATTCAATTGGTGCAGGCGCGGCTGGAAGGAACGGAATCAGGCCGCGGCCTGGAGGCGGCGCTTGAAGCCAGCCAGCGCGCCGCCCGCCTGACGGCCCAGCTGCTGGCCTACGGCCGCAAGCAGATCGTGCAGGCGCAGCATCTGGACCTCAACGAAATCATTCGCGGCAGTCAGGATACTCTGCATTCCTTCGCCGGCGAGCAGGTGGAGCTGCAAGTGCATCTTGATCCCGGCATCTGGCCCATCCATGCCGATCGCACTCAGGTGGAGCAGGTGCTCTGGAATCTGGTGAGCAATGCCCGTGACGCCATGCCGCATGGCGGCCGTCTCGACATCAGCACCGATAATATGGGCCTGGATTCCGCGCAAGGCGCGGATTATTCCGGAGCGCATTCGGGCGATTACGTGCGGCTGCGGATCAGTGACAACGGCCAGGGCATGTCGCCCGAAGTGCGGGCTCATATCTTCGAGCCGTTTTTTACCACCAAGGAATTTGGCCAGGGCATGGGTCTGGCGGGCGTGCATGGCATTATGCGGCAGTGCGGCGGCGGCATCCGGGTCATGAGCCGGCCCGGCGAAGGCGCCTGCTTCGAGGTCTTATTCCCGCGCGCCAGTGTGCACGCGGCGCAAGCCCGGGGAGCCGGATTTTCAGGTTAGAATTGAAGAGGGTAAGCGGCGGAAAACAGGAGTAGGCGTGGAAACGATTGTTGTCGTCGTACATATTCTGGTGTGTCTGTTTTTGATCGGCGTCATCCTGCTGCAGAGCGGACAGGCCGGTGACTTGGCTTCCGCCTTTGGCGGCATGGGCAGCCAGACTGCGTTTGGCCCGCGCGGTGCGCAAACCGTGCTCGGCAAGGCCACCATTGTCTGCGCTGTGGTGTTCATGATCACCAGCATCACTCTGGCCGTTATGGCGACCCGCACTCGTGGCGCCGGCATCAACTCGGTTTTGTCCCATGCCAGCGCGCCCGTCAAGCCCGGCAAACCGGCTAAGCATTAATTATCAGTGCCGGCCGCGATGCAGCAGATTACTTTTCCCGTCGGTCCGCTCGCATGTAACTGTTCGATTGTGGCTGCCGACGGCGCCCGGGATGCTTTTGTCATTGACCCCGGCGACCGGACCGATTTCATATTGCAATGGCTGGCCCAGCGGGAACTGCGCCTCGGCGGCATTCTCATCACCCACGCGCATATTGACCATATCGGCGGCGCCGCCGGACTGCGCCAGGCCACCGGCGCGCCGGTGTATTTAAACCCCCGGGATCAGTTTCTGAATGAAGGCCTGGAATGGCAGGCGCAATGGCTGGGCGTGCCCACTCCGGAAAGTGCTCCGGTGGACGAAGCCCTGCGCGAGAATCAGGCATTGACGCTCGGCGGCCTGCGTTTTGAAATTCTGGAGACTCCCGGGCATACTCCGGGAAGCGTTTGCCTGTATCTGGCGTCTGCGGCGCGCCTGTTTGCCGGCGATACGCTGTTTGCCGGCAGCATTGGCCGCACCGATCTGCCCGGCGGCGATGGCGCGGCCATTCTGCGTTCGATCCGGGATAAATTATTGCCGCTTCCCGATGCCACCATCGTCATTCCTGGCCATGGGCCGGAAACGACGATTGGACGGGAACGCGGCCGGAATCCTTTTTTACGCGATCTTTAGCCGGCCGCCGGATCCGCCGTGCGTGCCGCTGTTTCCTGCCAGCGCAGAACCGGCTGGCGCGCCGCCGTGGCCTCATCCATCCGCGAGACGCGGGTCGAATGGGGCGCGGTCCGCACCAGGTCCGGCTGCGTGCGCGCCTCTTCCGCGATGGCTCGCATGGCGGCGATAAAAAGATCGAGTTCTTCGCGGCTCTCGCTCTCGGTTGGCTCAAGCATCATCGCCCCGGGCACGACCAGCGGGAAGGAAACCGTGTAAGGATGAAAGCCGTAGTCCATCAGCCGCTTGGCGATATCGCCGGTGCGCACGCCCTGGGCCGCCTGCTTCTGATCGCTGAAGACGCATTCATGCAGGCTGGGCGTGGCATAGGGCAGGGCATAGTCGGCGCTCAGCTTTCGCCGCACATAATTGGCGTTGAGCACGGCGTCATCGGTGGTCTGCCGGAGTCCTTCCGCGCCGTTGGCCAGGATATAGGCCAGGGCCCGCACAAACATTCCGAAGTTTCCGAAAAAGGCCCGGACCCGGCCAATGCTGTGCGGCTGCTCAAAATCGAGCGTGAACCGGCCTGCTTTGGATTCGCGAACCCGCGGCGCCGGAAGATAAGGCTCCAGATGGGATTTGACCGCGACCGGCCCCGAGCCGGGTCCGCCGCCGCCATGCGGGGTGGAAAAAGTCTTATGCAGGTTCAGGTGCATCACATCCACGCCAAAGTCGCCGGGACGGGCGCGGCCGGCCAGGGCGTTCATATTCGCTCCGTCCATGTAGAGCAGCCCCCCGCGCTGGTGTACGATTTCCGCAATCCGGAGAATATCCTGCTCGAAGATGCCGAGCGTATTGGGGTTGGTCAGCATGAGCGCCGCGACCTGCGGCGTCATCTGTTTTTCCAGGCTGGCCAGATCCACCATGCCGCGGCTGTCGGAACGCAGGTTCTCGACCCGGTAGCCGGCCAGCGCCGCGGTGGCGGGGTTGGTGCCATGGGCGGAATCGGGAATCAGCACCGTCTGGCGGGCATCGCCCCGTTGTTCGAGGCAGGCGCGGACCATCAGGATTCCGGTCTGTTCGCCGTGCGCCCCGGCCGCCGGCTGCAGCGTAATGGCATCCATGCCGGTGATCTCAAGCAGTGCCTGTTCCAGCCGCCGCATGATGCGCAGTGCGCCCTGCATCGTCTCCAGCGGCTGCAGCGGGTGGCCGTCGGCCAGGCCATCGAGCCGCACCACCTGTTCGTTAATGCGGGCGTTGTACTTCATCGTGCAGGAGCCGAGCGGATACATGCCCAGATCAATGGCGTAGTTCCAGGTGCTCAGCCGGGTATAGTGGCGCACAATCTCAATTTCGCTCAGTTCGGGAAAGCCGGGAATATCGTCGCGCGTGCGTGGCGGCCGATCAGCCGCCGCCGGCTCCGGCACATCGAGCGGCGGAAGCTGCCAGGCGCGCTTGCCCGGCGAGGAAAGCTCAAACAGCAAGGCTTCGTCCCGCTGCATGTGGCGCGATACGGGCGAAGCGGGCGTGGATTCAGTCGCGTGCATGTTCACTTTTTCAATTCTTCCCCGCGTAGGCGGCGATCATGCGGTCAATCGCCGCGCGCGGCGCGGCTTCGGTGACACAGACCAGCGCGGTCTCGCCCAGTTCGGGGTAATAGCGGCGGAGCGGCAGTCCGGGCAGGATTTTTTCCGCCAGCAGTTTGCGTTCCACCGCCGCCAGATCGGTGCGGGGGCGAATGACCATTTCATGAAACGCCGGCCCGGAAAACACCACTTCCACTCCCGCCGCGGCCAGCCCGCGCCGCGCATAAGCGGCTTTGGCCAGATTTTGTTCAGCCAGCTCGCGCAATCCCCGGCGGCCCATGACCGACATGAAAATGCTGGCCATGAGCGCGCACAATGCCTGGTTGGTGCAGATGTTCGAGGTCGCTTTTTCCCGGCGGATATGTTGCTCGCGGGTTGCCAGGGTCAGGACATAGCCGCGCCGGCCCTGGCTGTCGCGGGTTTCACCCGCCAGGCGGCCGGGCAGGGCGCGCAGGTATTTTTCCCGCGCGGCCAGCACGCCGGCATAAGGCCCTCCAAACCCGACGGGAATGCCCAGGCCCTGCGCTTCCATGGCCACAATATCGGCCGCCTCGGGCGGCGCCAGCAGGCCCAGGCTGATGGGCTCGGCAATAACAGCGATCAGCAGCGCGCCGCGCGCATGTGCGGCGGCAGCGGCTTGTTCCCAGTCCTCGATGCAGCCGAAAAAGTTGGGGCTCTGCACCAGGACGGCGGCGGTGGTGTCATCCACTGCCGCGGACAATGCGTCCAAATCCAGTCGCCCGTCGGCGCCGGTGGCGGCTTCCTGGATTTTTACTCCCTGGCGGTGAACATAGGTGGCCAGCACTTCGCGGTAGTGGGGATGGATCGAGCGGGCGACTACCAGCCGGTCGCGGCGGGTCAGCCGCAAGGCCATGAGCGCCGCCTCGGCCATCGCGGTTGAGCCGTCGTACATGGAGGCATTGGCCACATCCATGCCGGTCAACTGGCAGATCATGGTCTGGAATTCGAAGATCGCCTGCAAGGTGCCCTGGCTGATTTCCGGTTGATAGGGAGTGTAGGCGGTGAACCATTCGCCCCGCGAAATCAGCGCGTCTATCAGCACCGGCCGGTGGTGGTGATAGGCGCCGGCGCCCAGAAACGAAGCGTGTCCGGGGGCGGTGTCGCGGGCCGCGGCACGGAAAAATTCCAGAATTTCCGGCTCCGACATTCCGGCCGCCAGCCGCAGCGGACGCTGGAGCCGGCAGGCTTCGGGTATATGAGCGAACAGATCGTCCGCCGATGCAAGGCCGAGTTCGGCCAGCATGGCCTGGCGGATAGGTTCAGACTTGGGCAGATAACGCATGATCATCGGAGCCAGGAGAAATGCGGAGCAAGGCCGCGGGCGTTTTCAGTTTTCTTCCGCGACGTAGGCGGCATATTCGGCGGCATTCAACAGCCTGGGCAGGGACGCGCCCGGCGTCAGCTCCAGTTGCACCAGCCAGCCGCGTCCATGGGGATCCTGATTCACCAGCTCCGGACTCTGCGCCAGTTGGGAGTTGACGGCGGTGACTTTACCCGGCAGGGGCGAGAAAATATCCGACACCGCCTTGACGCTTTCAACCGTGCCGAGCACCTGGCCGGCGGTCAGCTCGGCGCCCGGCGCGGGCAGTTCGACAAAAACGATATCGCCCAGAGCGTGCTGGGCATGATCGGTGATGCCGATCCGGGCCGTGCCGTTTTCAACCAGCGCCCATTCATGTTCTTTGGTGAATTGATAGTTGGCGGGGTATTCCATGGGTGAGGGAGCTCCAAAATCAGGCGGCGTGCGCGCGTCGGTAAAAAGGCAGTTCCACAATGCCGGCCCGCAGCGAGCGCTGCCGGACTTGCACTTCCACTTCCTGGCCGGATTTAAATTCCGGCGGCAACCAGGCCAGGGCAATATTGGCGCCCAGGGCGGGCGCGGGCGCGCCGCTGGTAACCTGGCCGATTGCCTGGCCGTTATGCAGCACGGGATAGCCGTCGCGGGCAATGCCCGGCTCCAGCATGCGCAGGCCGTAAAGTAGCCGTTTAAGAGGCTGAGCCTGCGCCTGCTTCAAGACGGCAGAGCCGAGAAAATCACCTTTTGAGAGTTTGCAGATCCAGCCCAGCCGGGCTTCCCGTGGGATAGTGTGGAGATCAATTTCGTGGCCATAAAGCGGCATGGCTGCTTCCAGCCGCAGGGTATTGCGGGCGCCCAGGCCGCAGGGAATCAGACCCGCGGCGCGGCCTTTTTCCAGCAGGCCGAACCAGAGCGTCTCGGCATCGGACGGGGCGCAATAGATTTCAAAGCCGTCTTCGCCGGTATAGCCGGTGCGCGCGATCCAGGCGGGAATGCCGAGCACGGAATCCCGCGTGAACCAGTAATAGGGAATGGTGGCGGCCGGAAACGGAGTCAACGGCTTGAGGATCTCCAGCGCCCGCGGTCCCTGCAGCGCCAACTGGGCAAATTCCGGGCCGGCATTGTGAACTTCGGCCCGCATGGGGTTGTGCTGCTGTATATGTTCGAAATCGGCGGACTGGTTGCCCGCATTGACCACCAGCAGGTATTCCGTGTCCGTGACCTTGTGGACCAGCAGGTCGTCCACAAAGGTGCCTGATTCGGTCATCAGCCCGGAATACTGGGCCTGGCCGATTTTCAGGCGGGCGGCGTCATTACAGCAGACGTGTTGCACCAGATCCAGCGCCTTCGGCCCGTGCACCGTGATTTCGCCCATGTGGCTGACATCGAACAGGCCGGCCTGGCGGCGCACCGCCATGTGTTCGGCCAGAATGCCGCTGTATTCAATGGGCATTTCCCAGCCGCCGAAAGGCGCCATACGGGCGCGCAACTGGCGATGGGCGGCAAATAAAGGGGTGCGCTGCAAATCCATGCGGGAGCGTGGCGGCCGGGCGAATGAGAATATAACAGTTTACATGAAGGATGGCGCAATAGCGGGAAGCGAATTGCCGGAGAGACGGATGCGGCGCAGGCATTTTCAGTTCAAGCCGCATACAACTTAGAAAATACGGATGCGCAGGCGGGCATCGGCTTCTTCCGGAGTCAGCCAGGCCTGATGCCGCGCCTGTTCCTGCGCGATCGCCTGGTGGCGCCGGCGCAACATTTCACTGCCTAATTGCGCCAATAAAGCTAGGGCGGCGCAGGCAAACAACGTCAGTTGTACATAGTTTGGAACTGACGGCAGCGGGACGCGGCGGCCAGGTTCGGGGCTGGACAGCGGTGGGTGCAGATAGCCATAGATCTGGTCAGCCTGCAGGGGACTGATCTGCGCTGGAGTAAAAGCGGGCATAAGGCCGCCCCCATGGCGCAACTGGCTGAGGAAACGGGTCAGCGGGAGCGGGGTATTGAGAATGCCGGGAGCAATTCCGCCGCGCGCTTCCACGCCATGGCAGGCGAGACAGTTGGCCTGGAAGATGGCCGCGCCGGGAGCGTGAGCGTTCGGGGCGGGCAAGCGCGCCGGGGTGGGCGGCGGGGGCAGCGCATTCACCCAGGCCAGCAAGCCCGCCAGTTGCGCGTCGGAAATGCGCGTGGGAGAGAAAGCGGGCATGACCAGCCCGCCTTGCCGCACCCGCATATCGAACACCTGCGCGCTCAGGTTCATGGCGGCGATTTGCGGGCCAATGCGGCCTTCGCCGCGACTGCCATGGCAGGGGGCGCAATCGGTGAAATACAATGACTGCGGCGTAACGGGCAAAAGCCCTGCCGGGAAGATCGCGGCAGCGGGCTTGCGGCGTCCGGCCGGCGCGGCGGCCGGATGCGGCGCGGGCCTATGATTCGCCGCGGCTATCGGCCCCGCGGCCAACCCGCCGATCAACAGGAGAACGAGGCCGGCGGGCAGGCGCCGTCCGGGGTGATAGCGTTGTTTGAGGTTCGGCCAGTCCAAGGCATTTTCTCCTGTTTTTATTTCTTTGCTTCGGCCGGACCGGGATCAAGGCCGGCGAGCAGTTCCCGGACCGTCTGCGCCTGTTGGCGATCCGCGCAGGTGACGCTGAGGATCGCCTCGCCATAGTCAAGTTCGGGATGCGGGGCATAGCGCCGT
>JAKAZV010000076.1 GCA_021826505.1 Acidobacteriota bacterium | reverse complement strand
GGAGCGGGTGGCCGCCACGCGGGCAATGCGCATGAAGTATTCATCCCAGCCCGGGCGCGGCGCCGCGCGCAGCCATTGAGCGATGAGGGCATCGGCGCGGGCCAGAAACTCTTCCCGGGCGCCGGCATTTTCCAGGGTGACATCGGCCAGGGCGGCGCAGGCGCGCAGGTTCTGGGCTTCCGGCGTGGCGCCCTGCTCTTGCGCTTCCAGCGCCTGAAACTGCTCCAGGCTGGCGGGCGTGCGCGCGTCCTGGCGGGCGCGGACGCGCTCATAGCGCAGCTCGACGGGAGCGTCGAGATGGAGAAGATGAAAGTGCGGCAGCCGCCGCAGGGCGGCGATTTCGGCGGGATGACGGATGGAATCCACCACGTAGTTGCGGTCGGCCAGGATCCGGGCCGCGGTGCGCTCGGCCAGGACGGCCAGCCCGAACTGCTGGCGCAGCCGGTTGCCGCAGAGGATCAGATTCTCGCGCGTGGCGGGCTGGGACTGTGCTTCCAGCTCGCGCCGCAGCTCATCGGAGAGCGATAAATAGGTAAAGCCGCGCTCGGCGAGATGATCGGCGAGCGTGGTTTTACCGGCGCCGTTGGTGCCTGTGAGTCCAATCACCATGATTCGTTCCCGCCTTGAGCCGCCGCCCGCGGTTTTTCAGATGACTTCCGCGCTGGAGCACTGATAGAACCTTTCTGATAAAGCCTGGTGCAACAAGAGACCATGGCGCCTGCGATTTTTCTTTCGCTCACAATTCCGCAAAAAGCACGGAATTGTTTCGCTGGAAAAACCGCACGCCAACCAGACTAAACTGAATGCGCACCATTTATCAGAAAGGTTCAGTGTACACGCATGGCGATACCCGAGGAACGCGTGCTGGCGGTGCGCGCCGAAACCCTGTTTGCTCCGGGAAGATTCCAGGGCTGCCGGCCCGGCGGCCGGGCGTGGCTGGAGATTCTGCTTGAACCCAGCCACTGGCATTATCCGCGCCGGGCGGAGGCCGAAAACGACCCGACCTGGAAGCAGGTGATTCCCTACGTGCTGCTGGAGCATGCAGGCGAGCTATTGGCCTACCAGCGCGGCCGCGGCGGCGGGGAAGCGCGGCTGGCCGAACTGCATTCGATCGGCTGGGGCGGCCATATTGCCGCCGAGGATGCCACGATCTTTACTCCTCATGGGCCCTCCGCCTACGCCGAAGCGGTGCGCCGGGAGCTGCGGGAAGAACTCATCTTCGAGCCTGAAATTGTGGCTTCCGACCGCATTGCCGGGCTGATCAACGACGACTCGCTTCCGGTCGGAAGGGTCCATATCGGCGTGGTGCACATCTGGAAGCTGCGCGGGCGGGAGGTGCGGAAACGGGAAAAGCAGATCGTGGCGCCGCGCTGGCGCCGGCTGGACGAGCTGCGCGCGCCGGAGCTGCGGGACAAATTAGAGAGCTGGTCGCGGTTTTGCGTGGAGGCGTGGGAAGGTCTGGCGCAACCGGAAGAATAACTCCCCTCCGGCCCGCTTCGCCCGCGCCTTAATGGCGGAAGTGGCGGCGGTCCGTAAACATCATGGCCAGCCCCAGGCGGTCGCAAACCGCGATCGCATCCTGATCCTTGACGGAGCCGCCGGGCTGGACAACGGCAGTGACGCCCAGCCGCGCCGCCTCTTCTATGCCGTCGGGGAACGGGAAAAAAGCGTCACTGGCCAGGCTGGCGCCGGCGAGCGGCAGGCGGGCTTTCATCCCCGCGATTTTGACCGAATCCACGCGGCTCATCTGGCCCGCGCCGACGGCCAGGGTCTGGCCGCCGCGAGCCAGCACGATGGCGTTGCTCTTGACGTGCCGGGCCACGCACCAGCCGAATTCGAGGCCGGCCATTTCCTCCGGCGTGGGCGCGCGCCGGGTGACCAGGCGCCAGGGCGGGGCTTCGGTGGCCTGATCCGGGGTCTGGGCCAGCACTCCGCCCGAGATGGAGCGCAATTGCCAGCCCGCGCGGTCAGGCGTTTCCACCTGTAATAAGCGGAGCTGTTTTTTTCCGGCCAGGATGGCGCGGGCTTCGGGCGTATACCCGGGCGCGGCGATACATTCCACAAACAGCTTGTGGATTTCCGCGGCGGTGGCCTCGTCCAGCACCCGGTTCACTCCCACCACGCCGCCGAAGGCCGAGACCGGATCGCAGGCGAGGGCTTGCCGCCAGGCTTCGGCCAGCTCCGGGGCGGTGGCGCAACCGGCGGGATTGGTGTGCTTGATAATGGCGATCGCCGGCGCGGAAAATTCCCGCGCCAACTGCCAGGCGGCATCGAGATCCACCCAGTTGTTGTAAGAAAGCTCCTTGCCCTGCAGACAGAGGCCGGCGGCCAGGCCCCCGGCATCCGGCGCGGCATAGAGTGCCGCGGCTTGATGGGGATTTTCGCCGTAGCGCAGCGCGGCGCGGCGCGGGAGCTCGAGGGTGAGGCGCGCGGGCAACTCGGCCGCGGCCGCGTCCCGGGCAGCCGGCTGATAGGCCAGGCCCGCGGGAGTTTCCCGCACCTCGTCCAGGGCCGAGGCGATGGCGGCATCATAGACGGCAATGCGCTCGAAGGCGGTTTTTGCCAGCCGCCAGTGCGTGGCCGGACTCAGCCGGTCCGCCCGTTCATACTCCGCCGCGACCTCGGAGTAATCGGCAGGATCGGTGACGACGGCGACGGCGGCAAAGTTTTTGGCCGCCGCGCGCACCATCGTGGGGCCCCCGATGTCTATGTTTTCGATGAGTTCTTCAAACCCGACGCCGGGTTTTTTCGCGGTGGCCACGAAGGGATAGAGATTTACCACCAGCAGCTCGATGGGCTCCAGGCCCAGCTCGCGCATCTGGCGCTGATGCTCGGGATGATCGGGGCGCGCCAGCAGGCCGGCGTGCACGCGCGGATGCAGCGTCTTGACCCGGCCTTCCAGAATTTCGGGAAAGCCGGTGAACTCGGCCACTTCCCGCACCGCCAGGCCGGCTGCGGCCAGGGCGCGGGCGCTGCCTCCGGTGGAAAGAAATTGAAAGCCCCGCGCCGCCAGACGGCGGGCGAAAGCGATGAGGTCAGTCTTGTCGCTGACCGAGATGAGAGCCAGGCGTGGGTTCATGATTAACAGTAAACAGGCGCAATTTCAGTTTAACCTCGCCGCCCGCGGCCACAATCTCGGCCTCGACCGGCCGGCCCGGATGCCGGCGCCATAGCTGGGCCAGATGGCGCCGCAGGCGCTCGGCGAACTGATCCCAGTTGCCGGCTTCCGCCACGCCAGCGGCTTGCGGCGCCCGCGCCTGCCAGCATTGGAACAACTGCCGCAGCGCGGCCTCATCGGCCGCCGCTTCACCGGTGAAGCGCTGGCGGGGCGGGGTTTCGGCGAGGGCGGCGGGACGCGCCCCCGAGACCGCCAGCAGACGGTCGGAGGCGCGGCGCCAGCCTTCTTCCTTGACCTGCTGGCGGCGGCGGCATAACTGGGCCAGCAGCGCCCGCCGCTGCTGCAGTTGGGCCAGCCGGAATTCCTGCGCATAGCTGCGCCGCGGCAGCGCCTCGATTTGCCGCAGCCAGTCGCCCAGCCGCCATTCGGTGTCGCGGGGAGGGAGTTTGCGGCCGCCGCTGAAGTATATTTCGTACTCCAGGCTGAGGCGGCGCAGCAGTTCCTCCACCCGGTCCAGCAATTCATCGGCGGTCATGGGCATAAAAATTCCGGCAGCGGCCAACGTGGAGGGGGAGTTATCACTATAGCGCACTACGTCCGCGTTCAAGGTAACTTTGCAGGATCAACACCGCCGCCAGTTTATCGTTGGCTTGCCGGCGCTTCTGGCGGCTCAGGCCGGCCTCGCGCAGCACCTGCTCGGCCATGACGGAGGTAAACCGCTCGTCCCAGTATTCCACCGGGCGCTGGCTGGCCTGTTGCAGGCGATTCCCCAGCTCTTCGATCCGGGAGACCTGCGTGCCGCGTTCGCCGCTGGGCAGCAACGGCAAGCCCAGCAGCCATAATGAGATGTCATAGTGCCGCGCGTCGGCGCAAAGCGCGGCCAGATCGAGGGCCAAATTCTGACGGACCAGGGTCGGCAGACCCTGCGCGGTCACGCCCAGAGGATCGCTGACGGCGCGTCCGATGCGCCGCAGCCCCACATCCAAAGCCAATATGCGTCCGGTTGCCGGCATATACGATGTATTCCATTCTAAAACCGCCGGCCCTCATGCCGCATTTTGTGGACAACGGTTGCCAGGGCTTCATCCTTCTAAAAGGGGATGGGCGAACTCCTTTCCATGCCGGCACGCACACCCAAGGCGGATCGCCGCCGGACTCCGGGACATGATTTTGTGCAAGGGCAGCAATGGATTGCCAATGCCATTTTTCATTGGAAAGACGATCCCGGTGATGATGCCCGCGCGGCGGTGAAGTTCCTGATGCGGCATCTGGCCACCCGGTTTCGCTCCGATGACGAGCCATTGCAGCCGCGCCCGCTGGAAACCGCAGCGCCGAAGACACCCGCCCAGCTAAGGAAATCCAGAACCGTAAGTAAAAAGGCGCCGCGCGATGAGCCCCAAGGCTGAGATCAGATGGCAGGTTCAGAGCGATGGGTCAAGGGGAAGCGGCGTTCGCAGCCGCTCTGAATCGTGTAAAATGACTGCTTATAAGGCCTTGGAGGCTTGGGCCGATAGCTACCCCCCCATTCGGGCCACCTATGACAACATCCTCCAGCCACGCTGATCTATGGTTGCTCCGCGTCCTGCTGGTCATTTTTGTTCTGATGGGAACGGCATTATTACGGCCCGGGGGTCTGGCGCTGGGGCCGGCGCTGCTGTGCGGACTGCTGTTCGGCGCGGCGCTTATTTTATTTGAGCTGCGGCTGCGGCAAGTGCCGCTGCAGCGCCTGTTGGGCGCGGCCCTGGGCTCGCTGCTCGGCATTGTGGGCGCATTTTTCATCTCTCTGATTCTTTGGCATGCCCGGCTGCGGGCCGGCGTCCTGGGCTTTACCGATGGATTGGTGCTCTTGACCATGGGCTATATCGGCCTGGCGCTGGGCGCGGCTAAGGGCGACATGCTGAATCTGGCCGCGCTGGGCGGCATCTTTGGCGGCGAAAAAAGCCGCCATGCCAAACTGCTCGACACCAGCGCCATCATTGACGGCCGCATTTGCGAGCTCGCCGCCACCGGGTTTCTGGAAGGCCCCTTTCTGGTGCCGCAGTATGTATTGCACGAGTTGCAGGCCATTGCCGACTCCGCCGAAAGCGGCAAACGCAGCCGCGGCCGCCGCGGGCTGGATGTGCTGCAGCAGATGCAGAAATCTCCCGGCCTGGAGCTGCGGCTGATTGACGACGACTGCCCCCAGATCAAACAGGTGGATCATAAGCTGATTGCGGCCGCCCAGCATCGCCAGTGCAAAATCGTGACCACCGACTTCAATCTGAACAAGCTGGCCCGGGTGCAGCAAGTGGAAGTGCTCAATGTGAACGAGGCCGCGCAGGCGGTCAAAGCGGCGGTGCTGCCGGGCGAGGTGCTGCGGGTGGCGATCAGCCGCGAGGGCAAGGAAGTTCACCAGGGCGTGGGGTATCTCGAAGATGGCACCATGGTGGTGGTGGACCACGCCCGCCGCCTGATTTCACGCACCGTTGATGTTACCGTCACTTCGGTGCTGCAGACCACGGCCGGAAAAATGATTTTCGGCCGGTTGGAAGAACGCGCGGAGCCGGCCGCTCCGCCGGCGCCTCAGCCCTGGCTGGCGAACACGCCCACCGGCTGAGCGGCCGGGCCGCTTTCCGGCACTGACCTTATACTTCTGCCGCATCAACCCAACCACTGATGAAAACGATCGCCATTTTACCCGCGGCCGGCCTGAGCACGCGCATGGGTTCCACCACGGCCGGGATGGAGCGCAAACAATTTCTGGAGTTTCACGGCGTGCCGGTTTTTCTGCACACGCTGCGGCAATTCGACGCCTGCCCGGAAATTCACGCGATTTATCTTGCCCTGCGGATCGAAGACCAAATCCGGGTGCGGGAATGCCTGGCCCAGACGCGGCTGCGCCTGCCGGTGCAGATCGTGGAGGGGGGAGAAACCCGCCAGGACACGGTGTGGGCGGCGCTGCAACAGGCGCCGCGGGATACCGAACTGGTCGCGGTGCACGATGCCGTGCGCCCGCTGGTGGACGACGGGCTGATTCGCCGCGCCCTTGCCGCGGCGGCGCGGCTGGGCGCGGTCATTGCCGCCGTCGCGGCGGTGGATACGGTCAAGCAGGTGGAACGCGCCGGCGCGGCGGAAAACGAGGCCCGGATCGTAACCACGCTGCCGCGCGAACGCATCGTGCTGGCGCAAACCCCGCAGGTGTTTCGCTATGAGTTATTGCGCCGCGCCTTTGAAAAAGCCGTCAGCGATGGCTTTCACGGCACCGATGAGTCGAGCCTGATCGAACATCTGGGCGAGCCCGTCTATGCCATTCCCGGCTCGCCGAGAAATTTAAAAATCACCACGCCCGCCGATCTGGCGCTGGCCGAGCGCCTGCTGAGCCAGACTGAACCCGCGGATCACGCTCAGAGATAAGCAGCGGATTTTTATCCTTAACCGCAGACTTATAGTCCGCCGCTAGCCGCCAGCCCGCCGGCCGGCTCTAGCGCATAAATCGCGCCAGCCAGGCGGGGAAGCTCAGCCCCTCGAGGGCCGCGGGCGTGAAATCGGAAATCACCCGTTCGGCGCCCGCCCGCAGCAATATCGCTTCCTGCTCCGCGCTTTCGGCCACGCCAAGAGTGCGCATGCCGGCCCGGCGCCCCGCCTCAATGCCCGCCGCCGCATCTTCAACCACACAGCAGTTGTGCGCGGCCACGCCCAGCCGCTCACCAGCCGTGAGATAGACTTCCGGGTCCGGCTTGCCCAGGCGCACCTGTTCGGCGCTGACGGTCGTAGCGAAGGCGGATTCCAGGCCCAGCAGGGCCAGCGTCAACTCCAGATTTTCGCGCGGCGCCGAAGTGGCGACCGCCAGGCGGTATCCCGCGGATTGCAAATCCGCGACCGCCCGCGCGACTCCCGGCATGGCCGGCAGTCCCTGGGCCCGCGCCCGTTCGCGAAAGCAGGCTTCTTTATCCGCCGCCCAGCCACGGCAGGCTTCCGCGGCCGCGGGGCCGAACAGGACTTCCGCAATTTCCGGGCCGCGCCGGCCGCTGGCGCCGTAGGCCAGCTCGGCTTCGCTGAGCTGGACGCCCAGGCGCCCGGCCAGCTCGCGCCAGGCCGCCAGATGGCCGGGGTTGCTGCGCACTAAGACCCCGTCCATATCAAATAAGATGGCTTGCACGGCGGAGCCGCTTTTAGCTTCTGGCACAGGTGTTGGAGAATTCCGCCGGATACTGGAAACGCGGGAAGACATGCTTGCCGCGGAAGCGCGCAACGGCAAAACCGGTTCGCGTGGAAAGCTATAAAAAGGCAGCCGTGGGAGGCAGAACCGAGCTAGAAATAAGGCCGAAGGCTTGCGCTATGCGGCGCGCCCCTCCGGCCATTACAGGACTTACTTTTTCGCGGCCCGGACCTTGGCCCAGCGCCGGCGCTGAGCTTCGGCAATCCGTTTCCGGCCGGCTTCCGAGATATTCCGCTTGCGCGGCGCATAACCCGAGCCCGTGCTGATTCCGCCGCCCCCGCCGATGCTTCTGAGCACGCGCAAAGCCGCGTCAATACGCTCTTTTTCCGCTTCCAGTTCCCGAATCGCTTTAGCAAAATTGTTTGCCATTTAGTTTTACCTTGAGTGTTTGAGTTTATGGCATTGCCGCCATGAGGCACGGATGCCCTGTTACCAGCATAGCCCAGATAACAGATGTCAAGACAATAAAAGATTAGCTGCGAGTATTTTGACCCTAGAACCTGTCTCATAAAGCCATGTCTACTAAAATTCACATCATGCATGCGGCTTTTCTTTCGCTCGGGCCCATTTGCCCACTACACGGAATTGTTTCGCTGGAAAAGCCGCAAACATACCCTGATCTGATGACATTCACCATTTATGAGACAGGTTCTAGCCAGCCGCATAGATGAAGCCCGCGGTGAAAGATAAAACGTTGCTTAACGCACACAGCCCGGCCGCGCGACAGAATATGGGCTCAGCCATGGCAACAGAAGCTGCGCGGTTCATTCGCCATGTAAGGTCATGCGGCTCGACGTGTCTCCACGCGCTTGATCAGCTTTGCAATCACGCCAGGGGTCGCGCCAATGGCCAGCAGTGATCGCATCATCAAGTCGACAGTCACCGACCGGTCCGCAGCTTCTATCTTGGCAATACGCGATTGGCTGGAGCCCAACTGCTTCGCCAGAGCTGCCTGAGTCATGCCGCGCTGCTCCCGCAATTGGCGAACTCCGGCGGCCAGCGCCAGCTTCAATTCAACAAACTGCGCTTCCTGGGGATTAAGGTTGAGGAACATAGCTGCGTCCCCAGCTACCCAACCCGCACGCTGCAATCGCACCTTCTTTAAGGCATTCATTTTGGCTTTCCTCCCCCGCCCGAAGCTGCTCTTATGTAAGCAGCAAGGCGTCTTTTGCAATTCATCGAAACTTCGTTTGGTGTCGCGGCGGTCTTCTTTGCTGAACACATCGAGAATCGCCACGGCGTCCGCGGCAATATGGTAAATAAGCCTCCAGGTTTGGTTTTCGTCGTTGATACGGAGTTCGCGGCATTGCGAGCCGATCGATGGCATGGGCCGCGAGTGCGGCAGACCGAGGCTCTCGCCTTTTTGTAATCTGCGCAAAAGAAATCCGGCTTCGACCCGGGCCGCGGCGCTGAAGGGTGGCGTCTTTAACCTCGCCCCTCAGCCAAACCAACGGTTTGTTCAGCGTCCGAGCCATAATCCGTTATGTCTAATATGACATAAATCCATTTGAAATGCCCTGCAAAACCGCTATCCGCCATGGGTTCAGTAAGCCAGTTTATTGTGTGGCTGAAAACATATCGCTCGTTAGGAAAGCGATGCTGGCTGGTGGCGAATTATGCGGTTCATTTGCCATGCAATCCATCCTGATTGCGGCGGCAGATGCCGGAAATGTTTTAAAATGAAACCAACGCTTGTCGGGGCGTAGCGCAGCCTGGTAGCGCACCTGCCTTGGGCGCAGGGGGTCGCCGGTTCAAATCCGGCCGCCCCGACCATACCGTATCGAATCCAAAATACAAATCATCTATTTTTCGCATGGGCGCATTGAACCCATCGGCATATCCTGCCATCATGGAAAGTGCCGATTTGAGCTGAGCTTCTCATCATGCCGGAAACCATGCGCGCGCTGTTGCTGACTGCGAAAGAAACCCTGCAGCTGGGTGAAATTCCCCTGCCCACGGTGCGGCCCGGACAGTTACTGGTGCGTCCGCGCGCGATCGGAGTTTGCGGCACCGATTTCCATATTTACCTGGGTCAGGCCAATTACCATTCCGACGCCCAGGGCAGGCCGATACCGTTCGAGCAATCGCCGCAAATTCTGGGCCATGAAATCGAGGCGGTCGTCGCCGAGGCGGCGGGCGAGTTTCGCGCCGGCGACCGCGTCATCGTGGATCAGGGCTGGAACTGCCGCAGCCAGAACCGCACGCCGGTCTGCGATTACTGCGCCACCGGCGATTCGCACCAGTGCGAATACTATCTGGAGCAGGGCATCACCGGATTGCCCGGAGGGCTCTCCGAATATCTGGCCGTGCCGCTGTGCAATGCCATCGCCATTGCCCAGCCGCTGGCGCCGGGCCTGGGCGCGCTGGCGGAAACCCTGGCCTGCGTTTTACATTCCAGCCGGCGCATGGAAGCCGCCTCGGCGCGTTATGCATGGCACGGAGACCGCCCGATCCGGTCGGTTCTGATCTGTGGCGCCGGTCCCACCGGGCTGCTGTTTTTGCAATATCTCCGGCGGGTGCTGGGATTTCAGGGGCAGGTGCTGGTGGCCGAGCCCAACCCGGCCAAGCATGAGCTGATTCACCGCTGGCAGGGCCGGGTGCTGACTACTTCTCCGGAAGCCTGGGTCGCGGAAGTGCGGCAGCTCACCCAGGGCCGCGGGGTGGAATACCTGATTGATTGCGCCGGATATGGACCGCTTTACCGCGATGTTCCCGGGTTCATGTGCAAGCAGGGCACTTTATTGCTCTTCGGCCATGGACACGATCATGCCAGCCTCGGCCTGCTTAACCCCATACAATTCAAGGAAATATATATTGTCTCCAGCGCCGGGGCCAGCGGTGGATGGAATGCGCAGGGCAAGCCCGAAGTTTATGCCCAGGCATTGCAATGGCTCTGCCAGGGCGTGATCGAGGCCGAGCCTCTCATCACCCATCGTTATGCCGGGCTGTCTCAGGTCACCGCGGCCTTTACCACCGACCGCTTCCGCACCGATTACATTAAAGGTTTGATGGTGATGGAAAATTAATCGTCCAGAGCGGCCGCGGCTTCCAAATCCCGCGACGACATCGGCTTGTGGAAGACACGGTAACGCGCCACCAGGGCATTTTTCAATGCCCACTGAATGTCTTCGTCTTCCGGCAGTTTGTGGCCATGCCCCTGAGCGTGAGTATTCAGTTTGAGACCGTCAATCAACGCCAGACGAATATTGCCTTCGCATACGATCGCGCGATTGCCTTGCGGAATTAACGTATAGCGGGTAACGTGAACATTTTTGTTCATGGGATTATGATTTATTGTAGCATAATTGCCGGTTTTTGTACCGATTTTGAGAAAACCGAAGGCAGGGATGGCCTGGCTTGATCGCATATAAGGCAATGAATATAAATGACTTAACTAAATTTTCCGCCCCCCTGCGCCTGGGTCATCGGGGGTGCCGCAAGGCGGCCGGAACGGACCTGGTTGAAAATACCCTCCCCGCCATTGACTGGGCGATCGCACAAGGCTGTGAAGGCGTAGAAATTGATCTGCATCAGACTGCGGACGGCGTTTGGGTGCTGCATCACGATGACAAATGTCAGCAGCAAGCCATTGCCGGCACTCCATACCGGCAGTTGCTGCAACTTCATCCCCAGTTGACGACCCTGGAAGCAGTGCTGGAGCGCCATGGCGGGAAGTGCTGGTTCGATTTCGAAGTCAAATGCACGGCCGGGGAAGCCAGCCTGAGCAAGATTTTTTCCACCTGCCGGCTGCCGCTGGACAGTTTTGTGGTCAGCAGTTTTTCCCGGCGCTGGCTGGAGCGCCTATACCGGCAGGCGCCGCACCTGCCGCTCTGTTACAACTTGCGCGCCCGGCGCCGGCTGCATGGCCTGCCCTGGCGCTGGGTCGCGCCGCATTGGACTATAGCCTCAAACGGTTATCTCGCCCGGCTGCACCGGCAGGGCTGGCGAACCATCGTCTGGACCGTCAACCATCCGGCCCGCATGCGGCGTCTGGCCCGGGCAGGGGCAGCCGTCATCATATCGGATGATCCCGGACTGCTGTGCCGCACGCTTTCCGGCAGCGGCACTTTAATAAGCGATGCAGAGCCGAACAAACCATGAAACCTCGGCTGCATCCATTCAGCGCAGGCTGCGATTTGCCCTCTCTGCATGCCGCTTACCGAAATCACCGCGCCCGAGGCCGTAAGCCTGGCCGAAAGAATCAAGCTTCTTGACCCCTGGTTTCAAAACCTGCGGCTGAACGGCATTGCCACCGCGCCCGATCATTTTTTAGGCGACTATCCCCAGGTCAAATGGCGCCGCATCGCCGATGTGCTGCCCGACATGTCGGGCGCCAGCGTACTCGAAGTGGGCTGCAATGCCGGGTTTTATGCTTTTGAATGCAAGCGCCGGGGCGCGCGCCGGGTGGTGGGCGTGGATGTGGACGAACATTACCTCGCGCAGGCGCGTCTGGCGGCGGAAGTTCTGGAACTGCAGGTGGAATTTCGCCGGGCGTCGGTTTATGATCTCGCCCGCGAGCCGGAAACATTTGACTACGTCTTATTCATGGGGCTGCTGTATCACCTGCGTTATCCCCTTTATGCCTTGGATTTGCTGGTGCGCAAAACCCGGCGGGAATTGATTTTTCAGAGCATGATCCGCGGCGCGCCGGCGAGCCGACCGCCGGCGCCGGACTACGGCTTCTGGGATGAGACGCCATTTTCCCAACCTGGCTTTCCCGCCCTGTATTTCATTGAGCATTCTTTTGCCGGCGACCCCACCAACTGGTGGATTCCCAACCCCGCGGCGATGGAAGCCATGCTGCGCAGCGCGGGGCTGCAATTGCGCGCCCACCCCGAACCCGAAACCTGGTTCTGCCGTCCGCGGCCGGAGGCCGCCGCGATCTGGGAACGCGAACTGGCGGGCACATTATGAACTTGCCGGAACCGCTGCTGGAAGCCGCGCCCGCCGAAGCCGTGGAGAGCGATCCGCCGCGGGTATTGATCACCGGCGGCGCGGGTTTTATCGGATCAAGCCTGGCCGCGTTCCGGCTGCGGCAGGGCGCGCGCGTCACGCTGCTCGACAATTTTTCCCGCCCCGGCGGCCGCATGCACTGGAGCTGGCTGGAATCGCTGGCCGGCCCGGGGCAGCTCCGGCTGATGGAGGCCGATCTGCGCCATCCCCGCGAACTGGCCGCGGCGGTGCGCGGCCAGGATGAAATTTATCACTTCGCCGCCCAGGTCGCGGTCACCACCTCGCTGTTGCGTCCGCGGCGTGATTTTCAGGTCAACGCGGCCGGAACCCTGCATCTGCTGGAAGCGATGCGGCGGCACGCGCCCGGGGCTTTTTTTCTGTTTACCTCGACCAATAAGGTGTATGGCGCGCTGGCCGGACGCGCCGCCGCGCCGGTGAGTGAATCCACGCC
>JAKAZV010000183.1 GCA_021826505.1 Acidobacteriota bacterium | reverse complement strand
GCGTGATCGGCATGGCCGGCGTGCTCGATTCGGCCCGCTTTGCCTCGTTCATCGCGCTTGAGCTTGGGGTTTCAGTCGAAAACATCAACGCCTTCGTGCTTGGCGGTCATGGCGACACCATGGTGCCTTTGCCGCGTTTCACCACCGTGGCCGGCATTCCGATTACTGAGTTGCTGTCGCCCGAAGCCATCGAAAAACTGGTCCGGCGCACGCGCGATGGCGGGGCCGAAATTGTGCAACTATTAAAGGCCGGCAGCGCCTACTATGCCCCCGCCGCGGCCGTCACCGAGATGGCCGAAGCCATTCTCAAGGACAAAAAGAAAATTCTTCCCTGCGCCGCCTATTTGGAAGGCGAATATGGCATTCACGGACTCTTCATTGGCGTGCCTTGCAAGCTCGGCGCCCGCGGCATTGAAGATGTGATCGAAATCCGGCTTTCGCCCGAAGAGCGGGCGCAACTGGAAAAATCAGCCGCCGCGGTCAAGGAGTTGACGACTGTCATTGGCGTCTAAGCCTGGTTCAAGGATGACTGATATGACTCCCACCGCCGCTCTCGAATTCCGCGATCTGATGTGCGACATGCTCGAGCGCGAAATGTTCACCACGCAGCGCGTGGTGGCGGCCCTGCCGGCCCATGGCCATGATTTTCGCCTGGACGCCAAATCCCGTTCGGCGGAGGATCTGGCTTGGCATCTGGTTTCCAGCCAGATCTGGTTTCTCAACAGCATTGCCGAACTCAAATTCGATCCCGAGCGCCGGCCCGGCAAACCGCCCGAGACCCTGCCCATGGTGACCGCCTGGTTTGCCGAGCGCACCCCTCCCACGCTGGAAAAAATCCGCGCCATGACGGCAAATCAATTACTGACGGAATTGGACTTGCGCGGCATCTTACGTATGCCGGCGGTGGAATTTCTGCTTTTCGCCCATAACCATGCCGTGCATCATCGCGGACAATTGAGCGTGTACCTGCGTCCCCTGGGCGCCCGGGTGCCTTCGATCTATGGCCCCAGCGGCGATGAAGCCCTGCCCAAAACACAATAAGATTTTGATCTTCAGAGAAAAAGGATTGATTTCATGGAAAGAACGAACGCGGTTACCCTCAGAGGAAATCCCTTCACCCTCGTCGGCCCTCAGCTCAAGCCCGGCGACAAGCTGCCGGAATTTTCCCTGCTCAGCAACGAACTCAAGCCGGTCAAAAGTTCCGAAACCAAAGGCGTACGGGTCTTTGCCGCCGTGCCCTCGCTCGACACCCCGGTCTGCGACACCGAAACCCGGCGTTTCAACCAGGAAGCCGGCAATCTGGGCGGAGTAAGCATATACGTCGTCAGCATGGACCTGCCTTTTGCCCAAAAGCGCTGGTGCGGCGCCGCGGGCGCCAGCCACGTGCAGACTCTCTCCGATCACCGCGACGCCAGCTTCGGCCAGGCCATGGGCACGCTGATCAAGGAACTACGCCTTGAATCACGCGCTGTCTTCGTCGTGGACGGGCAGGGAATCATCCGTTATGCCGAATACGTGCCCGAAGTCGCCGAGCAGCCCAATTTCGAGGCCGTCCTGAAAGCCATTCAATCCCTGCGGTAGAGTAAAGCAAAAAAGCGGCCGCGCCACATCCACCAGTTCGGGACATGGCGGGGCCACTTTTTTTACTTCGCCATTCCAGCATCCAGCCTCGGTACACTGACTCATGCGCGCGCTCCAGCTTCAGGCTCCGGGTCAATTAAAAACAATCCATATGGCGGAGCCGCCGGCTCCGCGGGGCGACCAGGTCTTGTTGCGCATTCAGCGAGTGGGGCTTTGCGGCACTGATCTTTCCAGTTATCGCGGCAAAAACCCGCTTTTCGCTTATCCCCGCATTCCCGGCCATGAGATCGCGGCCACAATCGAATCGCTGAGTGAAACGGTTGGGGCGGAATGGCATACGGGTCAGCCGGTCGCGGTCATGCCCCAGGCCAACTGCGGTCGCTGCACGGCCTGCCGCGCCCAGCGTCCCAATGCCTGCCGTGACAACCAAACCTATGGCGTGCAGCGGGATGGCGGTTTGGTTGAGTACCTTTTAGCTCCCGCGCACAAACTGCTCGCGGGTGACGGTCTTGATGCCGCCACGCTGGCCCTGGTGGAACCGTTTTCAATCGGGTTTCACGCCGTCAGCCGCGGCCGCATCGTGGCTGGCGAACGGGTCGCAATCCTGGGCTGCGGCGGAGTGGGCCTGGGCGCTATTGCCGCCGCGCTGGCCCGCGGCGCCGAGGTGCTGGCGGTAGATGTGGACCAGGAAAAACTGCGCCGCTGTCAACAAATGGGCGCGCGCCACGCCGTTCCGGCGGGGGATGCCGCACGGGAGCAGTTGCTCGATCTCACCCGGGGCGAGGGTCCCGATGTAGTGATCGAAGCCGCCGGAAGAGCCGATACTTATGCCCTGGCGCTTGAAACCGCGGCTTTCGCCGGCCGCGTGGTTTGCATTGGATATGCGCCGGGACTGGCGCCGCTCGAAACCCGCTATTTTGTGCAGAAAGAGCTCGACTGGCTG
>JAKAZV010000075.1 GCA_021826505.1 Acidobacteriota bacterium | reverse complement strand
CTGGGTTTATACCTCGATTTCCCAGGGCTGCGGCGATGCGGCGTCGGGAGTGTACGCCATGCACGTCAGCCAGCGCCAGCGGCCGGAGATTCGGGAGCTGCTGGTTTCAAACGGCGGGCCGTCCGGCGTCTGGGGACGCGGCGGACCCACGCTGGCTCCCGATGGCCGGCTCTATGCCGCGACCGGCGACGGCCCGCTGGAGCCGCGGCGCGGCTGGCTGGGTTCAAGCATCATTGCCGCCACGCCGCAAGGGCTGCGGCGGACCGGCTATTTTGCCCCGCCCAACTGGCGGTTTCTCACGCACTTTGATCTGGACCTGGGCGCCACGAGCGTGGCCTGGCTGAGCTGGCAGCGGCATGCCTGGCTGGCGGCGGGCGGCAAGGGCGGCACGCTGTATCTGGTTCCCGCGCGGCCGCTGGGCGGCGCGGATCACCATACCCTGCGGCAGCGGCTGCGCCTGGCCAACGACCAGCGCGCCTATGAAGCCAAGGGCATCTGGGGCGCGCTTTCGCATTGGCGCGACGCGCAGGGCCGGGAATGGCTCTATGTGCCGGTCTGGGGTCCGGTGTCGAAGATGGCGCCGCATTTTCCCCGCGTCATCGGGAACACCGCCGCGGGCTCGCTGATGGCCTTCCGGCTGGCGCACAACGCCAAAAAACAGGTAGTCCTCAAGCCGGTGTGGATGGCGGGCGGGTTTGCGGTGCCCGATCCGGCGGCGATTGCCGACGGCCTGGTGTTCGCGCTTTCCACCGGAGAAAATGTGCAGCAGACCCAGGGCGCGGCGGTGAAAGCCCACGGCCATTACGGGACAAAAATCCTAAGCGACGCGCAGCGGGAAGCGCATGCACACCACGCCGTGCTGCGCGTGCTCAATGCCCGCACCGGCAAACTGCTCTATCAAAGCGGCGGCGCCATCGCCACCTGGACGCACTTCAGCGGGCTGGCCGTGGCCGGCGGACGGGTGTTTGTGGTGGACCATGGGTCGAATATTTATTGCTTCGGGCTGCGGCCTTAAAGCCGTAAAACGCATGCCCACGATTGACTTCTATCGCATTTTTGCGATATGCTTTTATGATTCACGGCTGTGAATTTTATGAATACCTGCGGCCGGGCGGACGGCCTGAAATTTCGGATTGGATTTCCCGGCAGGATTCTGAAAGCGCCGCGGAATTTCTTGCCGTTCTGACGACTTTACGCAAAATGCCCGTGGAGCAATGGGCCATGCCGCATTTCAAACCCCTGGGCCGTGAATTATTTGAAATCCGCTGCCGGACATCAACCCGGCAAATTCGCATTTTCGGCATCTTTAAATCAGCATCCCAAATATTCATCATGCTTTTGCCAGCGATCAAAAAGCGTTCGCATTTGCGAAAAGAACAGGATCTCGCCCAGCGGCGCGCGGCTGAAATTCTCAACGATGCCAGCCGTTACAAACGCTTCGCCCTGATGGAGGAATTATGAAAATCAAACCCTCAAAGCTGGCTGACCAAAAATTCCGGCAAGCTTTCGCCTGGGCCCAGCTGCGGCATACAATCGCGGCGCAAGTGCGTCTTCTCCGCGAGCAGCATGGCTGGGATCAGGCCACATTGGCGAAAAAAATTGGCACCACGCAATCGGTGATTTCACGGCTGGAAAACCCAAATTACGGCCGTTACAACATGGCAACCCTGCAAAAATTAGCCAATATCTTCGACCTCGGGATGGTTCTGCGCTTTGTCTCATTTTCGGAAATCAAAGCATTTGCGCAATCGTCATCGCGGCAAACCTTACAGCCATTGAATTTTGATGATGAAAATAAAAATCAGCCCGCACGGCCAAACTCCCGCAACCAAACTCCTCGCCTTAAAGGCATAGTCCCCGCCATCAGGAATGGCAGTAAAGCCGCAAGCATTCCAAATCGAATAGAAGAGATCCAGCCGAAACCATCTCATGTTTCAATGCGCGGGCGCAGGGCGGCGAGCAACTCCTCCGGGCCGCGGGTGTTCAGCACCTGACGGGGTTCGAGCCAGGCGCGGCGGGCCATGGTGACTCCATAGCGCATGTGATCGAGATGGCGGGGCTGATGGGCATCGGTCGAGATGACGACCGGCACGCCGGCCTGGCCGCAGCGGCGGGCATGCTGGTCGTTGATATCGAGCCGTTCGGGCGAGGCATTGATTTCGAGCGCCACGCCGGCGCGGGCGCAGGCCGCGAGCACGGCTTCAAAGTCGAACTCCACCGCGGCCCGGCGCAGCAGGATGCGCGCCGTCAAATGGCCCAGAATGCGCAGATGGGGGTTTTCGATGGCGCGCAGCAGACGCTCGGTCATGGCGGCGGGCGGCAGATCAAATCGGGAATGCAGGCTGCCGATGACGACGTCCATTTCCGCCAGAACGCCGTTTTCCATATCGAGCCGGCCGTCGGCGAGAATATCCACTTCGATGCCGGTGAAAATGCGCAGCGGGCGTTCCGGCCCGCCGGCGGAGGGTTTGCGGCCCTGGCGGAAGGCGGCGTCGGCGGCGCGTATGAGCTGGATATGCTCGCGGGCGCGGACTTCATTCAGGCCGCGCGCCATGGCCAGCGCCTGGGAATGCTCGGTGATGGCGATGTATTGGTAGCCGCGCGCGATCGCCGCATCGGCCATTTCTTCGATCGTGGCCCGGCCGTCGCTGGCCACGGTGTGCATGTGGAGATCGCCGCGCATGTCTTCCAGGCGCAGCAATTGCGGCAGCCCGCCGGCGGCCGCCGCTTCCAGTTCACCGCAGCTTTCCCGCAGCTCGGGCGGAATCCAGGCCAGGCCGAGGGCATGATAGATCGCTTCCTCGGTTTCGCCGGCGATGCGTTTTTTGCCTCTGAATAATCCATATTCGTTCAGCTTCAGCCCGGCCTTGACGGCCCGGCCGCGAAGGGCGACATTGTGCGCCTGCGAGCCGGTGAAATACTGCAGCCCGGCGCCGAGGCTGGCGGAGTCCAGCCAGCGCAGATCAACCTGCAGGCCGCTGTGCAGCCGGACCGAAGTTTTTTCCGGCCCCTGGCCGAGCACCTGCTCCACCCCGGGCAAGCGGAGAAAATGCTCGCCGGCCTGCTGCCGCGCCGCGCCGTCCAACCGCGGGCCGGCGGCCAGCACATCCACATCGCCAATGGTTTCGCGGCCGCGCCGCAGCGAGCCCGCCACGGTCAAGCCGGCAATGGCGGAAATTTCCCGCATCCAATCGAGCACGCCATGGGCCGCGCTTTCCGCCTGACTGAGCAGGAAACGCCCGCTCAGCTTGCGCCACGCGGCAATGCCCCGCAGTATTTTGGCTTCCGACTGCGCGCCCATGCGGGGCAGGCCTTGCAACCGCCCGGCGCGGGCGAGTTCCTCCACTTCATCCACCGAAGCGGCGTGAAAATGCTCAAAGATCAGGGCGATGGTCTTGGGCCCCAGTCCGGAAATCTGGAGCAGATCGAGCATTTCCGGCCGGTAACGCTGGAGCAGTTGCTCGCGCTGCTCCAGCTTTCCCGTGGACAGCATTTCCTGAATCAGCGCCAGCAGGCCTTTGCCAATGCCGGGCAGGGCCAGAATTTGCCGTGGCTCGCCGGCCAGCTCGCGCATGCTTTGCGGGCATTGGTCCACGGCATCGGCGCCGCGGCGATAGCTGCGGATGCGGAACGGGTCTTCGCCGGCGATTTCCATCAGGTCGGCGGCTTCCCGCAGCAGGCGGGAGATTTCGCGATTGATCATCTCATTACTGGAGGACGAAGGGATAAACTTGAAGGCTGCTTTTATTTTATGGCCGGAACGCGCTCAGCGTTCAAGGCCGCCCGCCGCCGCACCCCCGCCAGGTTTGCACCCGCATTGCCGCAAGGCTATGCTGAAATAGTTCTATGGCCGCTACTATTTCTCTTCCTGATCCCGCCCAGGCGCTGAGCGCCGGCATACGCATTGAGCGCACCGCGCCGCCGTGCACGGTGGTCATTTTTGGCGGTTCGGGCGATCTCAACCGGCGCAAGCTGCTGCCGGCGCTCTATTCGCTGGCCCAGGCGCAACGGCTGGCCCCGGCGTTTGCCGTGGTGGGGGTCTCCTCGACCGCCTGGAACGACAGCCAGTTTGTGGATGAAATGCGCGCCGGGCTGCGCGATCTCTCCGGCATCAACCCCGATGACGCGGTATGGAACGCCTTCGCCGCGCGCTTTCATTACTGCAGCGGCGACATGAAGGACCCCGGGCTGTATCAAAAGCTGGCGGCGCAACTGCGGGAGCTGGCGCCGCATACGGGCGGCAACGTGCTGTTTTATCTGGCCACGCCGCCCAGCCTGTTTGCCGTGATCGCCGGCCAATTGGGCCGCGCCGGACTGAACCGGCCGCAGGAAGGCGCCAGCCCCAGCGCCTGGACGCGGATCATCGTCGAAAAGCCTTTTGGCCGCGATCTCGCCAGCGCCCGGGTGCTGAACCAGGGCCTGCACGAGGTTTTTGCAGAAGAGCAGATCTTCCGCATTGATCATTACCTGGGCAAGGAGACGGTGCGCAATATCCTGGTCTTCCGCTTCGCCAACGGCGTTTTTGAGCCCATCTGGAACCGCCGGTATATAGATCATGTGCAGATTACGGTGGCCGAGAGCCTGGGCGTGGAGCAGCGCGGGGGCTATTACGAAGAGGCCGGCGCGCTGCGCGACATGATCCAGAACCACCTGATGCAGGTGCTCACCGTGATCGCCATGGAAGCGCCCTCCCGCTTCGAGGCCGAACCGGTGCGGGATGAAAAAACCAAGGTCATGAACGCGGTGCGCTCGCTGTTTGACCCGCGGCAGGGCGACGCGGCGCTGCAAAAAGTCGCGGTGCGCGGGCAGTATGGCCCGGGCTTTATCCACGGCGCGCCGGTGGCGGGATACCGGCAGGAGCCGGACGTGGCGGCCGATTCCAACCGCGAAACCTTTGCCGCGCTCAAGCTGGGCATCGAAAGCTGGCGCTGGGCGGGCGTGCCGTTTTATCTGCGTTCGGGCAAGCGCATGCCGCGCCGGGTGAGCGAAGCCGCCATCCAGTTCAAATCCCCGCCGGTATGGATGTTCCGCCACACCGAGGCCGCGATCGAGCCCAACGTGCTGGCCATGCGCATCCAGCCGGACGAGGGCATTTCGCTGCGCTTTGAGGCCAAAGTGCCGGGCACCGACATGCGCCTGCGCTCGGTGCATATGGATTTCAACTACGGCTCGAGCTTCGGCGAGCCGCAGCCGGAAGCCTACGAAACCCTGCTGCTCGATGCCATGGTGGGAGACAGCATGCTGTTTACCCGCTGGGACATGGTGGAAACGGCGTGGGCGCTGACCACGCCGCTGCTGGAGGCATGGGAAGGCCAGCGCGCGCCCGATTTTCCCAACTACGCCGCGGGCAGCTGGGGCCCGGCCGCGGCCGATGAATTTCTGGCCGCCGATGGGCGGCAGTGGAGGCGGCCATGACTGCGAATGCCACTTCGGATGCCGGCTGCATAGGGCTTGAGGCGGTGGAAGCGGCGGTGCGCGGAATGGCCGGAGCGGCGCGCCTGGCCACGCTGAACCTGATTACGGTGGTGACCAGCGATCAGGAAGCCCAGGAGGTGGCCCGCCAGCTGGCCCCGGTGCTGCGCTACTATCCGGCGCGGGTGCTGTTGCCCATGCTGCCGCCGGCGTCCCATTCCAGCGCCCGCGCGGCCGTGGAGCGGATATGGAAGGCGCGGGTGCTGGCGCCGGAGACGGCGCCGGCGGAGGATTCCCGCGCGGGCGGCGAATTCATACAACTGCGGGGCGGAGACAGCGCCGGCATGGTTCCCGCGCTGCTGGAACTGCTGCACGGCGACCTGCCCACGTTTCTCTGGTGGCGGCGCGCGCCCGCCGGGATCGAATGCGTGCGGACGCTCGGGCCGCATTGCCAGCGGGTGATTTACGATTCACTCGAAGCCTCGCCCGAGGCCGGCCAGTGGCAGAAGCTGCGGAGCCAACTGCTGCCACTTTCCACCGGCCGCAGCGATCTGGCCTGGACGCGGCTGACCCGCTGGCGGCGGCTGCTGGCGCAGGCCGCCGGCACGCCCGCCGGCCGCCGGCTCTGGCAGAATCTGGATCAGGTCAATTTCATGGCCTGCGCCGGCCAGCCCGCGCTCAACAGCCCGGCGCTTTTGCTCAGCGGCTGGCTGGCCGAGCGGCTGGGCTGGAGCATCGCCGGTCGCGCCGGCGCCGAGGAGCTGGCCATGAAAGATGCCTCCGGCCGCGGCTTCCGGCTGGCGTTTACCCACGCCGCGTGCTCCGACAGCCATCACATCCAGCACAGCATTCAGTTTCAATCGCGTGAGGCACGGCTGGAAATCGCGCGCTCGGGAACCTTGATTCAAGCCGAGCTGAGTGATCGCACCGGTCCGGCCGGCCGCCAGGCGGGCGCCTATCCGCGCACCGACCCGATGGCCGCGCTGGGCCAGGAACTGCGCATTCTGGGCCAGGATGTGATGTTTGAAGCGGCGCAGAACCAGGCCGGCGAGCTGCTGGCCGCGCTGCTGAAGCCATGAAAGAAACGACTCCCCATGAGATGGCGCCCCGCTGGGTGCCCTCCATACTGGCCGCGGATTTTGGCCATCTGGCCGAGCAGGTGCGGGCGGTGGAAGCCGCCGGCGCCGATCGCTTCCAGATTGACATCATGGACGGCCATTTCGTGCCCAACCTATCCATGGGCCCCATGTTCGTGGGCGCGCTGCGCAAGCTGACGCGGCTGCCGCTCGAAGCCCATCTCATGGTCGAGCGCCCGGAGATCTGGGTGGGGCCGGTCGTGGATCAAGGCGCCGACATCGTGATTGCCCACGCCGAAGCCACGCCGCATCTGGACCGCGTGGTGGAACAGATCGCCCAGGCCGGCCGGAAGCCGGCGGTGGCGCTCAACCCCGCCACGCCCTGGGAGGAAATCGAACTGCTGCTGCCCCGGCTCAGCATGGTGCTGCTGATGACGGTCAATCCCGGATTCGGCGGCCAGAGTTTTATTCCCTACGTCGCGGAAAAAATTGCCGCGCTGCGCGCCTGGCTGCGGACGCAGAAATTAGCGTTGGATATTGAAGTGGATGGCGGCATTGATGCGGCCACGCTGCCGCTGGTGTCCGCGGCGGGCGCGAATGTGTTTGTCGCCGGCACGGCGGTTTTTGGCCACGCGCGGGGCGCGGGCCAGGGACTGCGGGAACTGCAGGCCGCGTTGCGGGAAGCGAAACAGGCCTGATACAAAACGGCCAGCGCAGTCAGAACAACTATACATAACCACTAAGCGCTCGCGGCCTCATGCCTGCGGGGAGAGCGTTTGCGCCGCTTTCATGACTTGAGAGCTTCGCGCAGCAGTTCATAGAGCCCGGCCACGGCGCCGGTTAAGGTGCCGGCAATTGTGAACACATGGCCGGTTCGGAAATGATGATCGAGCCACCAGCCCGCGGCATATCCGACGACCACCGCGCAGGGCAACAGCAGCGCCAGGCCGCTTAAGCGGCCGAGGGTAACCCACCCGGAGCGGGAGGTTTTTTGATCCGGTGGATCGGGCATGAGGGTCGCGGCTCAGATGTTATGTTTTTCCGCGCCATGGCGGAACGAACGATAGCTGCAGCGCAGCAGTTCGGCCGCCTGCTTGCGCACGCCGCCGGCCTGTTCGAGCGCCCGCCGCAGCAGTTGCTCTTCGATGCGGGCCAGATACGCTTCCAACCCCTCGGGCGGCAAGCCGGGCGGTAGATCGGCGGCGGGCTGGCGGCTGGGCGACAGGCTCTCCAGCCCTTCGGCCTCGATGACGGCGGCGGACGACAGCGCCACGGAACGCTCCACGCAGTGCTGCAGCTGGCGGACGTTGCCGGGCCAGTCGTGGGCGCACAGGCGGCTCCGGCTGGCTTCGGAAAAAGCGCGCGCCGGCTTATGCATGTCGCGCGCGAAGCGCTGCAGAAAATGCTGCGCCAGGGCGGGAATGTCCTCGCGGCGGGCGCGCAGCGGCGGCATGGCGAGGGGGATGACGTTGATGCGGTAGTAGAGGTCTTCGCGAAAGCGGCCCTCGCGCACCGCCGCTTCCAGGTCCTGATGGGTGGCCACGATCAGCCGCACATCCACCGGCACGTCGCGGGCCGCGCCCAGCGGACGCACCCGCCGCTCCTGCAGCACGCGCAACAAGGCCGCCTGCATGGGCGCGGGCATGTCGCCAATTTCATCGAGAAACAAGGTGCCCTGGGAAGCGGTTTCAAACAGCCCGCGGCGATTGGCATAGGCGCCGGTATAGGCGCCTTTCATGCTGCCGAACAATTCGCTTTCAAGCAGCGATTCCGGCAGCGCGCCGCAGTTCAGGCCGATGAAGGGGTGATCGCGGCGGGGCGAGAGACCGTGAATCGCGCGCGCCGCCAGCTCTTTTCCGGTGCCGCTTTCGCCCCGGATCATGACCGTGCTTTCAGTGCCGGCGATATTGCGAATGCACTCCTTGAGGCGCTCCAGCTCCGGGCTGGAGCCCATCAACTCGGCCATCGGATCCAGGCGGGCCAGTTGCCGGCGCAGGCCGCGGTTTTCGCGGCGCATGACCTGCTTTTCCAACTCGGAGGCGACGGCCCGCCGGACCTGATCCACCAGCTCCGGGCCTTTGGTCAAATAGCCGGCCGCGCCGCCGATGCGGGCCGATTGGATGGCGCTGGCGTCGCCGTGGCCGGTCATTAAAATGAACGAGCCGTCGCTGCCGGAGTCGCGAAAAATACGCTGCAGCTCCAGCCCTTCTTCTCCGCTGCGCAGGCGGATATCGGAAAGCACGATATCAAACTGGCCGGCTTCGAGCATGGGAACGGCGGTTTCCAGGCTGGCGGCGCATTCGACCTGATGACCGTCTTTGCGCAGGGCGATGCCGAGCGTGGTCGTCAGCGCGGTTTCGTCATCCACGATCAGTAGAGAAGCCATAAAAGCAATGTGCAGGGTTATTGTATGCCGCGGGCGGGCCGGGCGCGAAATTCAGTTGGTGGCCGCGGTCTGTTCCCGCGCGGCGGGATCGGCCAGGGGAAGATGCAGCACGAAACTGGCCCCGCCGCCGGGCGGAGATTCGGCCCAGATTTTGCCGCCGTGGGCTTCCACAATGGCGTAGGCGGTCGCTAGCCCAAGGCCGGTGCCGCCGGGAAATGCGGAATTGAACGGCTCAAAGATGGTTTCTTCCGTGCCCGGACGCAGCCCGCAGCCATGGTCGCGAAACTCCAGCCGGATGCCGGCGGCCGAGGGCCGGGCCGAAACTTCCAGGCGGCCGCCCTGGGGCATGGCGCGGGCGGCATTTTCGAGCAGATTCCAGAAGACCTGACGCAGCTTGTCATCATCGCCCAGAATCCAGATCGGCGCGGCGCCCAGATCGGCGGCAATTTCCGGCGCGGGGACGGAACCGGCGCGATGCGTCGCCATCTGCAGCAGCTCGCGCAGCAGGGCGCCCAGATCGAGCCGGCGGCGGTGTACGTCGCGGTCGCGGGCATAGGCCAGAAAATCACTGACCACGCGGTGCAGGCGCTCGCTTTCTTTCAGGATAATTTCGGCCAATTGCTTTTGCTCGGCATCGAGCGGAGCGAAGCGGGCCAGCAACTTCACCGAACCGGAGAGCGAAGCCAATGGATTGCGGATTTCATGCGCCAGGCCGGTGGCCATGCGGCCCAGCGCGCTCATGCGGTCGCGGGCGCGGCTTTCCCGTTCCTGGCGGTGCAATACGGTCAGGTCCTGAAAACTGTAGACCCGGCCCACCGCCTGATCGCCTTCGAGCAGGGAAGTAACGGTCAGGCCCAGCAAACGGGTTTCCCCGGAAGCTTCGCGCCAGGGATATTCCAGGCGCTGGCTCAGCGGCGCCTGGGCGATCTCCTGCCCCAGCACGTCCTGCACCAGCGCGCGGCCGCCGGCATCAATCGAACGCCCCAGAATCTGTTCGGCGGCGGGATTGGCGTAATAGATGCGTCCGTCAAGATCGCTGCTGATCAGGCCGCCGGTCACCGAGCGCATGATATTGCGGTTCAGCGCCCGCAGGGAAGCGGTAATCTGCTCCTGGCGGCGCAATAATTCGCCCGTCGCGGCCAGTTGCGCGCCCAGCCGGCTGGAAAGATACGCGGTGACGGCCAGCGCGATCATGCTCAGGATCAGACTGAGCAGCGCGGCATGGCTGTTGGCCGGACGCGGCCAGGAGCCGGGCAGCCAGCCGCGCCAGCCCAGGCCAATCGCCAGCGCGAGCGAAGCCACGCAGAGCACGGCCAGCATATAGATATTGCGGCGCTCCAGCACCAGCGCCGCGGCGATCACCAGCAGGGCGTAAAACAGGGTATATACGCTGTCCGGTCCGCCGGTGGCGGCCACCAGGCCGCCGAGCATGAAAGCATCGGCCGCCAGCTCGGTCAGGATGGAAAGCTGGCGAACCGGCCGGGAATGCCGCCATAACCATTCGATGACAGCCAGCCCCAGCCAGGTAAACCAGATTTGCCAGAAGCCGCGTTCGCCGCCGCTGTTTAACAGATACGGCGCGGTGAGCGCGATTTGCACCGCGCCCAGCAAGCCCAGAAAGATCAACCGGGCGCGGCTCAGCCAGGCCTGGCCCGGGACATCGGGGATCGGGGGCATGCAACGAGAATACTAAGGAAGCCGCCGGAAATGAAATGCGCGGCGCGGCGATGTTGATATTGCTTCCCGGCCGTTTTCGCGAAATGTTATATGAACTTAATGTTTTTTCGGCAATGGAGGCAATACGCCGCATTTGCCGCATTGTTTGCCCTTGATCGCGCCGAGTGCGAACGAGCGATGGGAATGATCGTCCATGGGCGCCATTTTGGCCTCGTATTGCACCAGGGATTTCAAGGTGTTGGCGGGAATGACGCCGGCGATTTCGCGGCCGTCAATATATAGCGTCGGCGTGGAATTCACCCCCACGAGCTGGCCATTGCGCATGGAGGCCTGAATCGTGGCCATGGTCGCGGGTGAATTCAGGCAGGCATCGTAAGGACCGGGCTGGGTGCCCGATTCGAGCGCGAAATCGCGCAGGCGCGAGGGCACGCGCGCCAGCGGCAGTTGATCGAGCTTGTCCTGATGACTGAAGACCGTCTGCTCAAAGGGCCAGAAGTGATCGGATTTTTGCGCCGTTACGCAGACCGCGGCTTTGGCGGCGGCCATGGCCCAGGGATGGATATTGGTCAGCGGGTAATACTTGAAAATCACCCGCATCTTCCCGGGCAATTCCGCCCGCACCTGATTGATGACCTGATTGGCTTCCTTGCAGAACGGGCATTCCAGATCGCTGAACTCGACCAGGGTGACCGGCGCGTTGGCGGGGCCTTCGCTGGGGGCGCCCTGCAGCTGCAGCTTGGCCCGCGTCGCCGCCCAGGGATCGGCGGCCAGGTTTTGCGGGGCGTTGTCCACGATCTCGTGGCCATCCACCGTAACCCAATAGGACTGCTTGGCCTTTTGCTTGCCCTTGGTGAAGAGCACCGTGACCTTGCGCAGCCCGCTGCGGTCCGGCCGGGAAATCTGCAGGACGCTGACGGAATTGAAGCCTTGCCAGCCCAGGGTGCGGTTCAGAAACGCCACCAGCCGGCGGCGGATGACGGCCGGGCTGGCCATGGGAATGCGCAGCGTGGGCCGGGCCCAGGCCGCGGCCGGAATCAGCATCGCCAGAATCAAAAAACGGAGAAAGAATTTTTTCATGCTTGCACCTTCCCGGCTTCCGTCATCGTGCCGGTTTCCACGGCCGCGGGCGCCACGGTCTCTTCATATTGCTGGGCAATGGGAAACCGCCGGCCCATGCCAAACGCCTTGGGCGAGATTTTCAGGCACGGCGCCGCCTGCTGGCGCTTGTATTCGCTGCGGTCAATGCGCCGGATCAAATCCCGCACCTGGTTCAGCGGCAGCCGCAGCTCGCGCGCGATCTGCTCGCCTGTCTTATAGTCTTCCACATAACCGGCAATGACCGCATCCACAACTTCGTAGGGAGGCAGATCATCCTGATCGGTTTGGTCCGGGCGAAGCTCGGCCGAAGGCGGCTTGGTCAGGGTGCCGGCGGGAATGATTTCGCGCTGCTGGTTGATGTGCCGCGCCAGCGCATAGACCTGGGTTTTCAGCACATCGCCCAAAACCGCCAGGCCGCCCGCCATGTCTCCATAGAGAGTGCAATAGCCGGTGGCAAGCTCGCTTTTGTTGCCGGTGGAAAGCACCAGGGCGCCGGTGCGGTTCGAAACCGCCATCAGGTATAAGCCCCGCAGGCGGGATTGCAGGTTCTGCTCCGTCAAGCCTTTAGGATCCTGATGCGGCATCGCTTGCCAGGCGGGCGCAAGCGCCGCCAGCGCGGCCTCAAGTCCGGGCTCGATGCTGATTTCCCGCAGTTCAATGCCCAGATTGCGCGCCAGAGCCCGGGCGTCGGCCAGACTGCCGGGCGAAGAATAGCGGCTGGGCAGCGCCAGGCCAACAAGCTGGGAAGCGCCCAGGGCTTCGACGGCCAGCGCGGCCGTCACCGCCGAGTCAATGCCCCCGCTCAAGCCCACCACCCCGGAGCGAAAGCCGCATTTATGGACGTAGTCCCGCAGGCCCAGCACCAGAGCCTGCCGCATGGCGGCCACGGCATCGGCGGCGCCGGTGGTGGATTCGTTTGCGCGAGCGCCGGCGCCAGAATCCGGATCCACGATCAGCAGATCGGGTTGAAAGCTGCGCGCCTGCTGCCGGAGTTCCCCGCCCGGACCGAAGACCAGCGAGGTGCCGTCGAAGATCAACTGATCGTTGCCGCCGATCTGGTTGCAGAATAAAACCGGCACCCGGTAAGCTTCGGCGATCGCGGCCAGCATTTCACGCCGCAGCTCCAGTTTGCCGCGGGCGCGGAGCTGTTGTTGAACC
>JAKAZV010000074.1 GCA_021826505.1 Acidobacteriota bacterium | reverse complement strand
AGTTTACCGGCCATTATGCCAACGCTCCAGCCGGGCTATTATTTGCCGGCGATCCGGGCGTGCCGACCCGTTATGTGCAGCAACATATCGCCAACTTTTCCCCCCGCTTGGGCTTCATCTGGGATCCCAGCGGCAACGGCAAAACCACGCTCCGCGCCGGCTACGGTTTGATTTATGATTCACCGGAAAATTTTTACTTCGACCGTTATGCCGACCAGGCGCCCTGGGGCAGCGGCGTGACCATCACCGCGCCGGCGGGTGGATTAACCAATCCATATCAAGGATTTCCCGGCGGCAATCCCTTCCCGCTGCCGTTTCCGCCCTCGTTTAACGCCTTTTTCCCGGCTTTCGGCACCTACGTCAGCAATCCCACGAATCTGAAAAACACCTATATGGAGCAGTGGAACATGACACTCCAGCACCAGATAGGGAACTGGATGGTGGAGGCCAGCTATATCGGCAGCGCAACCCATCATATCTGGATGGGCACCCAATTCAATCCCTCCAAGTGGCTGACTCCGGCGCAATGCGCCACCGCGGCGGCGGCGGGGGGATGGAGTGCATCCAAATGTGATACCACGGGCAATGAACAGAATCAGAAATTGCTCTCGTTGATTAACAACGGTTCTCGTTTCGGGCAGGCGTATGGCAGCATTGCCGTGACCGATCCGGGAGGCAATGCCAACTACAACGCCCTGCTGCTCTCGGCCAACCACCGCTTCAACCGTTATTACACGATCCTGACCAATTACACCTGGTCGCACTGCCTGGATTACGGCGAGTTCGGCGGGGAAATTGCGGGCCAAACCTACGAGAATCCCTTCAACCGCAACCAGAATTACGGAAACTGCAGCTACGATATTCCGCAGGTGTTTAACTTGTCGCTGGTTGCGGAAAGCAATATCGGCGGCAGTGGCGCGGCCCATGCCATTCTGGGCAACTGGCGGTTTTCCAACATCCTGACCATCCACAGCGGCAGCCCTTATACCGTGACTCTGGGTAAGGATTACGCGCTCACCGGACAGTCGGGCGGGTTGGAATATCCCAATGTGAACGGCAATCCCAACGTCGCGCCCAAAACCATTAAGGAATGGTTCAATCCCGCCGTGTTTAGCTGCCCCACCAGCGGCACGGATACCAGCAGTTGCGGCGCCCCGACAGCGGCATTTCAATACGGCGACTCCGGCCGGAATTATCTCTTTGGCCCGGGATACTGGAACATGGATGTCAGCCTGAGCCGCTTCTTCCAGGTGCGCGAAGGCCAACGGCTCGAACTCCGCGCCGACGCCTTCAACCTGTTTAATCATGCCAATTGGAATAATCCCAATACCGGCCTGAACAACTCGAAAAATATTGGCCAGATCACCGGCGCCAGCGGACCGCGCATTATGCAGTTCGCCTTGAAATACGAATTCTAACCCGATCACATTTTCTATTTGAACCACCGGCCGCGGCCAGCCAGCCGCGGCCGTTTTTTTCTAAACTAATGAAATGCGTCCCGGAATCATCAGCGATGAAGCTGACTTCGATCTGGCGCGGGTGCTGCGCAACTTCGCGCCCGGGTTCGGGCTGGATGAGATCGAACTTCGGGAGTTGAATCTGGAGGGCCGCCGCGTCTATCTGGCTCGGGATTGCAGTCTGAAACAGGCGCGGGAGATTGGCCGGCTGCTTACAGACGCCGGCGTGCGGCTCACGGCGCTGGACACGCCGGTATTTAAAGTGGCGCTGCCGGGAGCCCGGCCGCTGCGCTTTCCTTCTGATCAGCATCCGCCCGCGTCACGCGCGCCCGATGCCGGCCTTGAGGATCAGTTCGAGCTCTTGCGTCGCGCCGCCGGGCTGGCGCACGAATTGGGGACCCGGCGGCTGCGCATCTTTGCTTTTTTGCGCATCGCCCGGCCCCGGGATATTCTGGCGCAGGTGATAGATGCGCTCGGCCAGGCCCTCGAAATCGCAACTGCGGAAAATATTGATCTGCTGCTCGAAAATGAATTTGCGACCAATATGGCGACCGGCCCGGAGACGGCGGAAATTATGGCCGCCCTGCCGCATCCCCTTCTCAGCCATCTCTGGGACCCGGGCAACAGCTTTGCCGCGGGTGAAACCCCGTTTCCCGACGCCTGGCAATGCCTGGATCACAGGCGCATCGCCCATATTCACGTCAAGGACGCTCGCCGGGACCCGGAAGGCAAATTGCATTGGGAATGCATGGGCGCCGGAGCGATTGATTATGCCGGCCAGTTCCGGGCCTTGCGCGAGTTGAACTATGGAGGGTCGGTCGCGCTCGAAACCCATTACCGTAATCCACGGAACGACCGCTGGACATCTTCCCGCGAATCCATGCACGGGCTTCTCAAGCTGCTGCGGAAGGCGCAGGAAGTTGGCGGTTAGCGCAGACTCGACATCACTTCGTCCAGCACGCTCTGCGGCGGCCGCACACGCTCCATCGGCAGCGTGGCCAGCGGCTCGGGCACCAGGTTCAACTGCCGGGTGAAATCGGCCGCGCCGGCCTGGATATAAAAAACTCCCGTCAGCACCTCGCCCTGGGCATGGCTCGCAGTGAGCAGGCTGAGCGCTTGCTCGCGGTTTTGCGGATCGAAGTCGCGCCCCAGCTTGCGCAGCCGCAGCCGTGAGCCGTCGTGCAGCTTGACCTCGGTCGTGGTTCCGGGATCGTAATCCACGCTGATGTCCTCGAAGACGGGGACAAAATCCACTTCCTGCAGCGCCTCTTCATGCTCCTTGACGTATTTATAGCTCTTGGTCGAGCCTTCATGATCATTGAAGGTGACGCAGGGCGAGATGACGTCGAGCATGGCCATGCCGCGATGCGCGAGCGCGGCCTTGAGCACGGCCGTAAGCTGGCGCTTGTCGCCGGAAAACGACCGGGCCACGAAGGTCGCGCCGCAGAGAATGGCCAGAGCGCAAGTATCCACGGGAGGCAGGTCGTTGATGACGCCGGTTTTCAGCTTGGAGCCCAGATCGGCGGTGGCCGAAAACTGTCCCTTGGTGAGGCCATAGACGCCGTTGTCCTCGATGATATAGACCATGGGCAGGTTGCGCCGCATCAGGTGAACGAACTGCCCCATGCCGATCGAAACCGTGTCGCCGTCGCCGCTGACGCCGATCGCCCGCATGGTCTGGTTGGCCAGCAGCGCGCCCGTGGCCACGCTGGGCATGCGGCCGTGCACGGAGTTGAAGCCGAACGCGCGGTTGAGAAAATAGGCCGGGCTTTTGCTCGAGCAGCCAATGCCCGAGAACTTGACGATGCGGTGGGGATCGAGCCCCAGCTCATAGCAGGCGTCAATAATGCGCTCGCTGATGGCGTTATGGCCGCAGCCGGCGCAGAGCGTGGTTTTACCGCCCTTGTAATCGCTGGCGGCAAGTCCGATCCGGTTGCGTTTGATCTCGGCGGGTACGGTGGCCATGATTTCAATCCTTCATTACTGTAAATTGACGATCGCTTCGGTGATGCTGCGGGCGTCCACGGGCAAGCCGTCATAACAGCGCACCGAGCGCAGCCGCGTTGCCAGGTCGGCCGGCAAATCCAGACGCAGCAGGTCGTACATCTGGCCGTCGCGGTTCTGCTCGACCACGTAAACAACTTCATGCTCGCGCACGAATGCTGCGATCTCGGGGCCAAAGGGATAGGCGCGCAGCCGCAGATAGGCGGCCTCGATGCCTTGCTCTTCGCGCAGTTGATCGAGGCTCTCGAGCAGGGGAAAATGGGTGCTGCCATAGGCGATGACGCCATGCGCGCCGGCGCCCGGGCGCTCCAGCACCGCCTGGGGCACCAGGCCGCGGGCGGTCTGGAATTTGCGCAGCAGCCGGTCCACGTTGTTTTTGTAATCAGCGGATTTTTCGCTGTATTGGCCCTGATCGTTATGGCCGCTGCCGCGGGTGAAAAAGGCGGCCTGGGGGTGGTCGGTGCCGGGCAGGGTGCGGTAGGGAATGCCGTCGCCATCCACATCGCGGTAGCGGGCAAAACCGCCGAGGCGCTCAAGATCGCCGGCCGAGAGAACTTTGCCGCGCTGCAGCGGCTGATCGGGGTAAGGAAACGGCTCGGCCATCCAGTTGTTCATGCCCAGATCCAGATCGCTGAGCACGAAAACCGGGGTTTGCAGTTGCTCGGCCAGATCGAAGGCCCGCATGGCCAGTTCATAGCATTCGCGCGCGGTGCCGGGCAGCAGCACGACATGGCGGGTATCGCCATGGCTGAGGCCGGCGGTAAAGCTCACATCCCCCTGGGCGGTGCGGGTGGGCAGGCCGGTGGAGGGTCCCACGCGCTGAATGTCGAAGATCACGGCGGGAATTTCGGCGTAATAGCCGAGTCCGGTAAATTCGGCCATCAGGCTGATTCCCGGTCCCGAGGTTGAGGTCATGGCGCGGGCGCCCATCCAGCCCGCGCCCAGCACCATGCCCAGCGCCGAGAGCTCGTCTTCGGCCTGCACGGCGGCAAAGGTGGCCTGGCCGGTTGCGCCGTCAATCCGGTATTTGCGCAGGTATTCGATCAGCGACTCGCACAACGAGCTGGAGGGCGTAATGGGGTACCAGGCGACGACGGTCACGCCGGCAAACAGACAGCCCAGGGCGGCGGCGGCGTTGCCGTCAATAATGATCTGGCCGGCGGTTTCGTTCATGCGCTCCAGCCGGCAGCGGTCGCGCTTGGTCAAATGCTGTTGCGCATAGTCGCGGCCTGCCACCACCGCGGCCCAGTTGAGGTCGGCGGCTTTCTGTTTGCGCCGGAACTGGCGGCGCACCGCCTTCTCGGTTTCGCTCCAGTCCATGCCCAGCAATTCACCCACCACCCCGACATAGATCATGTTGCGCACCAGTTTGCGCAGCTTGGCCTCGGGGCAGACGCCGGCCACGATTTTGTCGTAGGGCACGGCATAAAAGATCAGATCCTGGCGCAGGGTTTCGAGCTGCAGCGGCTCGTCGTAGATCACCGCCGCGCCCGGCCGCAGGCCGGCCACATCGTCGCGCGCGGTTTCGGGGTTCATCGCCACCAGCAGATCGGTCTCTTTTTTTCGTCCGATATAGTGGCGATGGCTGGCGCGGATGGTGTACCAGGTAGGCAGGCCGGCAATATTGGAGGGGAACAGGTTTTTGCCTGAAACCGGAATGCCCATCTGAAACAGGGTGCGCAACAGCACCAGGTTCGAGGACTGGCTGCCGGAACCGTTTACGGTGGCAACCTGAATGCTGAAATCATTGACCAAGTCGCCAGCGGGGGCGACCGGGGCCGTGACCGCCAGCTCGGAAGTAGCCATGCTTGCCTTTCTATGATCGGGCCGGCCTCCGCGGCATCATGGCAACGCGGGGCAAGCCGCAGCCTCACCGCCCGCAGATTCTGAAGGGAAACTGCTTACGGACAGACTGGAAATCGAATTTACTATTCAATTAATTATAACCAAGGCAAATGCCGGAGTCAGTCGCGCATAATGAAAATCATTAAAAATGCTGGCATATTGGGGGATGCGGGCGACATTACGGGAGACTGCCACGCGGATGGGGAAGAGAAAAAATTGAATTCGCGGGAAATGCGCGGCATGGTCGAGGGTTGGCTGCGCGCCACGCTGGCGGCGCTGGCACCCGCGCGCTGGCTGCGCGAAAGCCTGGAAGTTTCCGCGCCCGACACCGCCGGCCGGCGCAGATTACGCCTGGCCACGGAGATGGGCGAATGCGAATACGCGCTTTTTCCCGGAAGGCCTCTCTGGGTCTGCGGTCTGGGCAAAGCCGCCGCCGCCATGGCGGAGGGGTTGCAAAGCGCCCTGGACGGGATTCCGTCGCAGGGAATTCTGGCGCTGCCGGCCTCGGATCAACTCCCGCAAGTTCCTGGGTTTCAGGTTTTTGCCGGCGGCCATCCCGAACCGAATGCCGCCAGTCTGGAAGCGGGCCAGGCAATGCTGACCGCCGCGGCCGGCTTGCCGGCACGGACGCTGGCGATATTCCTGATCTCGGGTGGAGGCTCGACCCTCGCGGAAGCACTTTGGCGCTCACCCGGACAGCCGCCCTGGACCTTGCTCCAGGCTCAGGCCTGGGCACGGTCGCTGGTTCTTTCCGGCGCCCCCATCGGCGCCATCAATATTCTGCGCAAGCATCTATCGGCGCTCAAGGGCGGGCGGCTGGCCGCGGCGGCGGCGCATGACGGGATTGAGCAACTCACGCTGTTGCTCTCCGATGTTCTTCCGGGAGATTTATCGAGCGTTGCCTCCGGCCCCACGCTGCCCGATCCCTCGACGGTGGAAGACGCCTACCGGGCCGCGAAAGAATATAAAATTGAGCCGCCTTCGCCGGCACGGGAGTTGATCCAGAGCCACAGCCTGGCCGAGACGCACAAACCCGGTGATAGCGTTTTTGCCCGCTCGCGATGGCGCCTGCTGGCCGATAACCAAACCGTTTGCCAACTGCTGGCGGAGCAGGCGCGGCGCGCCGGTTATGAGCCAGTGCTTGATGTCACCGCCGACGAATGGGACTATCGCCAGGCCGCTGCCTGGCTTTGCTCCCGCATAGCCGAAATGCGGCGGAAAAATCCTCGCGCCTGCCTCATCGCCGGCGGCGAAGTGCGGGTGAAGGTGGATCGCTCCGGCGGCCGCGGCGGCCGCAACCAGGCCTTTGCCCTGGAATGCGCCCGGCTGCTCGCCGGCCAGCCCATCTGCGCCGCCAGCCTGGGCACCGATGGCGTGGACGGCAATTCGCATTTGGCGGGAGCGATGGTGGATGGCGAAACCTGGGATCGCGCCCGCCGGCAAGGCCTTGACCCCGAGGCCGCGCTGGCCGGATTCAATGCCACCCCGCTGTTCGAATCCCTGGGCGAAGGCATCGTCACCGGCCCGACGGGCAATAACCTGCGGGATGTACGGATTTTAATTTAGAGCATCACGTCCGATGCGTGATCTGATATCCACTTATTTTTTTCGCAACCAGACCGTGGCGCGCAGCGGCAGATGGGCGGAAGAGCCGCCGGCCAGCACGCGATAGTAGCCGTAAAGAGGCTGCCAGGAATGAGAGGCCGGATTCCAGGCGCGCAAGAGCCGCACGGGCACGCTCAGCGTCACGCGGCGGGTCTGGCCGGGAGCGAGAAATACTTTTTTAAACCCCCGCAGTTGGCGCGGCGGCTCGGGCAGTTGCGCACTGGAGGGATAACCCAGATAAAGCTGGGCTACCTCGGCGCCGGCGCGATGGCCGGTGTTGGTGACATCAAAGCTGACGCGCAGAGTTTTTGCACTGCCGGCGGTCAAGATGCTCCGCGCCACATGCAGGTGATGGAAGGCAAACGCAGTGTAGGAAAGACCGAAGCCGAAGGGGAACAGCGGCTTTTCGTGCCGGGCATCGTAGTAGCGGTAGCCGACAAAAACGCCTTCGCTATAGTGAACCTGCATGGGAACCATGCGTTGGTGTAAATAATGAAAAAAGGGCAGCCGCGCGGAATGGGCGCCCGGCACAGGCACGCCGGGATATTGCGCCGGGGTGTGGGCGGGCAGTTGGGCCAGAGTGCGGGGAAAAGTTAAAGGCAGTTTGCCGGAAGGGTTGACTTTGCCGAAGAGCACGGCGGCAACGGCGGCGCCGTCTTCCTCGCCGGGATACCAGGCCTCCAGCACGGCGGGGACTTGTTGAAGCCAGGGCATAAGGATGGCCGAGCCGCTTTTCATGACCACGATCGTGCGGGGGTTGGCGGCGGCAACGGCGCGAATCAGCGCATTCTGGCCATCAATCAGCGAAATGGGGTGGTCGTGGCCCTCGGTTTCATGATCGCCCACCATCACGATGGCGATCTGGGCGGCGCGCGCAATGCGGGCGGCCTGGGCGGGATTAGAACCGTTATTGAATACGATATGCGCATGCGGCGCCAGCGCGCGCAGGCCGGCCAGAGGCTTGACCGTTATGATCGGCACCACGTGCGAACTGCCTCCGCCGCCGGTCATGGCGCGAACGGCATAAGGGCCTATGAGGGCAAGCGAATGGATTTGAGATCCCTGCAAAGGCAGGATATCGCCGGAATTTTTAAGCAGCACCATGCCTTGTTCGGCAATATGCAGCGCGATGGCCGCATCCCGGCGCACCGGTATCGGGCGCGGCACGGGTGGGTGGTTGAAGAGCCCGAAGCGGATCATGGTGGAAAAACGAGCTTCGAGCATATGGTTGATCACGGAAATAGGGACCTTGCCCGCCTTGACCGCGGCATAAAGCGGCTTGCCGAAGAAGTGGCCATTCGGCATTTCAACATCCAGTCCATTGAGAGCGCTGCGGACGGTGCTGTGGGTAGCGCCGAAATCGGAGGTGACAAAACCATGGAAATGCCAGCGGCCCCAAAGCGTGTCCTTTAATAGATAAGGATTCTGGCAGTTGAAGGTGCCGTTAATGCGGGGATAGGCGCACATGACGGCGGCAACATGGGCCTGTTCGACCGTGGCTTTAAACGCCGGCAGGTAAATTTCGTGCAATGCCCGCAAGGGAATGATTTCGTTGATCTGAAAGCGGTCGGTTTCCTGGTTATTGGCGTCGTAGTGCTTCACCTCGGCGATTACGTGCTGGCTTTGTACGCCCTCCACCACCGGCACGGCGATGCGGGCATCGAGAAATGGATCTTCCCCATAGGCCTCAAAGGTGCGGCCATTCTGGGGCACGCGGGCGATATTGATATCGGGACCTTCGAGCATGCCGTAGTTGAGATCGCGGGCTTCGGCGCCCATCAGCACGCCGTACTGGCGCGCCAGGCGCGGCGACCAGGCGGCAGCCAGCGCGATCGAGGCGGGCAGGGCGGTAGCGGGCTTCTGCGGGCGGTCATCGGCGGGGCCGACGCCCACGCAGCCATTGGCCAGCCGCAACTCGGGTATGCCTAGGCGGGGTATCCCGACAATATGGCGGAAATGGCCGCGCGTGGGGGTGCCGTGCAGCTCCTCGATTTTTTCCCGCAGCGTCATTTTATGCACCAGAGTCCGGGCCCGGGCCCAGGCGGAGGCATGCGCGCGCGCCGGCGCGGCGGCTTTTTGCCCGGCCGCGCACAGACTCAGGCTGCCGGCGAGCGCCAGAATGCCCGCGGAGTGAAGAACCGTCTTGATGAATGTCATATCGTGCCTTTTGACTACCCAAAACGCTTACGTTTATAGCTCGAAATCGTTACAGAAAGCAAAGCTGATTTCTGCTCTTCATGGATAACAAAAGCGGGTCCTGGGGGTGAATCAGGACCCGCTTGTTTTTGACCCTTCGGAGATTGAATCGTTGCGGCGAGTTCATCTCGCGAAGGCAGCCGGTCAAAAGCTGATGTCTATGCCCATCTGCACCACGCGCGGGGCCAGATCGCCGGTGATCGTGCCGATATTGGGGCTGCCCACGGTGGCATTCGGATTGTTGAGATTGACGTGGTTGAAGATATTGAAAAAGCCAAACTGCAGGCTGGCGTTGGCCCGTTCACCGATGCGGAAGTTTTTGTTGAAGGTCATGTCCCATTCCTCCATGCCAGGACCCTGCAGCGTGTTGCGGCCCAGGTTGCCGTAAAAGCCGGCGGGCGCCTGCGCAAAACTGGCGGGAGTAAACCATTCGGCCTCGGTCTTGGGATAGAGCACGCCCGCAACCTGGTCGGGACGCCCGGCCAGCCCATGCGTGCTGCCGGAGACACCGACCGAAAACGGCGTGCCGCTTTCAATGCTGGTGATGCCGGCCCAGGTCCAGCCGCCCAGCGTTTCCCCTAAGAACCCATTCTGACCGCGGAAAAAGGGCAGATTGTAGACGTAGTTTACGATCAGCACCTGGGGCCGGTTCCAGTTGGAAACCGCCCAGTCAGCGTTGCGGTTATATGGATTTTGCGGCTGGAAGCTGTAGTTTGAGGTGTTGTCAAGGCTGCGGGAGGCGGTGTAGGAGACCTGGAAAAGCAGATTTTGGGTCATGTGCTTATCCAAGTGCACCTGGATCGAATTGTACTCGCTGGAACCGCTGGTTTGATAAGTCGTGATGCCGGCAAAACCCAGGTAGGGCCGGAAATTGTTGATGCTGGAAGTGCTGTAATTGAAGCCGGGGTTGAATTGGTAGCGAACGCCGGCGGTGCAGGCGGGGGCTTTGGCCACCCCGGTCACGCCGGTGGACGGACAGGTGAAGGCATACGGCTGGTTGGCATTATAAGCATCGCTCAGATGGCGCGCATCGGAACCGACATAACTGACGCTGAGGATGGTATTGTCGGCAAAACGATGCTGAATGCCCAGGCTGTATTGCTGCACCATCGGCAGTTTGTAGTTGTAGGCCAGCGCATTCAAACCCGAAGGGGAAGCCCCTTTCGGCGTGCCGGCGGTTGGATTGCCGAGCGCGGGGATGGTGGTGGACTTGGAATAATCAATGGTTTCGTTGGTAATGACGGGAGGATTATTCGGTGAATTGGCCAGAATGTCGTTCAACTGCACGCGGTAATACGTAACGCCCCAGCCGCCGCGGATGACCGTATGACGCCAGCCGGTGGGCTGCCAGGCAAAGCCGATGCGGGGAGCGAAATTGTAAAAATATCCTTTGGCGGTGCTGCGCGGCACGCCCAGAGCGGTATCGCCGGCATAGGCGATGCCGTTGAGCGAGCAGTAAGGCGAGCCACAAGTAAAGTTTTCAAAGCCGCCGGTATGATTCACCGGGCCGCTGTATAAATTCGGCTCCCAGGTGGTGAAATTATTATTAGCGTCATAAGCATGCGGCAGCAGGTAATAGCGCACGCCCAGATTGAGGGTGAGATGGCGGCTGGCCTTGATATCATCTTCCAGATAAGCTTCCGCGGTCTGATAGCGCCATTCGAAGGGGATTTGACCGCTGATTTCGTTGTAATTGACGGGATAGCCAAAGAGGAAGTCGGCTAATGGATTGCCGGTATAAGTGCCGTTAAAACTGTAGGCACCTTCGGTGTTGCCCTCGTTCGGCTGGTTTTTGATGCCATATTGCCACATGGCGCCGTAGGTGAAGGTCTGGTTGCCAGCGGTCTGGGTCAGGTTGTCGGCGGCCGAATAAAGCGGAGTATTGAGCGCATAGGGCCAGCGGCCGACGTTGAAGCTGCCATAGCCGTTGCTCAGGGAAATGGCGGGAATGCGGTTGCCGGTGTTGGCGCCGAATAATGTGGCAGTGGGAAACCCGGCGGGCCGGGTATAAATGCCAACCGGGCTGCCGGTATCGGAGTCATCAGTGAACTGAAAGTCGGTTTCGTTCAGCAGCGTGGGGCTGACGATCTGGGTCAGGCGCACGGCCAGATTTTTGCTGGGCACGGCGAAGTTGGTCTGCACGGTGGGGAAGGAACTGCCCGCCCACTGCGTGGTGGGCGTGACTTCGTCATAGCCTTCGTGGATGAAATGCCCCATCAGGTGCAGCCGGCTGTTGATCTGGTAATCCACGCGCACCAGTTCCTGGTGATAGTTGGTGGGCACCGAGGAGGAAGTAATGTAGTTGTTGAAATCGGATGAGGTCTGCGGCACCGTCTGGGTGGGGAAAATGCCGGCCTTGATCAGATCAAGCGCATAGGGATTAAAGCACGCGGGGTTGAACTGGGTGGGCCCGGTCTGGCAACTGGCGGCGATGCCCGGCGGAAGCGTGAGCTTGCCGCTCTTGGGCAGCGGGGTTTTGGGGCCGCTGAAGTTGCCGGCCAGCTCAAGTGGGCTGGGCGTGTGGGTATTGTAGATGTTGCCGGTGCGGAGGCGGCGGAATTCCTCGCTGTAGAAGAAGAACAATTTTTTGTGGACCAGCGGGCCGCCCACGGTAAAGCCAAAATCATTCAGCTTGAGCGGCGCCTTGGCCTGGCCTTTGGCTTTCAGGAAAGTGTCTTCGGCATCGAGCGCGCTGTTGCGGACAAACTCATAGGCCGAGCCGTGGAACTGGTTGGTGCCGCTTTTCAGCCGCACATTGACGACCGCGCCGCCCGCCTGGCCGTATGCGGCGGAGTAATTGCTGGTCTGAACCCGGAACTGGGAGATGGCATCGGGAGGCGGGGAAACATCAATGCTGCCGTTGCTGCCGGGATCGAGATCCCAGGCGCCATCCACTTCCCATTCTTCCGAAGAGCTGCGCAGGCCGTTGATCACGACCGACGATGAACTCAGGTGGCCGATGGCCGGGGCGCCCTGCGAAGCGGTGGGGGCATTGGCGGAGCCGGGAACAATCTGGGCCAGCTCATAAAAATTGCGGCCGTTGACCGCGATTTTGCGAATCTGCGAGCCGGTGACCGTGTAGCCGACAGTGCCGGAGTTGACTTGCAGATGGACGGCAGCGGCATGCACGGAAACAGTCTGCGTGGCGGCGCCGAGCTGCAGGCTCAGATTGGCGCTGACCTGCTGCTCGAGATTGACAACCAGATTCGGCTGGACGGTGGTTTTGAAGCCTTTCGCCGTGGCGGAAAGTTTGTAATGGCCCGCGCTGACCGCGGAAAACACATAATGTCCCTGGGCGTCGGTCATCACGCTGCGGGCCAGCCCGGTGCCGAGGTTGGTTGCCGTGACCCGCGCGGCGGGAATTGCGGCGCCGCTGGGATCAGTGACATAACCGGAAATGGAAGTAAGCTGCTGCGCCTGCAAGCCGCAGACAACAAAAAACAGAACGCCCAAAACCACACGCAAACGTGATGACATCGTATTCTCCCAATGTGGGTGCAAGCTCCTGCTCTTGGACAGTCCACTCCTTTAGCGACCTCGTGATTCAGGCATGAATAAGGGAGGGAATGGCAATTTGTTTGCACATAAAATTAATAGCCGGCCAGTCCATGTGTAGTGTGTTCAGAGGTGAAAGTCAAGCACAAATTATACATATATTTCCTGAAAGCTACCGTTATCATGCGCATGGGCCAGGCTAAGTCTTTCCTGGGCAGTGGGTTGCATGGCGTCTTTTGTTTGCGCCAGACGCAAATGA